>JAGQRO010000297.1 GCA_020425315.1 Hyphomonas sp. | reverse complement strand
CAGCTGCGCGCCCCGATCTATGAGGACAAGGTCGTGGACCACATTCTCGGCGTCGCCACCGTGACGGATGAGACGGTGTCGCGCGAAGACCTGTTCAAGGACGACGACGCGTAAGTCATCCTGCCAGAGAATCTCAATGGCGCCGGGCCCTTCAGGGGTCCGGCGCCTTGCTTTTTGGGCACCCGCAGCGGCGTGGTAAACCGGGCGTTAACCGCGCTGCGCGATGGTCCGGCAGAGACTGATTCAGGGATTCCTCCGCAATGAGCGTGCAAAGCATTCGTCCCCAACTCACCGACCAGGATATCCACAGGCTGGTCAAGGGTGAGACGCCCGAACAGCGTGCCTCCGTCGCCCACCGCCTCTGCCGGCGCATGGCGATGGATGTGTTGAGCGAGAGCGAGCGCAAATATGCCGAGGAAATCATGGGCATTCTGGCCGCCGATGCGGCCGAGCTGGTGCGCCGCACCCTGTCTGTGACACTGCGCAATTCGCCGATCCTGCCGCGCGAACTGGCCCTGAAACTGGCACAGGATGTCGAGGCCGTCTCCATCCCGCTGCTTCAGGACTCGCCGGTCTTCACGGATGAGGAT
This sequence comes from Hyphomonas sp., assembly GCA_020425315.1. Lineage (GTDB taxonomy): Bacteria > Pseudomonadota > Alphaproteobacteria > Caulobacterales > Hyphomonadaceae > Hyphomonas. Next base: position 3,267 of record JAGQRO010000297.1, on the reverse strand, counting down.
CTGATCGAACTGGTCCTATCCACCACTGCCGCGAAGCAGGCAGCGATCGCCGCGCGCGAATCGCTATCGATGACGGTCACGGAAGTCATTTCGGAGCACGGCGCAATCGAAGCCGTGCGTACGTTGAGCGCCAATGCCGGCGCCGAATTCAGCGAACACGCCTTCGACGAGACCCTGCGCCGCTTCGGCAAGGATGAAGACATTCAGGGCAGCCTGATCAAGCGCGACTACATTCCGGTCCACATTGCCGAGAAGATGGTGTCGCTGGTGTCCGGTCAGCTGTTCGACATGCTGGTGAACCGGCACGAACTGCCGGCCCAGATGGCCATCGATCTCGCGGCCGGCGCCCGCGAACGCGCAACCGTGGACCTGGTGGAGCAGGCGGGGCGCAGCCATGACCTGCCGCGTTTCGTGTCGCAGCTGAACTTAAATGGCCGCCTGACTCACTCTCTCATTATGCGGGCGTTGTGCTGCGGTCAGATGGGCTTCGTTGAGCACTCGCTGGCTGAACTCTCCGGTGTGGCGCACCAGCGTGTCTGGCTGATGGTGCATGATGCGGGGCCGCTGGGCTTGCAGGCCGTGTTCGACCGTGCCGGACTGCCGCGCAAAATGCTGCCGGCCTTCCGCGCTGCTGTGAACGTCTTCCACGAAACCCAGCATGATGGCGGCCCGAACGACAAGGCCCGCTTCCGTGCCCGGATGATCGAGCGCGTGCTGACGCAGTTCCAGGCCATCCCGAAGGATGACCTCGAATACCTGCTCGAAAAGCTGGACCACTATTCCGAAATGGCTGCCGCCGAGGAGCGGGAATCCGAAGAGTCGGCCGCTTAGGCGTCCGTCCTCGGGTTGATCGCCGCAGAGATGCCGATGCGGGCCAAGTGATCCGCATCGCGCCAGCTGGCGTGTTCGGCGATCACGATAATGCCGGCCGCTGCAGCGGCCTCACACGCTTCAACAAGCCTGTCATCATCCAGGTGACGGGCATCCACGCGCAGCGTGTCGATCAGCAGGCGCATTCCGTCGGCAAGCGGCGTGCACCAGGATTTGCGCATGTCGACCGAGACGCGGAAGCCGTGGCGGCGCAGGTGCGCGATCCGGCTGGTGCAGTCGGCGGCATCGCCGGCAAAGGCGGTGTCTGTGAATTCGAGGCAGAATTCCTGCTGGCAGAGCGAGGTGCGGCGCACACGGACATCGCAGGCCAGCGCCGTATCCGGGTTCGACAGGGCGGCGACCGGGGCGGGCACGATGATCGGGCGATGATCGTGGCGGAAGGAGTGGGCGTGGCTGGCGATCTCCCCGACGCGCTCAGCCAGCCATTTGGCGGCATTGGCTTCGCCCTGCCGGGCGCGGGCCGGGCCGAAGGCGGGGCCTTCCTCGAAGCAGACGGGCAGTTCGGCCGCCATGCCGAGGGCATCGCCGGAAGCAAGGTCCATCACGGTGTGGAAGCGGATCGGCGGGGCCGGAAGGGTGCGGACCTGGGTCTGCGTCCATGTCTGTTTCATGGGTTGCGGCCTTCTGCTGCGGTGCTCTTGCCTTCCCTAAGGGCTGAGGCTGAAGATCACGCGTAAGAACAGAGGCACATTTCGATGAAATTTGCCCGACAGGGGGAAGCTTAATGGACAAGACACCAAGCGAACCAAGGCTCTCGGCGACCATCCTTATGCTGCGGGATGCCGCGTCCGGCCCGCCGGAAGTGCTGATGGTGAAGCGCCATTATGAGATCGATTTCGCCGCCGGCGCGCTGGTGTTTCCGGGTGGCAAGGCGAGCGCGGACGATTCCCGTCCGGACTGGGACGCCCACACCGATGGAGATTATGGTCCGGTGCAGCAGGACGCCCGCATTGCCGCCGTGCGTGAGGCCTTCGAGGAAAGCGGTTTGCTTCTTGCCCGGCATGCGACGGCACGGGGGCCGGGGGCACCTTTGGTCGGAACTGACGTGACCGAGGCGCTGAGCCCGCACCGTGCTGCAGTCGACAAGGGCGAGATGAGCTTCCTGGATCTTGTCCGTGACAACGGCCTTGTGCTGGCGCTCGATTCTCTGGTGTATTTCGGGCACTGGATCACGCCAATCATGATGCCAAAACGGTTCGACACGCACTTTTACATCGCGCCCGCGCCGGTGAACCAGGTTGCCGCACATGATGGACGGGAGACGACAGATGCCGTCTGGCTGTCAGCTGCCGAGGCGCTGGCGCAGGAAGCGGATGGTCGCGCGACCATCATCTTCCCGACACGGATGAATTTGAAGCGCCTGACGCTTGCGAATTCCGCAACAGATGCCCTGTCGCGCTTCGGTGCGATGGAGGTGCCAACCGTTCTGCCAAAGCCGGGGAAGGACGAAGATGGCAAACCCTGCCTGTTCATCCCTGAGGTTGAAGGTTATGGGCAGACGGTAGAACTGCTTTCAAACGTCAAGGTCTGACGATCGTCCGTCACAGGATGAATTTAGAAAGATCCGCATTCTTCGCGAGGGCGCCGACGGTACTGTCGACATAGTCGGCTGTGATGGTGACTGTCTCGCCCTTCTTGTCCGGTGCGTCGAAACTGATCTCGTCCAGCAGGCGCTCCAGAACCGTCTGAAGGCGGCGGGCGCCAATATTCTCGACATTGTTGTTCACCGCTTCGGCAAGGTCGGCCAGCCGGTCGATGGCGGCATCCTCGAAGGTCAGCGTCACGCCTTCGGCGGCCATCAGGGCCTCGTACTGTCGGATAAGGCTTGCTTCCGGCTCCACCAGGATGCGGCGCAGGTCGTCGCGCGTCAGTGGTTCCAGTTCGACGCGGATCGGCAGGCGGCCCTGCAATTCCGGAAGGAGGTCCGATGGCTTCGAGACATGGAAGGCGCCTGACGCGATGAACAGGATATGGTCGGTGCGGATCGCGCCGCGCTTGGTGGTGACGGTCGTGCCCTCGATCAGGGGAAGGAGATCGCGCTGCACGCCTTCACGGCTGACATCGGCGCCGCCACGTTCGGCGCGAGCGGCGATCTTGTCGATCTCATCAAGGAAGACGATGCCGTCCTGCTCCACTGCATTCACGGCCTCGCGGACGATGGCCTCCTCATCGATCATCTTGTCGGCTTCCTCGTCGAGGAGGGGTTTGTAGGCTTCTTTCACAGTTGTGCGCACGCGCTTGGTGCGATTGGCGAAGCCCTTGCCGAGCAGGTCGCCGAGATTGATCATGCCCATCGAGCCGCCCTGGCCGGGAATGTCGAACATCTGCATCGGTCCGCCGGTTTCGGGCACGTCGATGTCGACTTCCTTGTCGTCG
>JAGQRO010000296.1 GCA_020425315.1 Hyphomonas sp. | reverse complement strand
TGATGACCTTCAACCAGCCCATGCTCTCGCAGCTCTCCGTCGACATGCCCGATGCCAGCCAGCTGCTCGGCAAGCCCCTGCCCGTGCGCGCGGCACAGACCTATTTCGAGACCCTGCCGGCCAGCCATTCGGAGGCCGCCGACAAGGTCCTCTGGCTGATCGATACGCCGGAACGCCTCGCGCAGTATTCCGCCCTTGCCGGGAAGGTGGGCCGCACGCTGCGCCTCGTGCTGGAACTCGATGTCGGCCTGCACCGGGGCGGCTTCGTGCCGGGCCCTGCGCTCGGCGCCGCCATTGAAGCCATCGCGGCCGATCCAAACCTCAAATTTGCAGGCTTCATGGGATATGAGCCGCACATCCCGTCCCTGCCGACCGCCTTGGGCTGGCGCGACCGGGCGCTGAAAGGCGCCTGGGATCTCTACACAAGCGCGCTCGACCAGGCTGGCAGCCTTGTTGGCGCCGAGGCCATGACCGGCCTCACCCGCAATGCCGCCGGCAGCCCGACCTATCGCTATTATGAAGACCTCCACATCGCCAATGAAGTCTCGGCCGGCTCCTGCCTTGTGAAGCCGACGCATTTCGACACCGAACTCCTGACGCCGCACCAGCCGGCAAGCTTCATCGCCACGCCCGTGATCAAATTCTTCGAGACGACGCACATGCCCGGCCTCGAATTTGCCGACGGTGCCACGGCAGCGTGGAACCCGAATGCGAAGAAGACCGTGTTCATCCATGGCGGCCATTGGCTGGCCGATCCGGTCGACCCGCCGGGCCTTGAATACAACAAGACCTTCGGGCGTTCCTCGAACCAGGAAATGCTGAACGGCGGGCCGGAACTCGCCCTCCAACCCGACGAATTCGTCTTCCTGCGCCCGCACCAGAGCGAGGCCGTTTTCCTGCAATTCGGCGACATCGCCGTCTACGAAAACGGCGCCATCACCGAACGCTGGCCGGTCTTCCCCGCCTCCGCCTGAAATCCTGAAATTCGCGCGATCCGCGAAGCCCGGATTCTGCGCCTCTAGGGATAGGAAGCCTGGAGGTGTGCGATGCCGTTTGACGATCTTATCGACAGCGTAGTGCGCCGGCCGTCGTCCAGCTGGGCCGGGGCGTATGCGGCGGCGTCCGGCCTTGGCCTTGCCACGGTCATTGCCGGCATCCTTGCCGGGGCCCTGGCGGTGTCCGGCCAATGGCGCCCGGCCCTTGCCGCCGCGGCAATTGCGCTCTGGCTGTTCGTGCTTGCGCGCTATGCCTGGCGCGGGGCGGTGGCCCATCATGGCTGGAAGATCGGCATCGGTTACGACACGGTCAGCCTGGACCTGCCGGCGGCAAGATCGCTGATGGCGGCGGACCGGCGCGTGCGCCTCACGCTCGACTACCGGGACATCGAGGCGATCGAAACGCGGCTGGAACATTCCTACAGTTTCGGCGTCGGCATCATGCAGCGCGCGTATGCCCTGCGCCTGCGCTCCGGCCGGCTCATCCGCCTCGGCGAAGACCGTGCCCGGGGCTCCAGCCTGGTGGACCAGACCGTCGGCGCGATGATCGACAGGTTGCTCCACCGTTCGGGCCTGCGCCTGAAGGAACTCGGCATGGTCGAGGGCCGCTCAGGCCTGTTCGGCCCGGCCTTCACTCACCTGCCGCCCTGGCCGCACAGCGGCAGCACGGCCCCGCCCCTTGCGCGCATGGACCTTGCCCATCTTGCCGCCGGTGCGGTGACCCTTGCCGCGCTGGCGGGCCTCCTCATCCGCTGATCAGTCGCACAGCGGATACGCGTCGAAATAGGCGACGAGTTCCGGCCGGTCGCTCTCCAGCAGCGTGCCGGCGGCTTCCTGGATATCCCAGTAATCCTTGATCTTCTTCAGGTGCTCGCAGCGCTCGGCCTCGTGCCCGCCCCAGCCCTTGTAGAATTCGTGCAACTGCACATGCTGGACCAGCATATTGCGCTGGTAGCCGCCCCGGTCCGGCTCGCGGTCATAGCGCGCCTGGAAGAACTCCGTCGCACCGAGCAGGCTGGTCTCGGCTTCTTCCATCCGCCCGAGATCGAGCAGCGGATAAGCCATTTCCGCATGATAGATGGACCGGCTCTCGCGCGCATCGGCATCGTCAGCATCCAGCGCAATCTGGCGCTCCGCGAAGTCGAGCGCGGCATAGTAATCCTCCACCGCCTCTTCCGGATTCCCCATCGCATAGCGGGCATAGGCCCGGCGCCAGTGCGCGAACTGCATCGCCCGCCACCAGCTCAGCGTTTCGGCCGGGATCAGCTTGCGGATATCGGCCAGCGTCTGCAGGGATGCGGTGGCCGCCTCGGCCGCCTCGGCGCTCTGATCCGAATTGACAAGGATCTCGGACCGGGTGCGGTCGGTCCGCGAAAGACCGTAGAGGAGTTCGACATCGTCGGGGAACTCCTCCAGCGCCGCACGGAAGCCATCCGCCGTTTCATTGGCCAGCTGCAGGGCTGGCTCGCGCTCATTCATCCGGAACAGGATCACCGCCTCTTCCGCGCGCGAAGAGAGGAGGTGGAAACGCCCGCCCGGCTCGTCCGGTGTCGCCTTCACATAGGCGTCGAAATAGTCCTCCGACGCCTGAATGTCGGCGAGCGCCCGTTCGGGATCGGAATCGATGTGAAAGGCAACGGACGATTGCGAGACCTTCAGCAGGCCGAGCGCCTTCAGGAGGTCCGGGGACTTGTCCACCTGTGCCTCGAAGGGCGCCAGCATCTCTTCGGCCAGTTTCAGGTTTTTCTCGGCAAGGCCCACATCGGCCAGCGACGCGAACCCGGGCTGGCCCTGGATTTCGGCAAGGCGCACCAGGCCCGTCGCCGTTTCGATGCGCAGGTCCGCGGAGGCGCGCTCATCGGAGGCGAGCGAGTCGAGATAGGTCTGCGCCGCATCGGCCAGCTCGACCTTGGCGCGGGTGGATCCCGGCACCAGGTCGATCTTGTCATAGACATCGAACATCATGGATTTGGCCAGCGTGCGCACTTGCTGGAACCGGTAGTCGGCATCTTTCAGGGCCTTCTCGGCGCGGGCATATTGCCAACTCGTCACGACAAGGGCCGCCGACAGGCCAAGGATGGCTGCGCTCGTGCCGGCCACGACCAGCTTCCGCCGGCGGATGAATTTGGCGACGCGGTATCCCGTGCCGCCATTGCGCGCCTCAACCGTGTGTCCGGACTGGTAGCGCTGCAGGTCTTCCATCAAGGCGTCGACGGAGGCATAGCGGTCTTCGGGTGCTTCCCGCGTTGCCTTCACGATGATGGCGCGGATGTCCTCAGGCACCGTCAGTTCCCGGACGAGCTCGTCCAGAAGCTTGCCGAGGGAATAGACATCGGAGAGCGTGTTCGCCGCCGCGCCGCGTGAACGTTCGGGCGCGGCAAAGCCCGGCGTGAAGCTGAGGCTGGCAATGGAATTCGCCTGGCTCTCCACTGACGGATCCTCCGGATCGTGCGGCTTGGCGATCCCGAAATCGATCAGCTTCACCTGTCCGGACTGGGTGACCAGCACATTGGACGGAGTGATATCCCGGTGGATAACGAGGTTCTGGTGGGCGTGGCGCACGGCCGCGCAGGCATCATTGAACAGCCAGAGCCGGTCTGCGAGGGTCAGCGCCCGCGCATCGGCCCAGTTGCGGATCGGCTCTCCGTCCACGAACTCCATGACGATATAGGGCGATCCGTCCGGCAGTTCGCCGCCATCGAACAGGCTGGCAATGTTCGGATGGCTGAGATCGGCAAGAATCTGCCGCTCGCGCCGGAACCGGTCGACCAGCGCCTCGGACAACACGCCCGGACGCACGACCTTGATGGCCACCTTGTGGGCGAAATCCCCGCTGTCGCGCTCGCCGGTATACACCGCGCCCATGCCGCCCTGCCCGATCAGGCCGGTGATGCGATAGGCGCCGATACGCTCCGGGATGGGCGCGTCGGCGGCGTCCGCGCCTGCCCCGCCGGTGCGCAGAACGACACTGGCGGACCCATCGGCATCCAGCAGAGCCATCACCCGCGTCAGCAGCGCCTCATTGTCGGCCGCCGCCTTGCGCAGGAACGCTTCGCGTTCCGTCGACGGCTGATCCAGCGCCTCGTTGAACAGGACGAAGGCTGCCGCCTCGATGTCGTTCTCGCTCATCGCGTTTCCTTCCCATCCCGCCCCACGGGTGCCGTTGACCGGCCTGTTGGATCGAAAGGTCGCAAATCGTGCCGTTTAGTCAATATCCGCCGCCGGCGCCGGGGCCGCGCAGGCGGTCGCGGATCGACTGGCGCGTGCGGTCGAGATCGGTCTCGATGGTTCCCCGGACCGATTGGCGCAGCGCAGCGAGTTTCTCCATGGCGAGGCCATACCGGCTGCCGACTTCCTGGAGATGTGCTTCCATGCTCGGCCCCATCATGTTGAGGCCCGGCTGGCCATCGATCGCACCGATCAGCCAGAAATGGTCTGCCATCTTGTAGAATTCCATGCCGTCATAATCGAGCCAGAAATACCCGCCTTCGCCATACTTGGTTCCCCAGGAATTGCGCACCAGCCACGCATTCTTCGCATCGTCATAGCCGACGAGAAGGATGGCATGGCCGCCGGTGGTCTTGCGCGGCCACCAGCCGCCCGGCGGTTTGGTAATCGCTCCCCGCGCGCCGGCCGCATAGCCATCCCAGGGAATCTGCACGCCGAACACGACCGGCAAACCGTTGACCAGTGCCACTTTCAATGCCGTCGGATCGCCATTCTCAACGCGGGCATAATTCACGCCGACCAGATTGCCGGCCGCCGCAAAACAGGCCTCGGTCGGGCGGGTCGTCACCAACGCCTCCTGATAAGGCCACATCACTTCCGGACAGGCGCCGTGGATCATCGTGCCGACCATGTTGAGATTGATGGCACTGCCATGCATCTCGTTTTCCCGGTGCTGGATGGCGCGGGCATTGTAGAACACGAAGAGCCGCGACAGGTCTGCTGCGGAGACCTTGTTCTTGCGCAGATGGTATTCCAGCGCCCCGACAACCGCATTGGCCGAACAGGAGCCGACCGTGCGCTGATCCTCCACCGGCGAGCACATGCCGCGCAGGTCCACCCGCTCGGGCAGGCCCACAGACTTGCCCAGCTTTACCTGCGGCGGCGTGCTGGTCGAATCGTCGTCCAGGCACCCGCCCAGATAGACACCGTTGATGAGCTCACCCATGGATATCCTCCGTGTCCTGAATCGTGCCTAGTAGCCGCCGCCCGCGCCCGGGCCGCGCAGCCGCTCGCGAATGCCGCGGCGGGTCTGGTCGAGGTTCCGCTGGAGCCCGGTGCCGATTTCATGGCGCAGCATTTCAAGCGCGCTTGCCGTCTGTTGCGGCGCCTGTTGCTGCACCTGCTGGACGGTCTGGGAAACAGACGGCCCGACAACTTTCAGTCCCGGCCGGCCCGAAATCGCGCCAATGGTCCAGAATTCGTGCGGGCTGCTATAGGCCCGCATCACTTCATAATCGATCCAGACATAGCCACCTTCGCCATAGCCCGTGCCCCAGGAGTTGCGCACCAGCCAGGCCTGGCGGGCATCGTCATAGCCGACGATCAGCATCGCATGGCCGGAATTCGACGGCGGCGGAAAGGCCCCGGCCGGACGGCGAATGGCGCCCGTCTGATCCCCTTCGACAAAGATCATCTCATCCGGCAGGCAGACACCGAACGCCACCGGCAGGCCACTGACCAGGGCCACCTTCATGCCGGAATCCCGCGAGACCCGCGCATAGGCAATCCCGGTGAAATTGCCGCCGGCTTCATAGCAGTCCGCCGAAGGCTCAGTCGGCCACATGGCCTCGACATAGGGCCACATACGTTCCGGGCATGCGCCGAAGGCCATGATCGATGCCATGACATGGCTGATGAAGGAGCCGCAGTCCTCCGCCTCCATCCGCGACAGGCGGCGGGCATTATAGTAGACATAGAGACGCGACAGATCGACGTCCGGCATGCGCGCCACGCGCATATGGTATTCCAGCGCGCCAACGGCGGCATTGGCCGTACACGACCCGACATGGCCCTGGTCTTCGACCGGCGAACACATGGCGCGCAGGTCAATCCGCTCCGGCAGGCCACCGCTTGCTTCGAACTCCAGCGTCGGCGCTGCGCTCGGCGACTTCTCGATCAGGCAGCCATCCGCCCGCACATTTGCTCTATTGAACGCCATCTGAGGCCTCCTCTTCGGGTTGCTCGAAATTGATGTCTGTTGTCTCGGGAAGGGGTTCGCAGGGCGGCACCGGTGCCGCTTCCGCAACCTTTATGCCCGGTTGTCCCGGCAGGTGATTGAAGTGGAGCTGGCCGGTCAGGCTCATCGTGCCATCCGCGCCATAGGTGGCGAAGCTCGCATGGTCGGCGTCGGTCAGTATCGCCATGCCCATGGCGAACACGACATCTTCCGGTCCGCGCACCTCATAGGCGAGGTTCGCTCCGTCGATGCTGCCCTTCATCGTGTAGAGCCCGTCCGCTGGCCCGGTCCACAGGGCCGTCAGGGCGGCGTCATCGACCGTAACCTGCCAGGACCCGCCATACCCGTCATACCAGGTGCCGGCCGGATAGGTCATGGCCGGGCTGAGCGGTTCGGGAATGCTCAGGGCGTCCTGATACTCCGCCCCGGTCCCTTCCGGTCCCGGCGGCTCTCCTGACCCGCAGGCGAGCAGCCCGAACGGCAGGGCCGCCATCAGAATCAAGTGTCTCACGGACATGGTTGTCCCTCTTTGTGGTTGGCATGGAACAGGCCTGACGCCACAGGGACGCCGTACGAATAGGTCTGGAAGGCAAAGTGACAGGCATCGGTCTGCCGGGCCTGGCCCTCGGCAACGTCCAGCCCGTTCTGGCTGATATAGTATTGCATCGCGCCGCCACCGATGGTTCCGCGGATGCCAACGCCCTGCCCGTCCCGCAGGCGGCCATTGCCGGTGAAGCTCCCGCTCGGCTGCACACTGATATTGTAGGTGCCGCCCAAACCGTCTTCCCAACGCCCGGACAGGTATTCGTTCCAGGTCGGTGTCGGGTCCACCGGCGGAGGTTCCGGCGGCACGTAGGGCACCTCTTTCTGCGGAACCAGAAAGACCTCGTTGCCATTGTCGTCATAGCCGATGCACATCGTGTTGCCGTCCGCGACGATCTCATCGCAATAGGGAAGATCCGGATCATCCGGACCATTCGGCCCGTCTGTCCCGTCGCCGCTCGGTGGAAACAGGAGCGGCAACAGCATCAGCATGAACAGCACGCCCACACAGGCACTGGCGATGAGGGCAATGCTGCCGCCGCTCATGCCGCCCCTGGTGTGCCCGCCCTTGCCGCCAGGATCGACCGGCGGCCCGGGTGGAGGCGGCGGCGGAGGCACCGGCACACGGTTCACCGCCGCGACGAGTTCCTCGCGGTATTGCTGGGCCGATTGCGGGCGCATCGTGCGGTCTGCCGACATGCCTTTCAGGATCAGGCGGTCGACCTCCTGCGGCACGTCAGAGCGCCCGCCGGAAGGCGGCTGCCACGGCCCGGAGGGCGTCACGCCGACCAGCATTTCGTACAGGATCACCGAGATGGAGTAGAGATCGGCCGCGGCATTGGCCGCATCCGGATTGTTCCGCTGTTCCGGCGCCATGTAATATTGCGTGCCGAGGCCCCGCCGGGTCGTGCTGGCGGTCGAAGAATCCGCACTCACCGCGCGGGCGATGCCGAAGTCGAGGATTTTCAGGGGCGCGCGCTTTTCGTCCGGCTCGCCCAGAAGGATGATGTTCTCCGGCTTCAGGTCGCGGTGGATCACGCCGGCATCATGGGCCGCCTTCAGCCCATCGAGGATTTCGCAGACGATGCGGGCGGCAACCCGCATGGAGACGCGCTCGTCCTGCTGCATCTTGCGGCCGCGCCAGACGCGCAGCGAGACGCCGTCGAGAAACTCCATCGCCACAAAGGGCTGGCCTTCCTCAAGGCCGACATCATAGACCGACACAACATTCGGGTGACGGATATCCCGGGCCAGGACGCCCTCATCGATCAGCCTGCGGACCGCTGCTTCGCCGCCAAGGTTTTCCTTCCTGACCAGCTTCAGCGCGATCGCCCGTTCCGATACCGAATCCATCGCCTTGTAGACGGTGCCCATACCGCCCTGCCCCAGCACCTGCTCGATCGTGTAGCGGCTACCGAACTTCGAGCCGGGCTCCAGCGAGGGGAGGAACTGGTCGGAGTCTGGGTCCGGCGTGTCCGATGCCGACATCGGCGTCATCAGATCCACCGGACCCGCATCGTCCCACCCAGACGATTTTCCCACAGGCTTGCCGCACTCCTCGCAGAAGGAGGCCCCGGCCGACAGTTCGGCCCCGCAATGCGTGCACTCAGCCATTCCTATTTCCCTCGCGTTCCGACGCGCCGGCGCACAAGGATACGCCCGGCTTCGTCCACCAGCTTTTCAATTGTGATCATGACGCTGATCGCCTCCGGCCGGCGCACCAGCGGGGCGATGACATCGCCGTTCTTCAGGCGGGCGGTTTCGCCCTTTGCCAGCATGTCGCCATTCAGGCGCAATCCGTTCTTGCTCTCGACCCGGAGCATCAGCCGGTCATTCTCGATATAGAGAAAGAAATGCCGGCGGGAAATGTAAACCGAGGCTTCCTGGTCCACGCCATCCGGCCCGCTGATCAGCAGGCGGACATCGTTCTGCGCGCCCGGATCGTGCGGCGAGGCACGGCCGATGCTGACGACGCCGCCATGGGTGCGGATCGGGCCGGGGTCCGGGGCCTGCCCGTCATCGAAGCCGACCCATTCGAAGGCAACCGAGCGGGGCACGGACAGCCCGTCTTCATAACCGCGCTGACCAAGTTCCTTTTCCATAGTGTCGGCGCGCTGCAGCGTCAGCACGATGGGTTCGGCATGGGTGGCGATCCCGGCTTCACGCTCCTTCTGGATGCGTGTCGGATTGTAGATGGTCATCCCCGCGCCAATCTCGTCGGCATGGATATTGTAATTCTGCACGATCTCCGAAGGCCCCTCCTCCTCGACCGGGAAGGCAACGGAGGTGGTGAACACATAACGTTCTTCCCGCCACAGGAAGCGGGTTGCCGCGACGAACATGATGTCGATCCGGTGCATGCCGGCGGTTTCCAGGCGGCCCGTCCGCACACCGACTTCCGCCGACGCGCCGGGATTGAGCCGATGGAACGGCAATTCGACTTCCCGCTTCTGCCCGTCCTCGCCGCGCACCCACATCGCCTCGATGAACAGCGGCCGGTTGACCCGTGACAGGTTGGCCACCACCAGCGGCAGGGCGAGCGATCCCCCGACCCTGACCGAGGCCGCCGCCCCGGCATTGAGGCTCAGTTCCGGAGCGACACAGACCGGGCACTGCCCGCTTGCATCCAGCAGCGCGCCGCATTCTTCCGACGCCATGCAGCGCAGGATCGGCTGGCCGCATTCGTCACAGAAGGTCGCCCGGGGGTCGAGCGCCGTCCGGTGACAGCAGGGCTGCGGGCCAAGAAAGGTGGGGGACTGGATCATTACCTCAGGTCCGCAGCTTGTGTCCGCACTGCTTGCAGTACTTGGCGCGGGCGGTGTTCACCGTTTCGCATTTCGGGCACTCCACCGTGGCCGCTTCTGCCGGGGCGGCGCTGCCGCCGTCGGCCGAACCCGCTGCCGGCACAGGCTTGCCGCCGGCGCCTGCCGCGACGCCCACGGCGCCGTCCATGCCCATCTTGAACATGGCGCGGGCCTGTTCCTCTGACCGGATCTGTGCCGCCGTGGCGGCTTCGACCATTTCGCGCATCGCCGCCATCGTGTCGGCAGACGACTGGCCCTGGGCCCTTGCCTGCTCGGCCAGCACCAGCGCCACATCGCTCGACAGGCCGGCATTGATCGCCAGGATCTGTTCCGGCGACATGCCGCGGAACACGCCGATCTCGTTGATGCGGGCATTGCTGGCCGCATTCGTCTTGGCGATTTCGTTCGCGGTCTGGGCATCTGCCATCTTGATGGCGATCGAGGCCTCGGCCTCCTGCATCTGCAGGTCCAGCTGCTGCAGGCGGGCCACGTGATCGGCCTGCTGCTTCTGCACCGCTTCGGTAACCTCGACCTCCGTGAAGGCGCCGGATTTGCGCATCGCATCGGCGGCCTTCTGCTGGATCATCGCGATGTCAGCTTCGGCCTGCGTCTGCTGCTTGCGGATCGCGGCAAGGTCGAGATCGTTGCGGGCATGGGCCAGCTGGTTGGCGAACGCAGCCGCGCGCTCGATTTCCAGTGTCTTGATCTCATGCTCCAGGACTTCGATTTCCTGGCGGCGCGTTTCATTTTCGCGGGCATCGATGAACTGGATCTCGCTGTTCAGCGCCATCATCTGCAATTCATCAGCGGCCACGTTCTGCAGCTTCGTCATGTCCAGTTCGGACTTGATCAGGAGTTCGGTCGCGTCGTTCTCGCGCTCCACCTCGCGGCGGATCTGTTCGAGCCGGAAGTCCATACGGTCCTGCTCGCGGCGGGCTTCCGCCATCTGCATTTCCGCAATCTCTTCCTGGTTCAGCACCCATTCGACCGACACGGCGCGCACCAGAAGGCCAATGTCGCCGCAGATGCGCTCGACTTCCTTCATGATATCGGCCTGGATCTTGTCCTGCAGGCCGCGGTCGCCGCGAATTTCGGTGGCATTGACCCGGCCGACAGCTTCTTCGAACACACGGTCGGAGAGATGCGGGCGGATACGGCCCAGAACATCGTCGCGCGACAGGGCCTTGCGGGCCGGCTGTTCATCCTTGGACGGACCGCGGGCAATGCCGTGCATCATGCCGAGGATGTTGGACGGATGGTCCGGATCGACCTGGATCTCGATCGTGGCAACGCCGGCGATCTGCACCTTGTCTTTCGAAAGGGCCATCAGCGAGGTCTGCAGCGTGAACGGCTTCAGGTCCGCGATCATCATGCCGACATGCGAGGAGCCGCCGACAACGCCCTTGAGCTGGTTGACAAATCCGCCCACGGAGAAGTGACCGCCCTTGTAGGCATCGATCAGTTCACCGTTCTTGAACAGGAGGACGGCAAGATCAGGCGGGACAGCGAAGCGCTTCTCGAAGAAGGTCTTGAATTCCGACTGGCGGACAAATTCGGCGATCATGCGGGGATCGCTGAGGACGATGGGTTCCGAGCTCATGGCTAGTTAGCCTCCCATTTGCGCTTGGTGAAGAAGGTGACGACGTTGTAGCCGATGACGAAAATCGTGACGGCGACGCCCAGCGGGTATTCCTCGATCATCTTCATGATGCGTTCGCCGGCGGAGTAACGCTCCCAGTAGGCGCCCATGATGGACACCTGGAAGATCGTGCCGGAGATCATCGTGGCGAGGGAAAACATCGCCATGGCGAGCGAGATGATCCGGGCCCAGCGGCTGGCCGGGTGGGCCGTGCGCTGCCGGCGCTTGTGATCGCGCGCCTCTTCCCGTTCGCGCCGTTCCAGTTCCTGGTCGAACCGTTCGCCCCGCTTGATGGCCTCGGCCCGGGCCTTCGCATCGGCCTTGAGAAAGTCCGGCTGGGCCTTCTTGTTGGGCGTCGCCCCGGAGGTGACGGTCAGGTTGGACGCCGACCGGCGCCACCAGATGAACACCGATACGGCCAGCCAGACGGCGGTCACGGCGCAGGTGATGTTGAACAGAAGTTCGATCAGGGGCCAGGCTTCCGGCGGGATCGATTGAAGTGTCTCTTCCATGGCTTGCTCCTTGCAGGCGGTCTCACAGGAAGAGGCGCAGGCCTGGCGCAGAACGGCTCACCGGGTCGAAAATTTTTTTTGAACCTTGATTTTATGGGCCTTGCTGCGACAGTCTCGGCCCGGGTGGGAAAGGACGCAGTGCCATGGCAGACACACAATATGGCGAGCAGGACGAGGTCCGCGGCCTCCTGATGGCCTGGCGCGCCGGCGATGAGGCCGCCCGCGACAAGCTGTTCACCCTGCTTTATTCGGAACTGCGGCAGGTTTCCGCCGCCCTTTTGAGGGCCGAGCGCAACTCGTCCCTGTCCACCGGAGACCTCGTCAATGAGGCGGTCATGCGCCTCATTCGGATGGACCGGATCGAATGGTCGGACAAAACGCACTTCCTGGCCCTGTCGGCCCGGGCCATGCGCCGCATCCTGATCGACAATGCCCGCCGCAAATCCTCCGACAAGCGCCATCACCACAAGGTGACGCTGGTCACACGGATCGGCGGGGCTGCGGCCGACCGGATCGATTTCGACATCCTCGAAAAGGCCCTTATCCGCCTGTCGGCCATCGACAAGGCCAAGGCCGACATTGTCGAGCTGCGCTATTTCGCCGGCATGACCCATGAGGAGATCGCCGAGGTGACCGGCACCTCCGAAGCCACCGTCAAGCGCGGTTGGCGGGCCGCCCGGGCCTGGCTGCTGGACGCCCTGACCGCCGACAAGCAGGTGCGCGACGCGCCCGGCTGAGTTTCTCCCCTGACAGGCGAATGCAGTACCGGCCCGGCCGGACCCTTTTTTCGCCACGAATCGATGCTTTTAGGCGGCCCGGAGGGGCTACGGGTGCGACTATCGCCCCCTATACGCCTATGGTAAGGCGTCTGCCCGCCCCGAAGGTCTGTAAGGAGAAGCCCGCCCGTGAATCCGTGGAAATTCCCCCTCATGGCAGCCCTGGCCCTCGGCCTGACGGCGCCTGCCCCCGCCATCGCCGAGCGTGGCGACCGCGATGACACGGCCGTTCTGGGCTATGTCGAGGACGTGCATGTCGGCAAGCTCGGCCTCGAAATGAAGGGCAAGCTCGATACCGGCGCCGATTCCAGCTCCATCTATGCCCGCGACGTGAAGGTCTACAAGAAATCCGGCAAGGATGACTGGGTCACCTTCCGCCTGCGCGGCAAGAACGGCCGCACGGTGCGCTACGACCAGGACGTGCGCCGCTTCGCCCTGATCAAGCTGAAGACCGGCGGCACCATCCGGCGCCCGGTGATCCACCTGCCGATCTGTGTCGGCGGTGTGCGCGGCCTTGCAGAGGTCAATCTTGCTGACCGGGAGGACTTTGAATACGACATCCTGATCGGCCGCGAATTCCTCGCGTCCCGC
>JAGQRO010000295.1 GCA_020425315.1 Hyphomonas sp. | reverse complement strand
GTGGGAGAGCCATGGCTGGCGAGACGACCAGCCGCTTGCCTGCGCGATCTATGTCGACACCGGCATGAACCGGCTCGGCCTAAACCCGGACATTCTCGACAAGGACGGCGACGCCCTGCGCAAGCTGGCGCCGGTGCTGGTGATGAGCCACCTTGCCTGCGCCGACGATCCGGACAGCCCGATGAACGCCGCGCAGCTCAAGGCCTTCGACGCGATCGCCGCCGCCTTCCCGGACACTCCGTCCAGTCTCGCCAATTCGGCCGGCTGCTATCTCGGCAAGGCCTATGGCCAGGACCTGACGCGCCCCGGCATCGCCCTTTATGGTGGCTCTCACCCGCCCGCCGGCGTATCGCTGCGCCCGGCGGTCACGCTGGAAGCGGAGATCCTCAGCGTCTTCAGCGCGAAGGCCGGCAGCACGGTAGGTTACGGCGCGACGCATACGCTCGGCGCCGATGTGACCCTTGCCACCGTGGCTCTCGGCTATGCCGACGGCATCCTGCGCGCCGGCTCTGACAAGCTCTCCGGCTGGATCGACGGCGTCGAATGCCCGGTGCTGGGCCGGGTCTCGATGGACCTCATCACGCTTGATGTATCGAAAGCACAACAGGCAGCAAAAGCAGGTGCCCGCGTTGAATTCCTCGGGCCCCATGCCAAACTCGAAGCGCAGGCCGCCCGGGCAGGAACCCTCGGCTACGAACTACTTACAGGACTGGGCCCCCGTGTCGAACGTGTCTACCAATAAACGCGGTATCCCCAATCCGCTGGCCTGGATCGGCGCGGCCGCGCTCGGCCTGTTCGCCGAAGTGGGCCATCTCACCGTGTTTGCCGCCAAGGTGAAAGCCGCCGCCTTCACGCCGCGCTGGTATCCGGCCGAGATCCTGAAACAGATCATCCGCATTGGCTTCTACTCCCTGCCCGTCGTCGGCCTGTCGGCCGTGTTCATCGGCGCTGCGCTCGCCCTCAACATCTATGAGGGCGGCAGCCGCTATGGCGCCGAGCAATTCGTGCCGAACATCGTCGTGCTGGGCATCACCCGCGAACTCGGCGCCGTGATCACCGGCCTGATGCTGGCCGGCCGCGTCTCTGCCGGCATCTCGGCCGAGATCGGCGCCATGCGCGTGACCGAACAGATCGACGCGCTGGAAACCCTCTCGGCCTCGCCCTATCGCTACCTCTACGCCCCGCGCTTCCTCGCCGCGATCATCTCCCTGCCGCTGCTCGTCCTGCTGGCGGACATTATCGGCGTGATGGGCGGCTGGCTGGTCAGCGTCTACGGCCTCGGCTTCGACTCCACCGTCTATCTCCGCAACACGCTCGACTTCGTCACCCGCGACGACATCATCACCGGCCTGATCAAGGCCGTGGCCTTCGGCGCGGTGATCGCCCTGATGGGCTGCTATCAGGGCGACAAGTCCGAAGCCGGCGCCACCGGCGTCGGCCGGGCAGCGACGCTGTCCATGGTCGGCGCGGCGGTGCTGGTGCTGGCCTTCAACTATGTCCTGTCGACCATCTTCGTGGAGATCGGCCTGTGAGCACGCCCATCCTCCGCCTGCAGAATGTCGAGAAGAGCTTCGGCAAGAACCATGTCCTGCGCGGCGTGACGCTGGACGTGCAGCCGGGCGAAAGCGTCGTCATCATCGGCGGCTCGGGTTCGGGCAAGTCGGTGATGCTGAAAAATGCCCTCGGCCTGATGACGCCGGATGGCGGCAAGATCTTCTTCAATGGCAAGGACGTCACCAATGCCACCGGCGGGGCGCGCGCCAACATGCGCGACCGGGTGGGCATGCTGTTCCAGTCCGGCGCGCTGTTCGACTCGCTCACCGTCTGGGAGAATGTCGCCTTCCGCCTGATCAATTCGGATCGCGTCTCGCGCGGCATCGCCAAGGAGCGCGCCATCGAGACGCTGCGCAAGGTACGCCTCGGCCCGGACGTGGCGGGCCTCTTCCCGGCGGAAATTTCCGGCGGCATGCAGAAGCGCGTCTCGCTCGCCCGCTCGATCATTTCGGAACCTGACCTCATCTTCTTCGACGAGCCGACCACCGGCCTCGACCCGATCACGGCGGATGCGATCAACGATCTCATCCTCGAACAGGTGCGCGGCCTCGGCGCCGCCGCCGTGACGATCACCCATGACATGCCGTCGGCTCGCAAGATCGCCGACGACATCGCCATGCTGTTCGAAGGCCAGATCATCTGGCGTGGCAAGGCGGCGGACGTGGACCGCAGCGGCAACGACTATGTCGACCAGTTCGTCCACGGACGAGCCGAAGGCCCGATCCAGCCGGCGATTTAGGGGGCAGCTGGCGGGTTTCCTGACGGCCAGTGTAGCAAAAAGCCTATCCAAGGTAGCCGCTTGAGATGATCCAGTAGCGTCGTTCGGCGCACCGGTCGCTCAAGCAGACCATACTTGATCGCATACTTCGCGACCGAAGGATCATCCGTTCTGAACTCGCGACCGCCATCCTTGAACTCCATTATCATTTCCAGCTCTCCAACGTCCTCGTTGACACGATGGCTGGAGGTTCATGAAGGCCGCGTCTTTTCTCAACGCACTTTCCGGCCCGGGAATACTAAATTGATAACTTTCAAGGTACTATAGAGGCCCAAGCGGCTGTCATCCCGGAATTTGCGAAGCAAATATCCGGGACCCAGAGCCGCTCGCACCGGACATGCCGCTCTGGGTCCCGGATAAGCGCTATGCGCTTTCCGGGATGACAAAACCCCAGGGCGGTGTGCGGCGGCCCGCTCGAACTTTCCCGGATGACGCGCCCTCCAACCGACGCTAACCTCACCCCGGCCCGAGGGGAGACGCGCCATGCTGGATTTCATCAAATATGTGTCCGTGGCGTTCACGGCGATCTCGCTCGCTTTCACCGGCTGGCTGCAATACGAGAAGTTCCGTCTCGATGGCGAATGGCATATCGATACGTGCACGGAAGAAACCGATTTCCGCTCCTATGAGGGGCTGCACCTCGCCTGGCGCGTGTTCCTGTCGGACGACCCGCTCTCCGCCCCGGTCGTCGGCGACGGCGAGAAGGTGGAGGAGGCCTTCGCCGCCATTGCCCCGGCCGCGCGCTATCCCGTGCGGCTTGTCGGCACCAAGGAAATCAGCTCGGTCTCGCTGACGGGCCGGTTCGAAGGGGCCAAGCGCGCCTCCACCGGCCGGTTCGAGTTCCATCCCACCCTCTCGCGCCGGCTGCTGTCGGGCTACATTCCGTTCTACCAGCGCAATGTCGATGTGCTGGAGGGCAGCTTCGCCTTCACCGCCGGCAATGCGCGCGGCCCGGCCCGCGCCGTGCGCCTCAGCGAGGGCAAGATGCCGGACGGCGTCGCCCCCTTCGCCTGCATGGGCGTGACAGCCGAAGACCTGAAGGCGCCGGCCCCTGCGGAGGATGATGCACCTGCCGAAGACCCCGCCGCAGAGATCCCCCCTGCCCAGCCGGACTAGGCGCCGCCCTTTGCCGCCGGGCAGGCGATCCAGTCGACATCCAGGCTTTCCATATTGTTCGGGATGGGCCGGCAATCGGTTTCGTCCACGGCCAAGCCGTAATGATCGTGCAGGCCGCCGATCAGGAGGCCTGAATCGGAGCGCGTATTGATCACCGCAATGACCGGCCCCTCCGCCAGGTCGATCCGCTCGCGGGCAAGCGGGTACAGACCGGCGATCGCCTCGTCGGTCCAGGCCGCCGGGAACAGGAAAGCCGTCTTCGCACTCGGCGGCAGCTGCGGGGCGAGGAAGGTGCTGGGATAGGGCCCGGTGAACAGGACCAGAGCATTCTCGAAGTCGATCTCCTCCGGCAGGTCCGCGCTGACATAGGCGCCCAGCGGATGAGCAAGCGGCACGCGCCGGACGTGTACGGACAATCCGCAGATCAGGCAGACCGGCGCAAGGCCGCCCAGCCAGGCCATGGCGCGGCTGGCCCTTGTCCAGTCCGGCCGCAAGGTGAACAGCCCCCCCACCAGGAGGAGCGGGCCCAGCATCCACACGCCCAGGGCATAACGCCCGATGCCGAACAGGACGAGCCACGGCACCAGCACGCCGAGCGATCCTGCCGCGACGATGGCCAATGGCCGGGGCATATCCGCCAGGCGCCGCCGCGCCAGCATCCAGCCGGCAATGCAAAGGCCCGCATAGGCAAGGCCGAGCTGGAAATCCTGCAGCGCCGGAGCCGGATATTCATTGTCCCGGAACGGGCCCATCACGGGATAGAGCAATGCCTCCAGCAGCGTCTTCGGCACATAGCGTGTGTCGCTGAAGGCCCCAGCGGCGCATGGAACAGGCCGTTCGCCATCGGGAAGACCGGGTTGCCATAGGCTTCCCACAGGACATGGAACCACCAGCCGCCCGTCAGCAGGATGCCGGCAAGGCCGGCGACCGCAGCGGCCAGCACCGCCCGTCCCCGCGCGGCCCATCCCGGCACGGCCACCAGCACGGCCGCGGCGAGGCCCGCCGCATAGACGATGGCGGTCAGCTTCATGCCGATGGCGAGCCCCATCAGCAGCGCTGCGGCACCGGCTGCCTTCCAGCCCGGCGCCTGCCCGTCCCGGCGGACCAGGAACAGGAGCGCCGCAATGAAAGCCCCGGCGGCCAAATGGTCGTTCCGGATGGAGGCCAGCATGTGCAGGTTCCA
>JAGQRO010000294.1 GCA_020425315.1 Hyphomonas sp. | reverse complement strand
GCGGGCATAGCCTTCAGCGGCATGGCCGGCGCCCTGTTCGTGGCGCACCAGGACATGCTGCAGTTCCGGGGCCGAATGCAGGGCGTCATAAATCGGCAGGACCGCCCCGCCCGGATAGCCGAAGAGGACGTCCACACCCTGTTCCCGAAGGGCCGTGACCACGATCTCGGCGCCGGTCATCAGGCGGGTTTCGGTCTTCTTTCGGGTCTTGACGGTCATCTCTCTGGTCTCTCGGGCTCTTGGCGCTGTCCGGGCGCCGCTGGAAAGAAAAAAGGGCCTCCGGAGAGACCCTTTTGTGCGCACACCCGTATCCGGCTCTGGTGGTTCCGGCTACGGGTGTCTGATTACGAGTACCTCTGGTGTGCGCACGTGCGTTTCCTCCAACGACGGGGGTCAGGAATAATCTGCCTCCATCTCCCTGTCAATCTCCCGATAGAGGGCAAGAATCACCTTCATGCGATCGGGCAATTCTGTTCCCGGAATCCGGGGCCAGAAGGGAAATTGTCTCCCGATCCACGTGAATTGGCGCTTTGCATACCTCCTTGTGTCGCGTTTTGCGTTTTCCGCTGCCAGCTCGGCGCTGATTTCGCCGCGGGCAAAAGCAGCGAGCCAGGGCATGCCATGGGCTTTCATGGCCGGAAGTTCGGGGTCGAGATCGCGCGCGATCAGGGCCCGCGCCTCGGCCATGGCGCCTTGCATCAGCATGCCCTCGAAGCGCCGGTCGATCTTCGAGTAGAGCTTGGCGCGCGGCGGGGTGAGGGCGAAGCCCATCCATTCCCGGTCCAGCAACACCGGCGGCTGGCGCTCGGTCTGGAAGTCGGAGATCGAGCGCCCGGTGGTCAGCCAGACTTCATAGGCCCGGGCGAGGCGCTGCTTGTCGCCGGTGCCGAGCTTCTCGGCCACGTCCGGGTCGACCGGGGCCAGCCGGGCACGCAGGCCGTCTGCGCCTTCGGCATCGGAGATTTCGCGCACTTCGGCGCGGATGTCTTCCGGAATGGGCGGGATCGAGGAGAGGCCCTGTGTCAGCGCTAACAGGTAAAGCCCCGTGCCGCCAACCAGGATGGCGGGCTTGTTCTGTTTCTGCAGATTGCGGATGACGGCGCGGGCCTCCTCCAGCCACTGGCCGGTGGAATAGCGCTCGGCGGCGTCCACATGGCCGAACAGGTGATGCGGCACGCCGTCCATCTCCTCTTCGGAAGGGCGGGCGGAAATCACCGACAGGTCGGCATAGACCTGCATGGAATCGGCATTGATGACTTCCCCGCCCAGCTTGCGCGCAACGGCGATGGCGAGGGCGGTCTTGCCGCTGGCAGTGGGGCCGTGGATGAGGATCGCGGGATGCATGCAACTAGACGTAAGGGCTTGTCAGGCAAACGGAAACCCGTGAAGAGGCGTCAAGCCAATGGAAAGCTGACATGAGCCTCAGGATAGTCGCCGTCGCGGCGATGGACGCTGCGAAACTGGAAGCCACGGTCGGCCCGGCCCTCGGCGGGACCGCCCCGGCCGATAATCTCGGCACGGTGGACGGTCTTGTGGCGCTGGAATGGGCCGTTCCGGGCGGCGCGGAGACCGCCGGCCATGTCCGCGCCGGGCTCGCCCGCCTTGGCGCGCCGGTGGATGCTGCTGTGCTGCCAGCAGAAGGCGCGCGCAAGCGGCTCCTGATCTCGGACATGGATTCCACAATTATCGGGCAGGAATGCCTCGACGAGCTGGCCGATTTCGCCGGCCTGAAGGCCGAAGTTTCCGCCATCACCGAACGCGCCATGCG
>JAGQRO010000293.1 GCA_020425315.1 Hyphomonas sp. | reverse complement strand
AGGCCGTACATCAGGTCCATATTGATGGCGTGGATGCCGGCGGCGCGCAGGCGTTCGATGCCATCGACCAGCAATTCGCGCGGCTGCACCCGGCCGACCGCTTCCTGGACGTGCCGGGCGAGGGTCTGCACGCCGAAGCTGACACGGCTGACACCGGCCTCGGCCATGGCGGTGATGAATTGCGGGGTCAGCGTGCGCGGGTCTACCTCAACGGCGATTTCGGCGCCGGGCAGCTTGCGGAAGGCGTCCGAGGCATGCTGTGCCAGCGCCCTGAAATCCTCCGCCGAAAGGGCGTTGGGCGAGCCGCCGCCGAAATGCAGGTGCGCCATGCCGCCATGCGGCCCGAGCGCGGCGGCCCAGAGGTCGATTTCCTTGTGCAGCGTTTCGAGATAGGCGCCGATGCGCGTGTAGCCGTTCGGCACGGAGGTGGCGCAGCCGCAATAAAAGCAGAGCTTCTCGCAGAAGGGCACATGGATATAGACGGAGATATGCTCTCCCGGGGCGGTGGCGCGGGCCCAGACGCGGGCCTCCGTCTCGGCGACCTGCGGGGAGAAATCCGCCGCCGTCGGGTAGCTCGTATAGCGCGGCACGGCGCGCGTCGCGAATGTGGTCCAGGCCTGTTTCATGGGCCGGGATGTACCAATCGGGCCGGCGGTTTGGACTAGGGGATTCTCCCTAACATGAGGCCCCTCGACCTGAGGCAAGTCGGCGCACGCCCCCCTTCGGCAGGACGGGAATAAGCTCAATCCGTTCCGGGGTTGGCCGTTTTGAGGTGGATGCGCCAGCACGGATCGAACGTGCATTTCGAGAGCCAAAATCTCGCGTCCTGCCAATTAGACGATGGCGCAATATTTCGGGATGGATGGCGGCACCGGATTTGAACCGGTGAAATCCGGATTTGCGATCCGGCGCATTGCCTCTCTGCCAGCCGCCAGCGGCCCGAAAAACGGGTCAGCAGGATTGCTGTCGGAAGGCGGGGCAAATGCTCATGGCGGGCAGATGATGTTTCCGGCGCGCACCGTCAACCCTTCGAGGGCGGATTATCTCGATCCCTGTCATCCCGGCCGAAGCGCAGCGGAGAGCCGGGACCCAGAGCGGCACGCTCCGGATGTGCCGCTCTGGGGCCCGGATAAGCGCGTCGCGCTTTCCGGGATGCCAATTTGTGGAACCCGGAACTACTCCATCGCCTCGGCCAGCAGCCAGATGCCCTCGCGCTCGGCGGGGCGGCGCTCGACCAGAAGGCGGGCGACCTGGTGGTCGTCCTCGAAGACATTCCCGGTCAGGCTGTCGAGCAGGGCCTTGGCGAGATTGTCGAGGTCCATCCAGGGCGGGTCGCCGGTATATTCCATCATGATGTGGACGGAGTATTCGCCATAGCCCGGACGCAGGGGCGGGAACTCCTTGCGGAAGAACTCCTTCAGCAGGGTCTTGTAGTATTTCGTCTGCGTGGTGAGGCCCGTGCAACGCACTTCCAGCGCACCATCTTCGGTGATGCGCGCCTGAACCTTTCCGGACCGGACCCAGCTGTCGTTCAACGGTGCCCCATGCCGCGGCTGCGCATGCGGGCTTCGATGGCTTCCTTGGAGTCCTTCAGGCCGAGACCCGTCGAATCGCGCAGCAGCTTGATGGCCGTGATCTTCTTGCGGGCGTCGAGTTCGGCGTCGATCTCCATCCAGCGCGACAGGGTGACCTTCTTGATCGCCGCATCGATCTCCTCCGGCCGCATGGGGGGCGGGGAGAGGCTGTCGCCCTTCTTGCCGCCGGAAAACAGGGTGCCCAGCACAAACACGCCGAACAGTGTGAACAGCACTTCCGGGTGAAGGATCTTCTCCAGATAGTCTTCCATGCGGGGCCTCCCCAGTCCGGCAGCACTGTTCCCTTACAGGAAGCTGCCGAGCAGGGCGACCCCCGAGCCGGCCCCCAAGCGGCCTGCGGCCGGCCCCACTTCTGTCCCACAAATTCTCCAGATTGCCGGAAATTGCGGGGCATGGCAGGACATGCACGGCGAGACCATGGAGGAAATTCGGTCATGACATTGGGATTGCGGGCGGCTTTCGGACTGACGGTTTTTCTGGGCGCATGCGTCCAGCCGGAACCGGCGCCAATCGTGGATGGCACGGCGTTGCTGGCCGAGGCGGCAGAGTTGCCGCCCTGCGCGGATGATGGCCCACGCTTTCCCATTACGGGCCTCTGCATCGGCCGGTCGGTCGCCTATCTGGAGCCGTCGGGGGACTGGCAGCCGCCGGAAGGCTGTACCTGGGCGATGAACGAGGCCTGGATCGGCGATGGCACCGAGGCGCTGCTCTACCGGGCCGCGGTGTGCAATGGCGTGACCACGACTTTGCAGGTCAGCGGCGGCGCTCAGTCTGCCTCTGTCGAATATGTTACCTCGGCGCTCGGCGGCGACGTGCTGGAAGGGCAGGAGGTCATCCGCCTGTTCGTGTCCGATCCCGCAAATCCGCAATGGCACATGAAGGACATTCTCCGGGACGCGAACGAGACCGGAGAGGTGGAGTGCGAAATCCGCCCCGCCGGGATCGCCGGCTGGCCGGAGGGGGCGCTGGTCATCGCCCCGACGGCGGAGGAACGGGCAGCGATGCCGCAAGACGAGCCGGTCGCCGCCTGTGGGGACTGGGGCCTCGACGAGGATTCGGCCCAGTACTGGGAAGTGCGCCAGGGCTATGAATGGTTCTTCCATCTCGGCCAGGACCAGGTGGACTTCGACCCCAACACGGTCACCCACATCGTCAGGGATGCCGAGGGTAACTGGCAGGTCGCCGAATAGGAGGCGCTGCGGCGGCGGGGGCAGTTGATTGCAGGCAGGCTTGGGGCTAGTCCCGCTGCAGCAGATCAAGGAACCCCGCGCCATGGCCAATACCCGCACCGAATCCGACACGATGGGACCGATCGAGGTCTCGAACGAGGTCTATTGGGGGGCGCAGGCCGAACGCAGCCTCGGGAATTTCAAGATCGGCTGGGAGAAACAGCCCGAGCCGATCATCCGCGCCCTCGGCATCGTCAAAAAGGCCGCCGCGCAGGCGAACATGGACCTCGGCAAGCTGGACCCGGCCCTCGGCAAGGTGATCGTGGGCGTGGCGGACGAAGTGATCGAGGGCCAGCTGAACGCGCATTTCCCGCTGGTCGTGTGGCAGACGGGCTCCGGCACCCAGTCGAACATGAACACCAATGAGGTGATCTCCAACCGCGCCATCGAACTGATGGGCGGGGAGATGGGCTCCAAGAAGCCGGTCCACCCGAACGATCATGTGAACATGTCCCAGTCGTCGAACGATTGCTTCCCGACGGCCATGCACATCGCCGCCGCCGAGGAGACGGTGCACCGCCTCCTGCCGGCGCTGAAGCACCTGCACGGCGCGCTCGACGCCAAGGCGAAGGCGTGGGCGGACATCATCAAGATCGGCCGCACGCACACTCAGGACGCAACGCCGGTGACGCTCGGCCAGGAATTCTCCGGCTATGCCCAGCAGGTGGCGAACGGCATCGCCCGCATCGAGATGACGCTGCCGATGCTGATGCAGCTGGCGCAGGGCGGCACGGCGGTGGGCACGGGCCTCGCCAGCCCGGAGGGCTTTGCCGATCTCGTGGCGGAGAAGATTGCCGCGATCACAAGCCTCAAGTTCACCTCGGCGCCGAACAAGTTCGAAGCGCTGGCCGCGCATGACGCCCTCGTGATGACGCATGGCGCGATCAACACGGTGGCCATGTCCTGCTTCAAGATCGCCAATGACATCCGCTTCCTCGGCTCCGGCCCGCGCTCGGGCCTTGGCGAACTGGCCCTGCCGGAGAACGAGCCGGGCAGC
>JAGQRO010000292.1 GCA_020425315.1 Hyphomonas sp. | reverse complement strand
GCGGCCTGCGCGGCAAAGGTGCCCGGATCGCCGAGCGCACCACCGGCCACGGTATCGAGACGACCGAGATCGCCGTCTCCAAGACCGAGCGCCGCCGCCAGAAGGACGCCGAAAAGGCGGCCCGCAAGGAAGCCGCTGCGGCTGAGCGCGAAGCTGCTGCCAAGGCGAAGGCCGAAGCGGAAGCGGCTGCAGCCGCTGCCGAGGCCGCTGCTGCCGAAGAAGGCGCCGCCGAGGAATAGGCTTTCCGGCCAACGGCACGAACTTCAAAACCCCTGTTCGCAAGAGCAGGGGTTTTCTGTATCCGGGGCACATGACGGGCGAACTCATCTGTGCCATCGGCGACATTCATGGCGAGGCCGGCCGCCTTGACGCGCTGCACGCAGCCATCTTCGACCATCACCGCCTGTTGTACCCGGAGGCGCGGCTGACGCTGGTTCACCTGGGTGACTATGTCGATCGCGGTCCGGACAGCTGCGGCGTGATCGAGACGCTGATGAAGCTGGAAGGGCGGGACGATCTCACCTCTATCTGCCTGAAGGGCAATCATGAAGAGATGATGCTGGACGCGCTCATCGCCGGCGAGACCGACGGCATGTGGATGCGCAGCGGCGGGGCGGAGACCATGGCGTCGTATCACCGGCGCGACTTCCCAGAAGTGCCAAAGGGCCACCGCAACTGGCTGAAGTCCCTGCCGGTGCACCACATCCTGGAAGACCGCAAACTCCTTTTCGTGCATGCCGGCATCGCGCCGGGGCGGTGGCCGGAACTCGACGAGCAGGTCGCCCTCTGGACCCGGGCGCGCCGCTTTTTCGATGTCACCCAATGGGACAATCCGGCGCTGGAGGGCTGGACCGTGGTGCATGGGCATACGCCGACCGGGGATTTCTGCCAGGATGTGCAGGGCGATCCGCCGCGCCGCATCAATATCGATACCGGCGCGGTCTATGGCGGCAAGCTGACGGCGGCACTGTTCGGGCCCGGCGGCGGCGGTGCACCGGTGTTTCTCCATGCCTGAACGAAGGCGCGCCACGTAAAGGCATTCTTAGCGGAATGCGACGAATTTTAAGGATATTTTGAGACGTCAATGGCTTCCTCTTCCCCGGAGGAAACCGATTCCGATGAAAGACGTCAGCAAAATAGAGCTGCTCATGGGGGTGATGAACCTCCTGCCCAGCCCGGTCTACATCAAGGATTCGAACCATGTCTGGGTCGAAGTGAACGCCGCATTCTGCGAGTTCCTTGGCCGCACGCGTGAGGAACTGATCGGCCATACCGATCACGACTATTTCCCGAAGGAAGAAGCCGACGTCTTCTGGGACATGGACGACCGCGTCTTTGAAACCCGCGTGCAGAACGTCAATATCGAGCAGAATTCCAATGCCGCCGGCGAGATTCGCTGGGTGGAGTCGAGCAAGTCCTATTTCGAGGACGGCGAAGGCAATGCCTTCCTGATCGGTGTCCTGACCGATGTCACCGAACTGAAGGACCGCGAACGCGACCTGGAGGCGGCGGAAAAGGCCGCCGTGAACGCCTCGCGCTCGAAATCGGAATTCCTGGCCAATATGAGCCATGAGATCCGCACGCCGATGAATGGC
>JAGQRO010000291.1 GCA_020425315.1 Hyphomonas sp. | reverse complement strand
GGCTTCGAGCCGCTGTTCATCATCCTCGATGAGAACGACAATATCGCCCATTCCGAGATGACCTTCGGCGACAGCTTCGTGATGATCGGCAATGAATGGTCCGAAGACCATCGCAGCCCGAAGAATCTGGGCGCCAAGAACACCCAGACCGTGCATGTCCAGCTGGCCGAGGGCGAGGATATCGACGCCCATTGCGAGCGCGCCCGCGCCGCCGGCGCCGAAATCCTGCAGGAATGCGATACCCAGTTCTATGGCGACCGCACCTATCGCGCCCGCGACCCGGAAGGCCATATCTGGACTTTCGCGGTCACCGTGGAAATGAAGACGGCCGAGGAATGGGACGCCGCCTCCGGCGGGGCGATGCGCACGGTGACAAGCCTTTGACCGCCGCCCGCGGTATCGACACGACCCTTGCCGCCCTCGCCGACCCCGTGCGGCGGCGGGCCGTGGAACTGCTGGGCGAGCAGCCGCGCCGGGCTGGCGAGCTGGCCGATGCGCTGGGCCTCGCCGCGCCGGCGATGAGCCGTCACCTCCGTGTGCTGAAGGATAGCGGACTTGTCGAGGAAGCCCATCCCGACTTCGATGCCCGCGTGCGCATCTACACGCTGAAAACCGGCGCCATGGACGGTCTGAAGCACTGGCTGGCCGAGACCGAGGCGCTCTGGACCGGCCAGCTCACCGCCTTCCGGGCGCATGTCGAAGCCCGCCGCAAATGAGCGCCGTCATCGTCTCGCTGCGCGTGCCCGCCGCGCCGGAGGAGGCTTTCGACGTGTTCACCGGCGAGATCGGCACCTGGTGGCGGCCGGGCGCCCTGTTCCAGCTCACCCCGCGGGGCGACGGCACGCTGAGCTTCGCAGACCGGGAACGCCTCATCACCACCCTGCCCAATGGCAAAGTGTTCGAGATCGGCCGCGTCCATATCTGGCTGCGCGGCGAACGCCTCGCCTTCTCCTGGCGCCAGGCGACCTTCACCCCGGACCAGGTCACCGAAGTCGACATCCGCTTCGAGCGCGTCGGCGAAGAGACCCGCGTGACGGTGGAGCATCGCGGCTGGGACACGATCCCGCAAAGCCATGTCGCCCGCCACGGCTTCCCGCTTCAGAACACCCAGATGCACCTCGCCAATCACTGGCGCAACCTGCTGGGCGGCCTTGCCGTGCAGGTCCGGCAAAGCGGAGGATGACGCCCGCGCGGCTTCGGCTATAGTCTCCCCAAAAACACAGGGGGAAACGCATGTACGAGGTGTCTCTGACCGAGTCCTATTTCCCGGCCCATGGCGGGCCGGAACCGGCGCCGCAGACCATCGGCGCCATGCTGCGCGCGTCTACGGCGCGGCATCCAGGCCAGCCGGCCCTGAAAGCGCTCGACTATGACGGCACGATCCTGCGGTCATGGACCTATGCAGACCTGCTGAGCGATGCCGAACGCCTCGCCCGCGCGCTGGCCTCCCGCCATGCCGAAGGCGCGCGCGTCGCCGCCTATGCCAACAATGTGCCTGAATGGGTCTTGCTCGAACTCGCCTGCGGCCTTGCCGGTGTCACGCTCGTCACGGTGAACCCGGCCTATCAGAAGCGCGAGCTGAAATACGTCCTCGAACAGTCGCGCTCCGAAGCGATCTACTATGTCGCCGATTTTCGCGGCAATCCGATGCAGGCGATTGCCGATGCCGTCTGCGACGAGATCCCGGCGATCAAGCACCGCATCCTTCTGACCGACCATGCCGCCCTGTTCGCAGGCGAAGACACCGGCCAGCTGCGCGATCCGAAACCGTCAGACCCGACGCAGATCCAGTACACGTCCGGCACGACCGGTTTCCCGAAGGGCGCCCTGCTCCACCACAATGGCCTCGTGCTCAACGGGTATGAATCGATGAAACGCGCGGGCCTGAAACCCGGCGACAGTTTCGTCCACAACATGCCGCTCTTCCACACGACCGGCTGTGCCATCCTCGTGCTCGGCGGCCTCGCCATCGGCGCCACCATGCTGCTCGCGCCGATGTTCGATCCGGCCGTGATCATCCGCGTCATCGAGCGCGAGAAGACGAACTTCATTCTCGGTGTGCCCACCATGCTGGTCGCCCTGATCGAGGAAGTGGAGAAGACCGGCGCCGATGTCTCCTCCACCACGCGCATCATGTCGGGCGGCTCGATGGTGCCGCCGGAGCTCTGCCGCAAGGCCCGCAAGGTTTTCGGCGCGCCGATCCAGATCGTGTACGGACAGACCGAGACCTCCCCCGTCCTCACGCAGGCCTGGTATGAAGACACCGAAGCCGACCTCACCGAAACGATCGGCCAGCCCTCTGCGCACACCGAAATCTCCATCCGTGACCCCGGCACCAACAAGGTCGTCCCCATCGGGGAACAGGGCGAAATCTGTGCCCGGGCCTATTCGGTCATGCTCGGCTATAATGACAATCCGGATGCCACCGCCGCCACGATCGATTCAGAGCGCTGGCTGCACACGGGCGATCTCGGCCGCATGGATCCGCGCGGCTATGTCAAGATCACCGGCCGGGTGAAGGAGATGATCATCCGCGGCGGCGAGAATCTCTTCCCCGCCGAGATCGAGAATGCCCTGCTCGAGCATGCTGCCATCTCCGAAATCGCGATTGTCGGCATTCCGGACGAGAAATGGGGCGAACAGGTCGCCTGCTTCATGCGCGGCAACACGCATCCGCGTCCGGACAATGGCGAGTTGAAAGCCTTCATCCGCGAACGCCTCGCGCCGCAGAAGACACCGGCCTACTGGATCTGGGTCGAGGAATGGCCTCTCACCGGCTCCGGCAAGATCCAGCGCTTCAAGCTCGCCGAAGCCTTCGAAGCCGGCGCCTATGCCGATCAGGTGGGCTGACGCGACTGCATCAGGGCGAGGAAATCACCTCCACGGCATATCCATCCGCCAATGTTGCATTGCGCACCAGGGCAATGGTGGTGCCGGCATCCTGCGAAAGGAAAACCCGTTGCGGCGCGGCAGGCACGGAGGTGGCCCCGGTAGGAATGTCCGGCAGGGCCTGCACCCGGTCGCGGGAGAAATCCGTGTCCCTGTAGTAGACAATCGTCCCGTTGAGCGACGGATCGCTGAGGGATGCCTGCACCCCGACCGCCCAGAGCCCGGTCTGTGCGGAATGGTCCGCCCAGGCGACAAAGACGTCATCGGCCAGCCGGTCCAGATACGTCATGTCGACGGATGGGTCATCCGACGAATTGAACAGTCGTCCGCTTGCCACCAGCAGGTCGTCCCCGTCTTCACTGATCCAGATATCGCCATCGATCGGATAATCGCCGTGATAGGGGGAATCGTCCTTGTACGTGGAGGGAAAAGTCGAAATGTCCCATTTCGCAAAGTTCGTCGGCACGTAGTCCCTGTCAGCGGTATAGACCCAGAAACCATTCGGATGCAGCCGCATCTGTGAATTGGCCTTCGCGAGGTTGACTCTGTCTTCCCCAACCGTGTCTGCTGCAAAGTCGATCGAGATGAAAAGCGCGAACGGATCCCGGTTGGGGATCACGTGGGCGCGGTTGCTGGAATCCAGCACGATGTCGCCCCAGTCGGAATCATACACCTGCGTGTCGACGACCGTTGCAGACGAAAGGTCCACAAGGGAGACGAGCCCTGAATGCGATACGGCCGCGAACTGTCCGTCGGGGCTCACGCCGACGCGATTTCCACGACGCGGCAATTCCACCCGCCGTTCGGAATAGTCGTCAAGGTCAAGCAGGTGCAGAACCGCCTCAGACTCCACGATATAGGCCAGTTCGTTGCGGGCCGGCGAATATTCCATGTCGGCAATCTGTCCGGCCATCCGGTAGGTTTCGACCCCTGGCGTGCCGGACACATTCACGGTGACCCGCTTCGGGGCGCTCTGGCGGTTGCCGTCGCTGGCAACCAGCTCGAACACATACTCGCCGGCAACAATTGGCGTGAACCGTATCACGGCACTGTCGGTCCCCGCCGGAGTGATGGCGCTGAGTTCCGGCTGGCTCACCAGCGTCCAGGCATATGCGAGCGGCATGCCTTCGGGATCGAAGCTGGCGCCGGCATCGATCGTCACTTGCTGGCCGACACTGCCGGCAGAATATGTCTGCAGGATCACATCCGGCGGCAGGTCGAGTGAGGCCGGCGCCGGGCGCGTTGACCGGACGGTGTAGTAATTCTGGGGATTGGTGGCATGGTCCTGGGCCAGGATCAGCACCGAATTGGCGGTCTGACTGGCCACGACAAATTTCACAAATAGCTGCGCGCCGCTCTGGCCTTCCGACATGGGCAGGTCGATCGTCTCGACGAGAACACCGGACTCGGAGTCAAATACCTTGACTGAAGTCACCGGTGCACCGTCATCGCCGTCCACGACATACCAGTATCTCGTGAACTGACTGTAGGAGGCATGCTGGATCGTCCCGTCGAGCCCCTGCAGCTTAAGCTTGAAGGTCAGGTCCGTGGCCTGGGTATCGGTGGCGGTCACCACCACGCCGCATTTGGAGAGGATCGATGCGCCGTCGGTTGCGATCCAGAGATCCCCGCAGAACGGGAAATCGCCATGATACTTCGAGAAGTAGGAGACGACGGCCGCCCCGCCCGGCAGGTCCACCCTTTGGAGGCTTGAAGGTTCCAGTTGGGTAGACGCGACATAAGCCTTCAGGTCCGATGGATGCATCCTGGCCCGCTCCCCGGCAAAGATAGTGTCTTCAGAAACGAATTCCTGCCCGGTCGGCATGTTGACGGACGCGACCCGGACCCACAGGTCCGTTGGCGGAAAGACATGTGCGGTGCCGTCATTGCCCACCACGAGCGTGCCGACACCGACCGATACAGGGTGCGTCACCGCCAGGGTTCTCGTTTCCATGTTGATGAAGCTGACCGAATTGGCGTGCCCGGCCGCGGCCAGTTTCCCGTCGGGCGAAACTGCGAGGGTCAGCGCCGTTGCCGGCAGTGTCACGATCGCTTCCTCATTGCCATCTACGTCGAGGATAATGAGCGTGGAGTTCATCGCGATGACGGTGCGCCCGCCGGCCGGTTGGGTCGCGGCGTAACGGAACGGCGCGCTGAGCGCCTGGATCGAAAACTCCGTCACCATGATCGCGGAAGAGTCTTCCGTCACCGGATCATATCCATCGGTGACTTCAAGGCGGAAGGCATAGTCCCCTTCCACATCGAACTGAACCGGCACGACGGCGCCATCGAAACTGTCGCGGACCAGCGATCCCGGCGGCGACTGTATCAGGGTCCAGGTGAAGCTCAGCGGCTGGCCGTTGACGTCGCTTGAGCCCGTGGCGTCGAGCAGGACTTCCTCGCCGATCGCCGGCATCGTGGCCGATATGTCCAGCGCGGCGACGGGCGCGTCATTGGTCAGCGTCACATTCACCGTATCGGTGGCCGAAGCACCGCGCGGGTCGGTCACCCGCAGCTGGAGGACATAGGCTCCCGGCGCGAAGGCATTCAGCCGCGCGCCTGCGAGGTTGGCATTGGCGATGGTTGCGCCGGCGCCGGCGGGCTGGGTCTGGATCGTCCAGGCATAAGTCAGCGCGCCGCCATCAGGATCGGAACTGGCCGCACCGTTCAGCGCCGTGCCCTGCGGGGAGATCGCCGCGGTCACATCCTGACCGGCCTCTGCCACCGGCGGCGTGTTGGGCGTCGATCCGGAACCGCCCGATCCGCCGCCGCCTCCGCCACCGCCGCCGCACGCGCTGACGAAAACCGCAGCCATCAGGGCTGCCGCGAAACCGGCCTGCCGCATCGGGGACCCTCCCTTGAACGGCCAAGGAATGGCTGAACCGGATTGGGCTGGCAACCAAAAATTGCTGACACACTTCCGGGAAACATCCCATAATTGCGACGGCTTTGTGGATTTGGGCGGGGACCATGCCCCGGCCGCCCCGCACCCCCGAATTGAAAGGCGCGCCGCAGTCCCCCATCACGCCTGCAGGCCGCACCGGTATCGTCCAGGAGGTCAACGCTATCGCCCCTCGCGGTCACCTATATCGACCTTGCCTTTGCGCCCTATCCCCGTGAAACTCGGCGGATGAAGAGACACCTTATCCCCGCCCTCGCCCTGCTCGCTGCCTGCCAGACGGCGCCTGCCGCCATCGAGGCCGAGACGCCGCCCTCGCCCGCCGAACCGGAAGCCGAGGCCGCCGCCTGGCGCCCGGTCGACCCGGAGAACCTCCTCCTCTTCGACATGGGCGAGGACCGCACGATCACCATCGAGCTCTTCCCGGAAGCCGCCCCCGCCAATGCCGGCTCGATCCGCGATGCCGTGCGCGCCGGCTTCTATGACGGGGAATTCTTCTACCGGGTCATCGAAACCCATGTCGCGCAGGCCGGAAAGGAGTTCGACCAGTTGCTGGACGGCGTCCCCACCGTACCCTTCGAGGCCGAGCGTACCGTCAGCGCCGAAGGCTTCGACCCGCTGGGCAGCGCCGACCTCTTCGCGCCGCAGGCCGGCCACCGCGCCGGCTTCCCCGTCGGCCGCGAGGGCGGGCAGGAATGGCTGCTGAACTGCCCCGGCGCCGTCGGCATGGCCCGCAGCATGGCGCCCGACAGCGGCTCGACGGAGTTCTACATCCCCCTCCTCCCGCGCCGCTATCTTGACCGCAACTACACGATCTTCGGCCGCGTCATCGACGGCATGGACGTGGTCAACCGCCTGGCCCGCGTCGAGCCCTTCAACGAGGAGGAAACCGAGGCCCTGTTCGGCGATGACGACCCGCTCGCCTACCAGATGGCGCAGTATCGCCGCTCCAATCTCGGCCCCAATATGATCGTCTCGGCCAGGGTCGCCGCCGACCTGCCGGAAGACGAGCGCCCCGCCTGGGAAGTCATGCCGACGCCCTCGGCCGAATGGGAAGCGCTGAAGGAGTCCAAGCGCGACTATTCCGGCGCCCAGGCCTTCGTCGTCACCCCGCCGAAAATCGTCGACATCTGCACCCTGCCCGTCCCGGTGCGGCGGGTGGACGCCGATCCCGCCCCTTGACCCCGCCGCCGCCTTCCCGGAGGAATGACCGCGCGGGACGGGGGAGGATTCCGGACCACGACGCATAACAAGAAACTGCGCGCTCGGAGGGCACGTCCGTGACGCGTGAACGGACGTGAGGGAGTACAATTTGACCCATTCCAAACCGGTGGTGCGCTTCGGCGTGCTCTCGCTGCTGTGCGCGGCCCTTGCTGCGCCGGCCTTCGCAGATACGGGCGACACGGCCTGGATCCTCACATCGACCGCTCTTGTCCTGTTCATGACACTGCCGGGCCTTGCCCTGTTCTATGGCGGCCTCGTCCAGGCGAAGAACCTGCTCTCCGTCCTGATGCACTGCATGTCGCTTGCCGCGCTGATGAGCGTGGTCTGGCTTGCCTGCGGCTATTCCCTCGCCTTCGGGCCGGGCGGCGGCGGGATCATCGGCGGCTTCGCCAAATCCTTCGCAGGCGGCGTCACCGGCGCCCCGCTGTACGGGCAGTCGATCCCGGAGCCCTTGTTCATGATGTTCCAGATGACCTTCGCCATCATCACCCCGGCGCT
>JAGQRO010000290.1 GCA_020425315.1 Hyphomonas sp. | reverse complement strand
GCTGGAACCGGATCGGCAGATAGTATTCCTGCACGATCTGAAGGCTGGTGCCGGGCAGTAGGGAATGGATGTCGCCCACCCGGCCGGCAATGGTGTTTTCGACCGGGATCATGGCGAGATCCGCCTCGCCGCGCTCGACGGCGGCGAAACAGTCCTCGAAGGTGCGGCAGGGCAGCGGCTCCAGCTCCGGAAAGGCCTGGTTGCAGGCAATATGCGAGTTGGCCCCCGGCTCACCCTGGTAAGCGATTTTTCCCGTCATTTTTCCGGCCCCTGACCCCTAAATACTGCGTCGGATCGCCGCGACGGACAGGGGAAGCGCCCCTGCCGCGCAGCCTTTATATTGCGAGGCTCCCGTTAGCGTGCCAAAAGGCGCGCGCCAAGACTATATGACCAGACAGATTCGAAGGAACACCCTCATGGGAGAACTCGGTCTCAACAAGATCCTCGGGGCCCTGCTGGCGACGGCGCTCGGCCTGTTCGGCCTCAAAACGCTC
This sequence comes from Hyphomonas sp., assembly GCA_020425315.1. Classification (GTDB taxonomy): domain Bacteria; phylum Pseudomonadota; class Alphaproteobacteria; order Caulobacterales; family Hyphomonadaceae; genus Hyphomonas. The sequence continues at coordinate 10,901 of JAGQRO010000290.1, read as the reverse complement.
TCCGACATCGTGTTTGCAGAGGGCGGCGAAGCCCATCACGGAGAGGAACACGCCGAAGCGACCTCCATGTCGGAGCAGATGTGCGAGAAGTTCGCATATTGCGTCGAAGTGGCCGGCGGCGGCGCGGCTGCTGCCGAAGAGGAAGACGTGTTCGACCTCGGCGCCCTGCTGGCGGCAGCGGATGTCAGCCGCGGCGAGCGCACCTTCAAGGGCCAGTGCACCACCTGCCACACGATCGACGCAGGCGGCGCCAACGGGACCGGCCCGAACCTGCACAATGTGGTCGGCGCCGATAAGGCCCACCACGACGCATTCAGCTATTCTGCGGCCCTGTCGGGCATCGGCGGCAGCTGGACCTATGAAGACCTGGATCACTGGCTGACCAATCCGGCCTCGTTCGCCCGGGGCACGTCGATGTCGTTCGCGGGCCTGCGCAAGGACGCAGACCGCATGAACGTGATCGCCTACCTCGCCTCCAACACCGAGAATGCGCCGGCCTTCCCGGCCCCGCTGGCCGCTGAAGGCGGCGAGGAAGAAGCCGCCCCGGCGGCTGAGGGCGAGGCTGTGGTCGAGGGCGAAGACGCAGCCGCGCCGGCGGAGGACCTCATCGAGGATGCCTCTGCTGCTGTTGAGGATGCTGCAGATACGGTGACGGAAACTGTGACCGATGCGGCCGACACAGCCGTCGATACAGTCACCGAAGTGGTGGAAGACGCCGCTGACGCCGTGGACGAGGCGACCGACACCGAAGAGTGATCACGCTGCGGAGGTGGCGGCCTTCCAGGCCGGCACCTGCCCTCTCAGTTTCGAGATATCTATGCGCCGGGCCCCGATGGGCTCGGCGTAATAGTTTGCGATGCGGACAATCGCTTCCTGCAGGGGTTCCTGCGCGGTCGCCATGTGCCAGGCATTGCAGTGGATGAGCGTGTCGGCATCCGCCATCAGGCCGGCATGGCCCTTCCAGAAGACGAGATCGCCGCGCTGAAGGGCGCCGGGCTCGCGCCAGTCCGGAATGTCGTCGCCGGCCCAGGCGAACTGCATGTCGCTGTCTCGCGGCAACAGCACGCCAGCGGCCTCGAAGGCCTGCTGGGTGAGGCCGGTACAGTCTAGGCCGAGGCTGGTGCGCCCGCCCCAGAGATAGGGCGTGTGGAGGAATTTGAGCGCCGCATCGACCGGATCCCTGATGGCTGCGGGGTTGCCGTCAGGGTCGATATTGTTGACGTCGAGGTGGCGGAAATTGATCCAGCCGAGGCCTTTGGCATGCCGCCAGTTGCCCTCCTCGCCGTCAATGTGAACCAGCGCGCCGAGGCTGAGCGTGGCGCGCGGCGGCGATTTCAGGTCCGGCGCGGCATAGGCATGGGTGCGCAGCGCGGCGATCCGGTGGGTGATATCCCACAGCTTGTCCGACAGGGCCGGCATGGGCACCCAGCCGACATAGCGGTCGCGCCGGCACTGGACGAGGCCATGGCCGTCCCGCGTCTCGTAAAGGTCGACCAGCTCGCCATGCAGCGCCTCGGTCGAGAGGCGCGCTCCGGCCTCCGGCGCTTCGAGCAGCGGGGCCGCGCCCCAGAGAATCTGGTGCGGCACGCCGGTGCCCGGCGGCGGCGTCAAGCGCTTGTCTGTGAAATCAGGCATGGCATGCCCCGCAGCGGATGATCAGGCCGCGGACGCCTTGCGCGAGGGCTTCGGCGGCGCGGTGTCCTGATCCTTGCCCGAAGCTGCGGCCATAACAAGGCCGGCAAACGACCGGAGATAGGCCATTCCGGCCGGCTTGCGCTCCAGGAAGATGTTACGCAGGTCGGCCTCGTCGCGGATGCGGGCGATGAAGTCCAGCCGCTCCAGCGTGTCGAGCGCGCGGGTGACGGCGGGCTTGGCGATGGAGAGCTGTTCGGCAAGGCCGCGCACCGTGTGCGGGCCGGGCGTCAGCGCGACGGTCATCAGGATGGCCTGCTGGCGAGCCGTCAGATCCGGCGCATCCGACCGGACCGAAGCGGTCACCGCCCGGCGCCAGAGTTCGAGCCCGTCACGCTCCGACAATTGCATCCCTTTGACCCCTTCAAACTTCGCCTTCCTGTAGAATCTCGAGTGATTTGCGAATCCCGTCCACCCCTTCACTGCCGCCGTAAGGCGGTTCACCCCAAGCAATCTCTCCTACGTCCGACGCGGGTCCTACCCGAGTTTGGCTGCCCTTGGATCAGGGCGAGACATCGAAGGCGGGCACAACAAATTCCCTCAACAGATCGGGGCAGAGAAATTGTGAAGTGAACAGGCTATTGATCCGAGGCAGGGAACGCATCGTAGGATAGACCATCGAAGTCTCTGCGAAATAGGCAGCCTTCCCAAGCAGGTGTCTTGCCTCGTCAAAAGGCATGTCAGAAAGTTCCGGTATTCCTCCGATCAAAGACCTCAGTGCGCCAATTTCATCGGGCGCCTCTGCGTAGTCGATCGCGAATGCTTCGGATTCTGCGTGCCGATTCAGTCTGTAGAGTTCCTCATCATCGATAGTACCCGCAACCCAATCTTCAGCCCCTCGAAGGCCGTCTCTCAGGCGTTTCTGCGGGATCAAGTGTTGGTGCTTCCAGCAGCATGCAAGGAAGTATTTGTGCAATTGGGGAACTTGAGTTGCCAAGAAGGCCGGCTGCTCGCGATACAGATTATCCAGCATGCTTTGGGCGCAATCGGCATTGGCCCATTCTTCTTTTGTCATGATCGCGAGTACGCTGGCCGTACTTGTTCTGAATTGCCGCCGGCACTTGGAGGTCCCGCCCGCTAACACTGTTGTTGGCGGGCGTAAAGCTCAGCCCCTCTTCACATTGTGGACAAAACACCCGACATTGGGCCCATGGCCCAGTCGCACGAACACACGCACGTCCACGCCAACACGCCCTGCAGCCCGCAGGACGTGGATGCGTTCCTGAACCAAGCCGAAACGCTGGTCGCCCGGCAGGGCCAGCGGATGACGAAGATCCGCCGCAAGGTGCTGCGCCTGCTGCTGGAAAGCGCCGAGCCGGCCAAGGCCTATGACCTGCTGGCCAATCTCGACGGCGAAGGCTCGGCCAAGCCGCCGACCGTCTACCGCGCGCTCGACTTCCTTCAGGAGACGGGCCTTGCCCACAAGATCGAGAGCCTCAACGCCTATGTCGCCTGTGGCCATACCAGCCACAGCCACTCGGCCGTGTTCCTGATCTGCGAGACATGCCACGGCGCCGAGGAACTACACGCGGTGGCGACCAGCGAGGCGCTGAAGGCGGAAACCAAAGCCGCCGGCTTCCACCTGAACCGGGCGGTCGTGGAAGTGCGCGGTACCTGCCGGGACTGCGCCGCGTGAAGACTCTCTGGCGGGGCAGCTGCAATCAGTGGGATTGCGACGAGATGGGGCACATGAATGTGCGCGTCTATGCCGAGAAACAGGCCGAAGGCCTCGCCGTGTTCGCCCATGCGCTGGGCATGCCGCATGCCTTTTCGCGCAACTCCCCCTCCACCATCGTGCCGGTGGACCAGCATATCCGTTTCGTCCGCGAAGTCCTGCCCGGCCGGCCGCTGAGCATGAAGGGCTGCCTGCTGAGCGTCGGCGAGAGCGATGCAGTCGTTTACCAGGAACTGCGTCATGAGGATGGCCAGCTGGCCGCCTGTTTCCGCACACGGATCGTGCATGTCGACACGGCGGGCCGCGAGGCCTTTGCCTGGGGCAAGTCGGTGCGCGCGGCGATGGCCGACGATCTCGGCGAGGCGCCGGACGAGTCCGCGCCGCGCTCGATTGACCCGGACGCGCCGGGCCTGCCGCTGGACGAGATCAGCATCGATGTGCCCCGCGGCCTCGGCATTCCCTGCATCGGCATGGGCGCCGTGCCGCGCCAGCATCTCGACGTACACGGATGGATGGCGCCGTTCTGGGTGATCGGCCGGATTTCGGATTCGGTGCCGAACCTGCTCTATGGCTGGCGCAAGCGCGTGGCCGAGGCGGCGGGCGGCATTCGTCAGGGCGCGGCGGTGCTGGAATATCGCCTCCGCTTCCACGCAACGCCGCGCGCGGGCGACCTGTTCGAGATCTATACCGGCTTCACCGGTGCGCAAGGCAAGACGCACGGCCTCTCCCACTGGATGATGGACCCGGTCAGCGGCCGCCCCTGGGCGACGAGCCATGCCGTGGCGATCACTCTGGACCTCGACAAGCGCAAGCCGGTCGAGGCCGCGCCGGAAGCGCTGGCGGAGTTAGAGAAGATCGCGCCGCGGGGGTTGGGGATCTGAGGAGGCCTTCAGAAATGCCTTGGTCAGCGATTGTCAGTCAGTAGGCTGCTGCTATATCTCAACGTTAGCGCGCAGGGTGTGCAATCGTTGAAACGGGCCGTCGGCCATACAAAGGATCATTCCATCTGGAGGCATGCATGGAATGGGCCGATGCAATAATCATAACATCCATCATAGCTCCTTCAGCGCTGATCGCAGGACCAATTCTTCAATTGGTCGGTCTGAATTTGGCAGTGCCCATCAAAGATCGCTCTGACATACGGCCCGCGATCACAGCCGGCGTAACAGGTTCACTAGCTTCCACTGCGGCGATTGCTGTTGGGCTTCACTACCTTGCTCCACCGTGGATACTTATTGTTTGGTTACTTGCTCTGCCATGCATGGCTTCTGTTGGAGCAACAATTCCTTCGTTGATTCAGAAGTCCATTCAAAAACGTAAACCAAAATTGGCGGGTTGGGCCTTGTATGGCTACTCTCAGGAGTTGTTTGAAAAGTCCATTCCGCCTGACCGACTAAGTCTAGTTAGAGAGTCGCGAAAGCCAATCAACGTACCAAGCGCTATGCTCAATTTCTTTTCGGAGCTGTCTGAAACAAAGGACGGCGCTTCAAGAATGAAAGCAATGGAGAACTATCGGGTCAAATTTGATATAGGCTGCGCTCAAGCCGCTTTCGCCGCCATTGTGTTGAGAAGTTTCCACTACAACAGTCGATATTTTGAGCAAGATGAATGGGGTGCAGAACAAGCCAGATTCACCAAATGGGTAAACGCAATTCTCAAGAACACCATTCAATACAAAGAAGATAAAAACTCCTATCTCTCTGACGAGATTTTCGGCCGAACACTTGATGCCATCAAAACAAGCATCGGCTCACTAGCAAGTGGCGGCGAGTTTCCACTTGACGCTTTGTTCGTAGAGTTTGAACGCCAGATGGCCTTGTGCCCTCAAGGGGCCTCGACGAAAGAAATCAGAAAGAAGCTCGATCCAATGTTTCGAGACATATTGAGCCAAGTCGCCGGCCCAAATGACCTTGAGGTGAGGCGAATTTGACGGTTCACGTTCGACAGCATCAGAACCTTCGCAGTATTCGCCCATCATTTTGATGGGACACACCGACTTCCTACAGCGCCGTCGCCAATATCTCCGCGATGCGGGGAATGTCGTTCGCGTTGATGCCGGCGATGTTGATGCGGCCCGAGGCGGGCATGTAGAGGCCGAGGTCTTCGCGCAGTTTCTTTGCGCCTTCGGGCGTGATCGGCAGCTGGCTGAACATGCCGTTCTGCCTGGCGAGTTCGCCCAGCGAGTTGGAGCCCGTTTCCGCGACGAGCGCGTCCGACAGCGCCTTGCGGAGCGCGATCATCCGGTTCCGCATCGAGCTGAGTTCGGCCTCCCATTCGGCGCGCAGCTCTGCGTCACCGAGGATGGTGGCGACAATGCCGGCGCCATGGGCGGGCGGCATCGACCAGGAGGCGCGGCCGATGGCGGCGACATGCGTGGTGGCCGCTGCGATCCCCTCCGGCGTCGATCCGAGGGCGAGGAAACAGCCAGTGCGCTCGCGGTAAAGCCCGAAATTCTTCGAGCAGGAATAGGCGACCATGCCCTCCCCCGCCGCTTCAAGGAAGGCGCGCACACCAGCCATGTCTTCGCCCAGGCTCCTGGCGAAGCCGTGATAGGCGACGTCCACCATCACGACGAGGCCTTTCGATTTTGCAAGGTCTCCGAGCGCCGTCCACAGGCGCTCAGGGATATCGATGCCGGTCGGGTTGTGGCAGGGGCCCTGGATGATGACGCCGTCGCCGGGCTCGGCCTGCATCAGGCTTTCGAGGATGCCGGTGGGCGAAAGCGTTCCGCCCACGGCGTAATCATATTCAGCCACGTCGAGGCCGAGCGACTTCACCACATTCGGATGGTTGGGCCAGGTCGGTTTCGAGACCCAGACCTTTTTCGTGCCCATGCGGCGCATCAGGCTGACGCCGGCATAGAGTGCGCCGCAACCGCCGGGCGCGGTGAAGGACAGCGTGCGGCCCTCTGCGCGGGCCGGATGCCCGGCGCCGAAGACGAAATCCTCGACATGGGCGCAGAAGTCCACATTGCCGCGCGGGCCTTCGTACACTTTCGAATCCTGCGCGGCGAGCATGCGCGCCTCGGCCTTCTTCACGGCCGAGAGGATCGGCGTGTTGCCCGCCTCATCCTTGTAGACACCGACGCCGAGATCGAATTTCTCGTCGCGCTTGTCTTCGCGATAGGCGACCATCAGGCCCAGCAGGGCATCGGGCGGGAGGGTGGAGAGGCCGGAATAGAGAGACATGGCAATCAGGCGACCAGCGTCGCTTCGGTCTTGTCCTTCACGTCCTGCATGGAGACGCCGGGAGCGAGTTCGATGACTTTCAGGCCGCCCTCGACCACGTCCATCACGCAGAGATCGGTGATGATGCGGTTGACCACGCCCTTGCCGGTGAGCGGCAGAGTGCACGCCTTCAGCACCTTGGACTCGCCCTTCTTGTTGGCGTGGTCCATCACGACGACGATACGTTTCACGCCGGCGACAAGGTCCATCGCCCCGCCCATGCCCTTCACCAGCTTGCCGGGGATCATCCAGTTGGCGAGGTCGCCATTCTCGGCCACTTCCATCGCGCCAAGGATGGCGATGTTGATGTGGCCGCCACGGATCATGGCGAAACTGGTGGCGCTGTCGAAGAAGCTGGTGCGCGGCAGGGACGTGATCGTCTGCTTACCGGCATTGATCAGGTCGGCATCTTCCTCGCCCTCATAGGGGAACGGGCCCATGCCGAGCATGCCGTTCTCCGATTGCAGCGTCACATCCATGTCGTCCGGGATATGGTTCGCCACCATGGTGGGAATGCCGATGCCGAGGTTCACATAGTAACCGTCGTGGAGTTCCTTTGCGGCGCGGGCCGCCATCTCGTCGCGTGTCCAGGGCATCAGTAGTGCTCCCGCTTTCTCACAGTGCGTTGTTCGATGCGCTTCTCGAAGCTGTCCTTGATGATGCGCTGGACGAAGATGCCGGGGATGTGGATTTCGTCCGGGTCAATATCGCCGGTCGGAACGAGTTCCTCGACTTCGGCAATCGTCACCTTGCCGGCCATGGCCATGGGCGGGTTGAAGTTGCGGGCCGTCTTGTTGAAGACGAGATTGCCCTGCGTGTCGGCCTTCTCCGCCTTGACGATGGAAAGGTCAGACACAAGGCCGGTTTCGAGGATATAGGTCTCGCCGTTGAACTCGCGATGTTCCTTGCCCTCGGCCACCAGCGTGCCGACGCCGGTCTTGGTGTAGAAGCCCGGAATGCCCGCCCCGCCGGCGCGGCAGCGTTCGGCCAGCGTGCCCTGCGGATTGAACTCCAGCTCCAGTTCATTGGACAGGAACTGTCGTTCGAATTCCTTGTTTTCGCCAACGTAGGAGGAAATCATTTTCTTGATCTGCCTCGTCTCCAGCAGCAGACCCAGCCCAAAGCCATCCACACCGGCNNCCAGCGTGCCCTGCGGATTGAATTCCAGTTCCAGCTCGCCGGAAAGATACTGGCGCTCGAACTCCTTGTTCTCACCCACGTAAGACGAGATCATCTTCTTGATCTGCCGCGTCTGCAGCAGCAGGCCGAGGCCGAAATCGTCGACGCCGGCATTGTTCGAAATTGCGGTGATGTCCTTCACGCCGCTGTCGCGCAGAGCGAGGATCAAATTCTCCGGAATGCCGCACAGGCCGAAGCCCCCGGCCATCACGGTCATGCCGTCGAAGGTCAGCCCTTCGAGCGCTTCGGCCGCGGAATTGTAGACTTTGCTCGCCATGCGGTCGGCTGCTCCCCTTGCGTCATGTTGCAGTGCAGCGTCGGTTTAGACCTGCTCGACGGTTTGTTCAATGGCGCCGAAGATCGAATGGCCGGCCTTGTCCAGCATTTCGATGCGCACGGTGTCGCCGGGCTTCATGAAGGGCGTTTTCGCCGCGCCGGAAGCGATGGTTTCGATCATCCGGATTTCCGCGATGCAGGCATAGCCGAGGCCGCCTTCGGAGACCGGTTTGCCCGCCCCGCCATCGGCGCCCTTGTTGGAAACGGTGCCGGAGCCGATCACCGTGCCGGCGCTGAGCGGGCGCGTCTTTGCCGCATGCGCCACGAGGCGCGCGAGGCTGAAGGTGGCATCGGCGCCGGCCTCGGCGCGGCCGAAGGGCTCTCCATTATAGTCGACGCGCAGCGGCAAGTGGACAAGGCTGTCCTTCCAGGCGTCGCCCAGTTCATCCGGCGTGACCGCCACCGGCGTGAACGCGCTCGGCGGCTTCGACTGGAAGAAGCCGAACCCCTTGGCGAGTTCGGCCGGGATAAGGCCGCGCAGCGACACGTCATTGCACAGCATGACCAGCCGGATATGGCCGGCGGCGTCCGCCTCGCTGACGCCCATGGGCACGTCATCGGTGATGACGGCCACCTCCCCTTCCATGTCGCAGCCCCAGGCGATGTCTTTCAGCGGGATCGCATCGCGCGGCCCGAGGAAAGCGTCGCTGCCGCCCTGGTACATCAGCGGGTCGTCATAGAAGCTTTCGGGCACTTCAGCGCCGCGCGCCTTTCGCACCAGTTCGACATGGTTGATATAGGCTGATCCGTCCGCCCACTGATAGGCGCGCGGCAATGGGCTTTCGCAGTCATGCTCATGGAAGCGGAAGGTGGGCACGGAGCCAAGTTCCACCTGCTCGGCCAGCTGCTGCAGCTTCGGGGCGTAGACATCCCATTTGTCGAGCGCGGCCTGCAGCGTCGGCGCAATGGCGGCGGCATCGGTGGCGCGCGTCAGGTCTTTCGAGACGACGACAAGGCGGCCATCGCGGGCGCCGTTACGAAGGGTGGCGAGTTTCATTTAGTCCTCTGGATCGGTCGTATTGTAGATGACGGAGTTCGGGGCGCCGGAATTGGCGAAGACGATGTCCGGAAAGCCATTTCCATTGAGGTCGCCCACGGCGACGTCATAGGTGTCGGCCTCTTCATCCGGCAGCTGGATCACGGCGTAGCCATAGGGCCAGTTCATCACCAGCACATTGTGGCCTTCGGTGCCGAGCACGGCATCGGGCCGGTCATCGCCGTCAAAGTCCGCGATGGCGACCGCCTCGGCCGGCGCCGTGGGCGGCAATTCAAGCGCGGTATCGAATTTCCCGCCCTCATTCAGGAAGACCCGGTTCTCCCCGGTGAGGACGGCGCTGAAAATGTCGAGATCGCCGTCGCCATCCCAGTCGACCGCGGCGGCGGCGCGGGAGGGCTGGTCCTCGGCGCCGAAATAGAGCGGGTCGGAGAAACTCCCGCCGCCTTTATTGTAGAGCACCGCGCCGGTGGCCGTGCCGCGCATCGAGAGGATGAGATCCGGCTGGCTGTCGGCATTGAGGTCTGCAGTGGCGACGCCGACGACCGGGCCGGTGAGGATGTCCACCGTGGGGCTGACATTCGAGAACGGGCCCACGACCATAAAAGTCACATTGCCGCGCTGGCCGATGACCGCATCGGGAATGTCGTCGCCGGTGAAGTCCGCGACGGCGCAGCCACGGGCCCCGGCGGTACGGTTCAGGCCAATCGTGGACGAAAGCGGGCCGTTGACGCCGCTGAAATGGATGACCGGCGGCAGGCCATCGCGCGGCACCAGCAGGTCCATGGTGCCATTGAGGTCGAGATCGGCCGCGCAGCCGCCATAGCCGGTGGAGCGCAGCTCACCAATCTCGCGGCTTTCCAGCAGGCGCCCGTCGCCCCGGTTGAAATAGAGTTCGTCGGCCTGCGACCAGTGGCGGCCATTGATGAAGGCGACATCGAGGTCCCCGTCCCCGTCGAAATCGGCAATGTTGACCCCGGCGGTGAAGTCATCCTCGCGGCCCATATAGAAGAAGGGATGCCCGACCATGAGGACATGCCCATTGCCGATATCGACCCTCTCCTGTGCCGCCGCCGGCAGGGCGAGGAGGGCGAGGAAGGCACACGGGACAATTCTTTGCATGATCGGTCGATCCTCCCTGATCTTACCGGTCTACAGCCCCTTCTCTCTCGGGAGAAGGGGTTGGGGATGAGGGGCGAAGGCAGAACCTTCGGGAGCTTCAGGAACCGGGACGAGAAGGCGTGGCCCCTCACCCCCGACCCCTCTCCCAGGGGAGAGGGGAGAATGGGCGTCAGCTCTCGTCCGCGATCTTTTCGTGGAGCCAGGCGGCGTGGCGGGGGGCTTTCTTGGTGCGGCTCCATTCCTCGATCATCGGTTCGGCGACGGATTTCAGCTGCGCATACTGGTCCGGCGTGCCGATATCGGCGGCGAGTTCGAGGCGGTGGCCGTTGGGGTCGAAGAAANTCGACTTGAAGATGCCGTGATGCGTCGGGCCCAGCACGTCGATGCCGAGCGACTCAAGGTGCGCCTTGGTGGCGAGCAGTTCGTCGAGCGAGCCGAGGCGGAAGGCGATATGCTGCACCCATTGCGGCGTGTTCGGGTCGCGGCCCATGTCGGGCTGTTCCGGCAGTTCGAAGAAGGCCAGAACATTGCCGTTCCCGGCATCGAGGAAAATGTGCATGTACGGATCATAGGCGCCGGTGGAGGGCACATGGTCCTCCGCGATGGCGAGCTGGAAATCCATGCCGAGCGTCTTCTTGTAGAACTCGACCGTCTCCTTCGCATCCTTGCAGCGATA
>JAGQRO010000289.1 GCA_020425315.1 Hyphomonas sp. | reverse complement strand
TGGGAGAGCGCTTGCATGGCATGCAAGAGGTCAGGGGTTCGACTCCCCTTGGCTCCACCATTTTCCTTCAGGACAATTCCCGCCCGGCGTATGGCGCCAGCCACCTGAACAAGACGTAATCCATTGGCAATACGGGAATTTCGCGGAATCCCAATAGAATCGGCCTTTTGTGAGCGTTATCTCACAAAAGTTTGAGACTCCGCCCCGCGGAGGCCGCATGGCGGCACTTGATGCGCCACAATTGCCCCCCACCTTAGACGTGAACGAAAGGTGCACTTTCGCACCCTGGTTCGCCGCATCTGTCGAACGACGGAAAGGAGTGCCAAATGTTGAACGACGAACACATGAACCTCTTCGACAGGGATTCCCTCGTCTATGTCCGCCATCTGGGCGCGGACGAAGTGCGTGATCTCGTTCCGGCCAACACGCTGGAAGGGGTCGAGCATCCCGAAGACCTGTTCATGGTCTCCTCCGCCAACGGCGTGCGTCTGGCCATTGTCGAGGGCCGGGAGGCGGCGTTTGCCGCCGCCCGCCTGCATGACCTGAAGCCACTCAGCGTGCACTAGGCGAAACCGGACAGAATTTCCGGAAGGCCCCCGCCCCGCGAGAGATCGCCGGGCGGGGTTTTCTTTTGTGAGGTCTTGCCTTCCGCCGGAGGAATACTGACACTGGCGTCAACTTGATCCGGGGAGGAAATCGGGCATGAGACCTGTCATTGTTAGCCTCGCGGTGCTGGCGGCGCTGTCGCCGGCGGCCTGCACGAAAAAGGAAGCGGCCCCGGCCGCGCCGGCCGAAGAGGCCATCACCCATATTTCCGCCGAGGGCGACGTCGCCGCTGCGCTGCAACTGGCGCTGATCGAGGCAAAGCCCGGTGAAACCATCGTGATGCCGGCCGGCACCTGGAGCTTCACCACCGGCCTGTCGCTGGATGCCGACGGGGTAACGCTGAAGGGCGCCGGCCAGAATGATACCGTGCTGGACTTTTCCGGCCAGACCGGCGCGGGCGAGGGCCTGCTGGTGACGTCCGACGATGTGGTGCTGACGGATTTCACCATTCGCGACACCAAGGGCGACGGCATCAAGTCGAAGGGTGCCGACCGGATCATCTATCAGTACCTGACGGTGGAATGGTCCGGCGATCCGAAGGAGACCAATGGCGCCTATGGCGTCTATCCGGTCGAATCCTCGGATGTGCTGGTGCGCAATGTCACCGTGCGCGGGGCCTCCGATGCGGGCATCTATGTCGGCCAGTCGGATCGGATCATCGTTCGCGACTCGGTCGCCGAGTTCAATGTGGCCGGCATCGAGATCGAGAACTCCACCAATGCCGACGTGTTCGGAAATGTGGCGCGCGACAATGCCGGCGGAATCCTGATCTTCGACTTGCCGGACCTGCCAAAGATCGGCGGGCATACGACCCGTGTGTTCGACAATCAGATCGAGCGCAACAATACCCGCAATTTTGCGCCGGCCGGCAATATCGTGGCCGGCGTGCCGTCCGGCACCGGCCTCATCGTGATGGCCAACCAGGATGTGTGGATCAGCGGCAATCGCTTTGTCGACAACCGGACCGTCCATGCCCTGCTGACGGCCTATACTGAGCCGTTCACGGATGAACGCTACAATCCGCTGCCGCGCGACATCACCCTGTCGGGCAACACCTATTCCGGCGGTCTCGACGATCCGCAGGGCACGATCGCGCCGATTGCCCAGGCGCTGGGCGGCAGCTTCCCGGCCATCGTGACGGATGGCGTCAATCGCTGGAACAGTGGCGAGCCGCAGACGGTGAACATTGTCATCGATGAGCCGCTGGATGTCGGCTTCGTCAATCTCGGTCTCGGCACCTATCCGCTGGATCCGTCGAACCTTGCGCCTTCGTTCGAGCGTCCGGTCGGCGTTGTCGTGCCGGAGCCGGCGGAGATCGTCCTGCCGCATGCGCCTGCCACGCCATGAGGCGGGCGGCGGCCTTCGCCACAGCCTTGCTGCTGGCGGGGTGCGGCAGCGCGAAGACGGACGGGCCGGACCTTGAGACGGTGCTGGCCGCGACGCCGGCGCCGCACCTGTCCGACTACGGATTTTTCGAGGATGCGACGGCCGATGTGCCGGCGGCGCGGGTGAAAGCCTATGACCTCATCAATCCGCTGTTCTCAGACGATGCGGCCAAGCACCGCTACATCTATGTGCCGCCCGGCAAGACGGTGAAGGCGGATGGCAACGGCCTTCCCGTGTTTCCGGTGGGCACGGCGCTGATCAAGACTTTCGCCTTCGCGCCGGACATGCGCGCGCCGGAAGAGGGGGCCTGGAAGGTCGAGACGCGTCTCCTGATCCGCAAGGAAGCTGGCTGGTTGGCCTTGCCCTATGTCTGGAATGAGGACGGCACGGAGGCCGCCTATGCGCCGACCGGTGCGCGGCAGACGATTGCCACGATCAGCCCGGCGGGTGAACCGCTGGAAATCCACTACGAAGTGCCGAACAAGAACCAGTGCAAGACCTGCCACCAGACCGGCGACGATGTGCAGCCCATCGGGCCGAAGCTGCGCAATCTGGCGCATGAGGGCCCGGCGGGTATGGAGCAATTGCCGGACTGGGTGGCGGCGGGCCTGCTCGATGCCGTACCGGTGAATTTGGTTCCGACGCCATCAGCGGCGGACATGACCTTGCCGCTCGATTCCCGGGCACGCGGCTATCTCGACATCAATTGCGGCCATTGCCACAAGCCGGACGGCTCGGCTTCCAATTCCGGCCTCTGGCTGCAGCTGGAGGAGACCTCGCCGGTGAAGCTCGGCCTGCGCAAGCATCCGACGGCGGCCGGGCGCGGTTCCGGCGGGCACCTTCTCGTGATCGATCCGGGGCACCCGGAGAAATCCATCCTCGCCTATCGCATGGCCTCCACCGAACCCGGCATCGCCATGCCCGAACTCGGCCGTACCTTGCCGGACCCGATGGGCATCGACCTGATCAATCAGTGGATCGCGGGGATGGAGACGGAGTAGGGGAGCCCATGCAATTCGCGAAACGTCTGCGCGAACCAGTCATGCGGGGAGATGTGACCTGTTCGGTTCGTATCTGGCAGCGTCCGAGAGTCAAAGTCGGCGGAAGGTATCCTGTCGGAACAGGGGAAATCGAGGTTACGTCAGTCCGACAAATCGAATTTCAGGATATCACACCGGATCTTGCGCGGCGCTCCGGATTTCTGGGCGTTGTCGATCTGTTGAAGGTCGCAAAGCACGGTTCCGGGGAGAATGTGTACCTAGTCGAGTTCGTCTACCATGGCACAGACCCTTGAGGCGACGCGGCAAGCCCCTGCTTGCCCTTCGGCAGAGCCGCGCATAGGGTGCGCCGGTTTTCGCCCCAAGGACCCTCGACAATGGCCGACACGCAGCAGACCAGCCTTCCCGTGACCCTCGACGATGTGCGCGCGGCTGCTGCAACCATTGCAGGCCAGGTCGAACGCACACCGCTCAACCTGTCGAAGACGCTGTCGGCGATCACCGGGGCTGAGGTCTGGGTGAAGTTCGAGAACCAGCAGTTCACCGCCGCCTTCAAGGAGCGCGGCGCGCTCAACCGGCTGTCCCTGCTGTCGGAAGACCAGAAGAAGGCCGGCGTGATCGCCGCCTCGGCCGGCAATCACAGCCAGGGCGTGGCCTATCATGCCCGCCGGCTCGGCATTCCGGCCACAATCGTGATGCCGGAGACGACGCCCTTCACGAAGGTGGAACAGACCCGCTCGCATGGCTGCCGCGTGCTGCTGAATGGTCTCAGCTTCGATGAGGCCAAGGCCGAGGCCTACAATGTCCAGCAGCGCGAAGGGCTGACCTTCATTCATCCCTTTGACGATCCGCACATCATCGCCGGGCAGGGGACCATCGCGCTCGAAATGCTGGAAGCCAATCCGGACCTCGACATGCTGGTCGTGCCCATCGGCGGCGGCGGCCTCGTCGCCGGCATGGCCGTGGCGGCCAAGGGCCTGAACCCCGATATCCGGATCATCGGTGTCGAGTCCGCGATGTATCCGGCGATGAAGCAGGAAATCGAGGGCAAACCGGTGCATGTCGGCGGGTCGACGATTGCCGAGGGGATCGCGGTCAAGGATGTCGGCCGCATCCCGCTCGAGATCGTGCGCAGTCTGGTCGACGACATCGTGCTGGTGGAAGAGGCGCACCTCGAGCGCGCCATCACTTTGTTCGCCGAAGTCGAGAAGACGATTGCCGAGGGCGCCGGCGCAGCCGGACTGGCCGCGCTGCTGGCCCATCCGGCCCGGTTCAGCGGCCACAAGATCGGCCTCGTCCTGTGCGGCGGGAATATCGATACGCGCCTGCTCGCCTCTGTGCTGACCCGGGCGCTGGTGCGCCAGAACCGGCTCGCCCGTATCCGTATCATCGGCGACGACCGGCCGGGCCTCCTGGCACTTGTCTCCAAGATCATCGGCGACAATGGCGCCAATATCATGGAGGTCTCCCACAACCGGATCGCGCTGGACGTGCCGGCCAAGGGCGCCGAGTTCGACATCCTGATCGAGACGCGCGACAGCCAGCACACGCAGGAAGTCATCGAGGCGCTGACTCTGGCTGGCTATCCCCCACGTCAGGCCTGAACTTTCTGTCATGCCAGTCGCGGGTGACTTCCCGGCCTTTCCGGCATAGACCGCTTGCCAGTCCTCTCAGAGACGGAGCAGCCCCCCATGATCCGAGCCCTTGTTGCTGCTGTTGCAGCCTTTTCCCTCATCACGGGCTGTACGCCCAAATCGGAGTCCCCGGACGTGAATCAGGTTTTCGAGAAACACCTTCCATGGAACGCCGATGCCAAGGAAATCCAGTCCGATGAGTCCGGCCTGCAATGGATCGTGATCCGGGAAGGGGAGGGCAAGACCAGCCCCTCGGCCAGCGATCTCGTGCGCGTACACTATGAAGGCCGCACTGCCGGTGGCGAGAAATTCGATTCCTCCTTCGACCGGGGCAACCCGTCCATGTTCCGCCTGAACCAGGTGATCCCCGGCTGGACGCTCGGCCTGCAGAAGATGCAGGAGGGCGACCAGTACCTGTTCTACATCCCGAATGAACTCGCCTATGGCAATCGCGACCGTGGCCCGGTCATCAAGGCCGGCGACGACCTCGTCTTCCTGGTCGACCTTGTGGACATCATGGAGCCGAAGGCGACCGATGATGCAGCCTGGGCGAAATACTCGCCCTGGAACAGCGACGCAGCCGAAGTGCAGAAGACCGGCTCAGGGCTCGAATACGTCGTGCTGGCCAGTGGCGATGCGGCCGGCGCAAGCCCGGTGAACGGGCAGGAAGTGGTGGTCTATTATGAAGGCCGCCTTGCTGAAACCGGCGAGATGTTCGACAGCGCCTTCCAGCGCGGCGCGCCGGAAATCTTCCCGTCCAACCGCCTGATCCGCGGCTGGGTCGAGGCCCTGGCGATGATGAAGCCGGGTGACCGCTGGATGATCTATGTCCCGTCCGATCTTGCCTATGGCGAGCAGGGCACGCCCGGCGGCCCGATTCCTCCGAATGCGGATCTCATGTTCGAAGTCGAACTGGCCGACATCCTGCAATAGGCTGCGTCAGAACGGGTCCGTCATGGAGGGCGGGCCCGCGTCGTCTGCGGCGATCTCTTCGCGGAAATAGATCGGGATCTGCAGGGACGAAAGGTACCAGGGCGACTGTCTTGATCCTGTCGCCAGCATGACATCGCGGGTGACGCGGTTCATCACGCTTTCAATGTCGATCCGGTCTTCGGACTGGATCTGCCGGGCAAAGGCTTCGGCAAACGGCGAAGCGGAAGACCCGTGCTCGCGCACCGTGCCGGGCGCATCGCCATAGCCTATGACGACCTTGGACTGTGTCGTGAAACTGGCGAATCCCGGCTCGAAACCCTTGGCCGCCAGCAAGGTGTCAAAGGGCCGTCCGCAGTCGAACAGGATCACGATGGCCTGGGCTGCGCTGTTTTCGAGATATTCGACGATATCGCGCATCGCGATGGCATCGAACTGGACATCGCTTTCCGATTCCGGCAACGGCCCTTCCGGCACGAAATAATTGTCGCCATTGATGGATGCTCCGTACCCGGCAAGATAGACGACGCCGACGCTGGCAGGTCCGGCCCGGTTCAGCGACGACCGGAAATGGTCGAGCGACTTCAAAAAATTGGTCCGGTCTGCGTCATGGACCTGCCTGGCGACAAAGCCGCTGGCGTTCAGCGCTTCTGTTACCTTGCGGCCATCCTCGTCCGTGCTGGCGAGGGCGTGTCCGTAAGAGGCCGAATAGGTGTTTGAAAACACGATTGCATGGCGCAGGGGCGGTCGGTCCTGCCAGACCAGGCTGTCATCATATTGCTTGAAGGCAGAGCCGATCATGATGTCGGTGGAGCGGCGTTGAAGACGGCTGAGATTCATGGGCTCCTGCCGCTGCAGGGTCTTTTCGAGCACGTCGAGGCGCACCTGTTCAAACATGTCGCGCACGGTCACGGCCGGGGCGGCGAGCCGTTCGCCAAGTGACTTCGCATAAGGCCCATTGCCGTCGTCGGCGCGCCCGTCGCTGGCCGTTTCGCCCTCCCATGTGGCGAACGAGATGAACATGTTGCGCTCATCGGCGCCATCATCGGTACGGCGCAGGCCCCGGAAGGATTCGCCGGCGCCCAGCGCTCGCTGTGCTTCGGGCAGTTTCAGGACATTCCGGCAGGCATCGATGGCAACAACGACCGGCGCGTCGCAATCGCTGAGCTTGCCCATAACCCAGTCAAGCGAGACCGAATCGTCCCACAGCGCCTCATCGAGCACCGCAGCGTCCTCGACGGGGATGAGGAAATTGCCCTGACCCTCCCGCGCGGCGCCATGACCGGAATAATATAGGAAGCCGATGGCCTCCGGGCCTGCCGTCTTCAGTTCATCCGCGAACTGGCGGATGGCGCCCATCAGGGCCGAGCGGCCGGCATCCTGAACGATGCCGCCGGTCACCAGGCTGAAGCTGCAATTGGTGATCGCATCGGCAATCAGGCGGGCATCGTTGACCGGATTGGCCAGCGTGCCGATG
>JAGQRO010000288.1:332-2247 GCA_020425315.1 Hyphomonas sp. | reverse complement strand
GTCGCCATCGTGGCGCTGCCGCTGTCCATCGCCATCGCGGTCGCCTCCGGCGTCGGCCCGGCGCAGGGCATCATCACGGCCATCATCGGCGGCTTCCTTGTCTCGGCCCTCGGCGGCAGCCGGTTCCAGATCGGCGGACCGGCCGGCGCCTTCATCGTTCTGGTCAACACGACGGTGATGACCCACGGGCTCGACGGCCTGATCCTTGCCGTGTTCCTGTCCGGCCTGATGCTGGCGGCGGCCGGCTGGCTGCGCCTCGGCACCTTCGTGAAGTTCGTGCCCTATCCGGTGACCGTCGGCTTCACCGCAGGCATCGCCATCATCATCTTCTCCAGCCAGATCAAGGACCTGTTCGGCCTCACCCTCGCCGGGACGGAACCTGGCCCTTTCCTCGAAAAACTGCCCGTCCTCGCCGCCGCCGCGCCCAGCGCCAACTGGCAGGCCTTCGCCCTTGCCGCCGGCACCATGGCCGTCATCTTCACGCTGAAGCGCTACCGCCCCGGCTGGCCCGGCATCCTGCTCGCGGTCGTGCTTGCCGCAATGGTTGCGGCCCTGGCCAACCTTAACGTCGCCACCATCGGCACCCGGTTCGGCGCCATGCCGAACACGCTGCCGCTGCCGCACCTGCCCACATTCTCACTGGAAAAAATCTCCGCCGTGCTGCCGGCCGCGATCTCCTTCACCCTGCTGGGCGCCATCGAATCGCTGCTCTCGGCCGTGGTGGCGGACGGGATGACCGGGCGGCGCCACCGCTCGAACTGCGAACTCGTCGCGCAGGGCGCGGCGAATGTCGGCTCGGCCCTGTTCGGCGGCATCTGTGTCACCGGCACCATCGCCCGCACGGCCACCAATGTCAGGGCAGGGGCGCACGGGCCGGTCTCCGGCATGGCGCACTCTGTGTTCCTGCTGGTCATGATGCTCGTGGCCGCGCCGCTGATCGCCTACATCCCGATGGCGGCGCTCGCCGGCGTTCTGGCGGTCGTCTCCTGGAACATGTTCGAGAAGCACGCCTTCTGGAGCCTCCTGCGGGCCTCGAAGGGCGATGCCGCCGTGCTGCTGGCCACGTTCGGGCTGACAGTCTTCCGCGACCTCACCGAAGCGATCGTCATCGGCTTCGCCCTCGGCGCGGCCCTGTTCATCCACCGCATGTCGCAGGCCGCCAGCGTCGAACTCGGCGCCCCGCTCGTCCAGCCGGACCAGGCCGACGATGTGCGCGCCCGCGCCCCCTATGACGAGGCCACCGGCACCCGCCGCGACGTGGTCGTCTACTGCATTTCCGGCGCCTTCTTCTTCGGCGCCGCCGCCGCCATCGGCTCGGTGCTGGACCGGATCGGCGACCAGCACCGGGCCCTGATCATCGACTTCTCGGCCGTGCCCTTCGTCGATTCGACCGCCGCGCACACGATCGAGGGCCTCGTCGAAGCGGCCCACCGCCGCAAGATCGCCATCTGGCTGACCGGCCTCACCTCCGCCACCGAGGCGGCCCTTGCCGCCCAGAACGTCGCCCCGCCGCTGGTTCAGGTCGAGCCGGACATCCGCACGGCCCAGACCAGGGCGCTGGCCCTGTTGGATGGGGGCTAGCCTGCCTTTCCTGTGGGCAGGCCTGTGGATCAATGCCGCAGGTGTGACCCTTTATCTTGCGTGATTAACGCTTCTTAAGCACTATATGTGGTGTTGATTACCCATACAGACGCACCGACTCGCAAGGAGGCCCTCATGGCTGCCACCGACACATCTCTGCCCGGCCTGCTCACACCGAGCCTTGCCTACAAGCCGTTCCGCTATCCCTGGGCCTATGATTTCTGGAAGAAGCAGCAGCAGGTCCACTGGATGCCGGAAGAGGTGCCGCTGGGCGAGGATTGCAAGGACTGGGCGGTCAAGCTGTCGGATGAGGAGCGCAACCTGCTGACGCAGA
>JAGQRO010000288.1:0-258 GCA_020425315.1 Hyphomonas sp. | reverse complement strand
TCGATGATGCTGTCGGCCTTCTCCAATATGGAGACGATCCATATCGCGGCCTATGCCCTGCTGCTCGAAACCATCGGCATGCCGGACACGGAGTTTTCCGCCTTCATGGAATACCAGGAGATGGCCGCCAAGCACGACTATCTCGGCCAGTTCGGATGCGAGACGAACGAAGACCTCGCTGTCTCCATGGCCGTGTTCGGTGCGTTCACGGAGGGCCTGCAGCTCTTCGCCTCCTTCGCCATGCTGATGAACTTCCCG
>JAGQRO010000287.1 GCA_020425315.1 Hyphomonas sp. | reverse complement strand
GTCATGCGCGCCGCCGGCGCCGCCGACCGGGCGACCGAAGTGCTGAATGCCGAACCGGAAATCGCCCCGCCCGAGCATCCTGTCGCCCTGCCCGCGAAAATGACCGGCGCCCTCACCTTCGATCATGTGACCTTCGCCTATGACGGTCTCGGCGCCTCGGCGCTGAAGGATTTCTCCCTCAATGTTCAACCGGGCGAGTTCGTAGCCCTGGTTGGCCCGAGCGGTGCGGGCAAGACGACTGTCTTCCGCCTGGCCCTGCGCTTGTTCGACCCGCAGGCCGGCAAGGTAACGCTGGACGGGATCTCCTCCATGGAAGCCGATCCGCGCGAATGGCGCCGGCGGTTTGCCTATGCGCCACAAGAGTCCGCCCTCTTCACTGGCACGGCGGCGGAGAATATCGGTTTCGGCACGGACAATCCGGACGAGAAGCTTCTGGAACACGCCGCGCGCATGGCCGAAGCAATGGAGTTCCTGTCAGAGAAGGAAGGCCTCGCAACGGACCTCGGCCAGAAGGGCCGCAACCTTTCCGGTGGTCAGCGCCAGCGGATTGCGCTTGCCCGGGCGCTGGTGCGGGATGCGCCGGTGCTTTTGCTGGATGAGGCGACCTCAGCGCTCGATTCCGAGAGCGAGGCAGCCGTGCGCCGCGCCATCGCCAATGCCGCCGCAGGGCGGACCACGCTGGTCATCGCCCACCGTCTTTCAACTGTGCGCCGGGCAGACCGCATCATCGTGATGGAACACGGACGGATCGTCGAGGAAGGCACGCATGAGGCCCTTGTTGCCAAGGGCGGCCTCTATGCCCGTCTCGCGGAACTGCAGTTCGCGGAAGCTTGACCTATCGCTTCCACTTTTTCGCCGAGGAATCGACGGTGAAGGTGAAGGCGAGAGAAATGATCAGGGGAACCCAGATCGGCAGGGTTCCAAGTCCGGGCAGGTTCAGCGCCGCCGCGAGATGATCGTCGACGCACCACCACAATAGCCACAGCCACATACAGACACTCCTTCCTGTCTGCCCCTACTCTTTCAAGATAGGGAGCCGGAAGGCGTGTTTGAAGATGCCGCCTATTCCGCCGCCTGCAGCACCGCCCCCGCCTCACCGGCCGTCGTGAACGCCATGACGCCATCCTCGATGGGTTCGTTGCGGAGATTCTTGCGATCCGTGAAATAGCTCTGGTGCAGCTTCCAGGGCGCTTCGGTATGCTGGCGCGGGAACTGGTCCATCACCCTCTGGAAATATCCGGAGGAGAAATCCACAAAGGGTTCAGTCTCGTTCGGAAAGGCGTCGAGCCGGGGCATGACAGACGTTGCGCCCTTCTCATCCATGAGATTGATCAGCCGGCAGACATATTCCGACGTCAGGTCTGCCTTCAGCGTCCAGGACGCATTGGTATAGCCGAACGTCACCGCAAGGTTTGGCATGTTGGACAGCATGACGCCCTTGTAGTTAAGTAGCTTGCCCGGATCGACCTTCACGCCGTCAAGCGAGACATCGACACCGTTGAGGAATTGCAGCTGCAGGCCTGTCGCGGTGACGACCACGTCCGCTTCGAGTTCCTTGCCGGATTTCAGCTTGATGCCGTTTTCCGTGAAGGTCTCGATATGGTCGGTCTCGACGCTCGCCTTGCCGGACTTGATGGCATCGAAGAGATCGGAATCCGGCACCAGGCAGAGGCGCTGGTCCCACGGATTGTAGGTCGGCGTGAAATGCGTCTCCACATCATAGTCCGGCAGCTCCTCCTTGACCATGCCGAGCAGGCGCTCGCGCGCCTTCTCCGGATGGGCCCGGGTCTGGCGGAAGAAGTATTGCTGGAACAGGACGTTCCGCCAGCGGATGATGCCATAGGCCCAGCTATCCGGCAGGATCTTCCGCAGGAAGTTGGCCGCCTTGTCCCTGGCCGGGCGCGAGACAACATAGGTCGGCGAGCGCTGCAGCATGGTGACGTGCGCGGCCTTGTCGGTCATTGCCGGCACCAGTGTCATGGCCGTGGCGCCGGAACCGATGATCACCACTTTCTTGCCGGAATAATCATAATCCTCCGGCCAGAACTGCGGGTGGATCAGCTTGCCCTTGAACTGCTCCTCACCCGGAAAGTCGGGGCGGTAGCCGGTGTCATAGCTATAGTAGCCACCGCACATGAAGAGGAATCGCGTGGTGGTGGTCTCGCGTTCGCCGGTCTTCTTGTTCTCGCTCGTCACATGCCAGGCCTGATCCGGCGTCGACCAGTTCGCCGCGACGATCTTTGTGTCGAAGCTGATATGGTCGCGCACGCCATATTCGTCGGCGGTGTCGTTGACGTATTTCCGGATCGAGGGGCCGTCGGCGATCGCCTTGGCGTCGGTCCAGGGTTTGAAGTTGAAGCCCAGCGTGTGCATGTCCGAATCGGACCGGATGCCGGGATAGCGGAACAGGTCCCACGTCCCGCCAATGGCACTGCGCTGCTCGATGATCCGGTAGGACTTGTCCGGGCAGCGTTTGCCGAGATGAACTGCAGCGCCAATGCCCGAAAGGCCGGCGCCGATGATGAGGACGTCTGTATCTGGCTGGGTCATGCCGCCAGTGTACGTAAAATTACGGATATGGAAATAGGTGACGCACGCGTCATGAAAACTTTTCGCGGCGTCCGGATGCCTGGATCGCCTCGCTATGCCCGATGGCGGCGGTCAGACATGGTCTGCCCCTCAGGCGCCGGCAGCCTTTCCGAAGGCGGCCGCGTGGCGCAGCTGCTTCTCGACCAGCGGGTGCAGGTCGGCATTGGCGGCGAGGATATTGCCGGTCTTCAGCACGTCGCCACCCTCGATCTCGGCAACGACACCGCCCGCTTCACGCACCAGGACGATTCCGGCGGCGATATCCCATGGCTTGAGGCCGCGCTCCCAGAACCCGTCGAACCGGCCGGCAGCGACCCAGGCTAGGTCCAGCGCAGCAGATCCGTAGCGGCGGATGCCAGCTGTTGCGGGCGTCATCGCGGCGATCTCGCGGGCAAAGCTCGCATGCGTCTCGCCCGGGATGCCGTGCCAGGGCGTGCCAGTGGCCAGCACCGCCTCGTTCATGTGCCGGCGGGCGGCCACGCGCAGCTTGCGCTGGTCAAGCCATGCGCCGCGGCCTGTCTCGGCCCAGAAAATCTCGTTCTTGGCGACATCGAACACGACGCCGGTCAGCAGCTCGCCATCGCGCTCAAGGCCGATGGAGACGGCATAGTGCGGCTGGCCGTGCAGGAAGTTCAGCGTGCCGTCCAGCGGATCAACGATGAAGCGGTTGGACTTGTCCGTGCCCTCGACGATGCCCCGCTCTTCCATGATGAAGCCATAGCCGGGGCGCGCCTTGGTCAGGTGCGTGTAGATGATCTCTTCGGCGCGGTGATCCGCATTGGAGACGAAATCAGCCGGGCCCTTCTTGGAGACCTGAAGGTTCTCGACTTCGCCGAAATCGCGCGCAAGCGAACGGCCTGCGGCGCGGGCAGCAGCGATCATCACGGATCCGACGGGAGAGGGCTTCGACATGTGAAACAGCGTCCAGGCGCAATGGGTGCGGGAGCGGGCGGCGTAAGCCTTTGCCGCTTCAGGGTCAAGGCGCCGGAGTCTTAACCCGCTGCGAGTTCATCCAGCAGGCGATTGAAGGCGATCACGGCCGCCGGCGCACCGTCCGGATAGTTCCAGACGCCCGCCGAGACAGCAAGAAAATCGGCCCCGGCGGTCACCAGCGGCGCGGCATTCTCCACCGTGATACCGCCGATCGCGACGCAGGGGATTTCCATGCTCTCTTGCCAGATTTCGAGAAGCTCGGGGCTCGCCGCAACTGTGCCGTCCTTGGTGGCGGTCGGATAGAAAGCCCCGAAGGCGACATAGTCGGCGCCAGCCTCCCCGGCCTGCATCGCCACGTGGCGGGAATTCTTGGCCGTCGCCCCGATAATCATGTCCTTGCCGACAAGGGCGCGCACCTGTTTCACCGGCATGTCGTCCCAGCCGACATGGACGCCGTCCGCGCCGAGTTCCATGGCGAGCTCCGGGCTGTCATTGATGAGGATGGCCACGCCGCGCGCCTGTGAGAGGTCCGTCACGGCGGCCGCAACCGTGCGTGTGGCCGCCTCGTCGATCTCGCCGTCAGGCGTTTTCATCCGGATCTGCAGGCAGGCGACATCGCCAGCCTCCAGCGCGGTTTCGAGCGTGGCGACGAAGTCGTCCACATCGGCAATCTGCGGCGGCGTGATCAGATAGAGCCGCGTGCGCGGGCGAACATGGTCTTGGTCTTTCATGGCCGCTGAGA
The DNA here is from genome assembly GCA_020425315.1 of Hyphomonas sp. Lineage (GTDB taxonomy): Bacteria > Pseudomonadota > Alphaproteobacteria > Caulobacterales > Hyphomonadaceae > Hyphomonas. The sequence goes on along the minus strand of JAGQRO010000287.1, from coordinate 3,935 downwards.
TGCGACGGAACGGGCTCGCCCGCAAGCCCGCATCAGCCGCCGGCGCGCGGACCGAAGAAGAACAGGAGCCACATGATCATCAGCGCGAGGTTCGACAGCGCGAAGAGCGTGAGCCGGGTCATCACATGATTGACGGTCACATGCACCGCACTGTGCAGGGCCCGCAGCACGACATAGGCCCAGGCGAGGCCCAGCAGAAGGTCCGTCAGCCGCCCGGTGAACAGGATCATCAGGCAGAGCACATAGAAGAGGACTGGCACTTCCAGCAGGTTCATGAAATTGCGGTTGGGCAGCGAGACACCCGGCGGCACACGGGCAGACTCCCCTAGTCTGAAATCCTCCGCCGTGACCTTCCCCTGCCCCGCCGCCCGGAATCGGGCGAAGGGCACCATGCCCAGGATGAAGAATGTGAGCGCGGCCAGCATGCCCATCGGGGCGAGGATCGGCTCGGCACTCATGCTGGTTTCACGATGCGCTTTGTGCTGGCCGGATTGTTCGCCAGCGCCTTGCCCCGGCGCATCGGGCGGGGCTCCAGATCGCCCCGGCAATTCGGGCAGACACCGTCGAGCGCGCCATCGGCACAGTCTGAACAGAAGGTGCACTCAAAGGAACAGATGAACGCGCCCGCCTCATCGGCCGGCAGGTCACAGTCACAGCGTTCGCAATTAGGGCGCATTTCCAGCATGCGTCACAATCCCCGCGCACCGGTTCCCTGTCCAGTGGCGGATACGAAAAAGGCGGCCCCAGGGGGAGCCGCCTTTCCGGAGATCGGAAACGGGCCGGTCAGCCCGCTTTCGAAGCCTGGTAGATGCAATCGATCGTGTCGGCGAGCGCCGCATCGAAGTCTGCATCGCTCTGTTGGGCCGAGAGGCCTTCGGTTAGAGCGCGGGAAAAAGAAGCGATCATGCCGGTATTCGCGGCAAGCTTGGCGTTCGCGTCCTCGCGGGAATAACCGCCCGACAGGGCTACAACGCGCATCACTTTCGGATGGTCGACCAGCGCCTTGTACTGGTTTGCCTTGGTCGGCAGGGAGAGCTTCAGCATGACCTGCTGGCCGTCCGGCAGCCCGTCCAGCTGTTTCAGGATTTCAGCCAAGAGAATGTCTTCCGCCTCGGCCTTGTCAGCGATGGTGATAGTGACTTCCGGCTCGATGATCGGCATCAGGCCGTGATCGAGGATCTGTTTGCCGACCTCAAACTGCTGAGCCACGACAGCGGCGATGCCGGCCGGGCTGGCCGCGCTAATCACCGACCGCATCTTGGTGCCGAAGATGCCCTTCTCCACCGCGCGCTCGAGCAGCGCGTCAAGGCCGAGCAGCGGCTTCATCAGCTGGACGCCGTCGGCTTCTGCCTCAAGGCCCTTGTCGACTTTCAGGAACGGCACGACGCCGCGCTTCTGCCAGAGATATTCGGCCGTCGGAACGCCGTCGATCTCGCCGTCCATGGTGCGTTCGAACAGGATGGCGCCCATCACCTTGTCGCCATTGAAGGCCGGTGACTTGATGATGCGGGCGCGCATGTCGTGGATGAGGCCGAACATGTCCTCTTCGGTGGCATAGCCGTCTTCGCCGATGCCGTAGAGTTTCAGCGCCTTCGGCGTGGAACCACCGGACTGGTCGAGCGCGGCAATGAAGCCGGCTTTCTCGGCGGCCTGTTTCGCCATTGTCTGCTGAGTCATTTCGATTACCGTCATCGCTGATCCTTGCATGCGTCAATTTGCAAAGTTTGCGTTCAAGTACCGTGCCGGTCCGGGGCGTCAACCTCCGGAACTGTACCCGGATTTCCGTTGCGGAATCGCATTGTTTGCAGGCCTTTGACGCCCTACAGGCGAAAAAGTGCCGGGATTCCCGGCATCCACCGCAATGAAATCGGTTGCACCGCAACAGAGAAAGTTTTCAGCACAGCGGCTGCATCGAAAATGTGACCGCTACCATGATGTCCCGATTGCGCGTTTTGCCGCAGGCTGTGCCAAATCAGACACTTTCAGACCCCGAACCAGGGTCAGTCGGATGGCATTTCGGCACAGTCCGACCAGTGCGCGGCCAACAGGCTGGCCCAGGCTTCGGCGCCCTGGTCGCGGCCGGTCCGGCGCAGCAGGTAGTCTGTATAGCCCCTGTGATTGGGCGCCGGTGCGCGAACTTCGACGACGGTACCGTCCTCAGGGTCGAGATCCAGGATCCCGCCATCGAGACCGGCTCCGGCCAGTGCATACCTCGCAACGGGCTCTCCACCTGCTGTGGTTACTTCCTGCCAGGTCGCGGTCATCTCTCCGAGAGACCTGATCTGTTGCTGACCCGGCTCAACCGCTGTCCAGAACAGGGCGAGATCGTAGTGACGTGTCTCACCCGTGACCGGTGGGCGGGCCATCGCATTGAAATCGGCAAAGTCGAAATCGAAAAGCCGCCAGGGGGCACTGCCCGGCAATTGCACGGTTTCCAGTGGTGTCCCACCCGGCCCGTCCTTTGAGGTCTTGAGGGTGTGCGTCGCCGCGTCATGCGTGAGCCAGAGAAACGGCACCTGCGTTCCGTCTTCCGAAAGCCGGCCACCCACGAGCACGCTCGCGCTTCCCGTTTGTGGGTCGAACGCTCCGGTGACAAGGGCTGCAGGCGTGCAGGGCTGGACGCGCTTGAACACCGCCACTTCCGTATCGGAGGCCCTATAGACCGATACGCTCTCGGCCATGGAGCCGTCTGTGTTGGAGCGGACATAGTGCAGGATGTCACCATCCGGAGGGCTTGCAGGCGCATCGGTCGCGTTCGTGCATGCGCTGACGGCCATCAGAGCAGCAATGAATGGGAAGGCTGGTTTCATGAAATGTCTCCTCTGTTGAGGAGATGCACTGAGCGACCCGTTTGGATGCAGGCGCGTGAACTGTTTAAGCCTTCAGCGCCTCGACACCCGGAAGGGGCTTGCCTTCCATCCATTCGAGGAAGGCACCACCCGCCGTCGAGACGAAGGTGAAGTCGCCCGCAACGCCTGCATGGTTCAGCGCCGCGACCGTGTCACCGCCGCCGGCGACGGCGATCAGCTGGCCCTCTTTCGCCCGGAGCGCAGCAGCCTGCGCGGCGGCCACTGTCGCCTTGTCGAACGGCGTCAGTTCAAATGCGCCGAGCGGCCCGTTCCAGACGAGCGTCTTCGCCCGCCCCATAGCCTCGACGAGATGCATGACCGTCATCATGCCGGCATCGAGGATCATTTCATCGGCGGCAACCTCATCCGGCCGGCAGGCGCGGTGTTCGGCATTCGCCTTGAAATCTTTCGCCACGACGACATCGCGCGGCAGCAGAATCTCGCAGCCGCTCGCCTTCGCATTGGCCATGATTTCGAGGGCGGTGTCAGCGAGGTCATGCTCGCAGAGCGACTTGCCGACATCCACGCCCTGCGCGGCCAGGAAGGTGTTCGCCATGCCGCCGCCGATTGCCAGCATGTCCACCTTCGAGACGAGGTTCTTCAGGAGGTCGATCTTGGTGGAGACCTTCGCGCCGCCGACCACAGCCATCACCGGACGCTGCGGCGTGCCGAGCGCCTTCTCAAGCGCGTCGAGCTCGGCTTCCATCGCCTTGCCGGCATAGGCCGGGATGTGACGCGCGATACCTTCCGTGGACGCATGGGCCCGGTGCGCGGCCGAGAAGGCGTCGTTGACATAGAGATCGCCGAGCGCCGCCATGGCGGCCGAGAGGTCCGGATCGTTCTTCTCTTCACCCGGCTCGAAACGGGTGTTCTCCATCAGGATCACGTCGCCCGGCGCGCGGCTGGTGACGAAAGCCTTCGCCTTGGGGCCGAAGCCGCAATTCTCGGCGAAGTGAACCGGCGCGCCCAATACGCCGGCGAAGGCTGCGGCGATCGGCTTCAGGCTCATTTCCGGAACGATCTTGCCTTTCGGGCGATCGAAGTGGGCCAGCAGGACGACTTTCGCCCCCTTCCCCGTCAGCGCAT
>JAGQRO010000286.1:3920-4677 GCA_020425315.1 Hyphomonas sp. | reverse complement strand
TCAGCCCCGAATACGAAGCCTTCCGTCAGGATGTCGCCCGCATCCTCACGGAGAACGCCCATCTCGCGCCGACAGCCGAGGACAAGGGATTCAAGAATCCAAAACGCCTCGCCTGGCAGAAATTCCTGATCGATCAGGGCCTGACGGCCCGCACGATTCCGAAGGAATATGGCGGATACGGCGCCGAGCCGGATCTCCTGAAGTCCCGCATCATTGCGGAGGAGTTTGCGCGCACCGGCATCGCGCGGCCGATGGGCGGGCAGGGCATTTCCATGCTCGTGCCGACGCTGCTGGAGCTCGGCACGCCGGAGCAGAAAGAGGCCTATATCCGCCCGACGCTGCATGGCGAGATGATCTGGTGCCAGGGCTATTCGGAGCCGGGGGCGGGATCGGACCTTGCGGCGCTGCGCACGGCGGCGGTGCCTGATGGCGACGATTTCGTCATCAACGGCCAGAAGATCTGGACCTCCACCGCGCGGCAGGCGGACATGATCTTCTGTCTTGTGCGCACCGATCCGGACGCGAAGAAGCATGAAGGCATATCCTACATCCTGTTCCCGATGGACACGCCGGGCATCGAGGTGCGCCCGCTGGTCGACATGACGGAGAATGCGAACTTCAACGAGGTCTTCTTCACCGATGTGCGCGTGCCGAAGAGCGGCATCGTCTATGAGGTGAACAAGGGCTGGCAGGTGGCGAATGCCACGCTGACGCATGAGCGCGGCATGCTGGGCGACCCGAACGCCACCAAGGCGCG
>JAGQRO010000286.1:0-3861 GCA_020425315.1 Hyphomonas sp. | reverse complement strand
CTGATCGACAATCCGCTGCTGCGCGACAGGCTGTTGAAGCTGCAGGGCGAAGTCTATGCCATGCAGGCCAATGGCCTGCGCGTGACGACGGCGAGCCTCAACAGGCAGAGCGCGGGGCTGGCGGGCCTGATCGTGAAGCTGCAGGGCTGCGAGCTGAACCACCAGATCGCCGGCCTTGCCATCGATGCCCTTGGCGAACTCGGCATCCTCTATGGCGAGGGCGATCATCTGCGGTCGGATGGGTCGTGGCAGTGGCGCTACATGTACGATCTCGGCCTGATCATCGGCGGCGGCACAGCGCAGATCCAGAAGAACATCATCTCCGAACGCGGCCTCGGCATGCCGCGCGAACCGAAGCCGGCAAAGGTCTGACGCGATGGAATTTGCACTCTCCGAAGAGCAGCGCATGCTGCAGGATGCGGTGTCAGGCTTCCTGAAGGATGCCGCGCCGCTGGATGTGATCCGCAAGATCGCCGATGCCGATGGGCCGGCAGCCAAGGGGCTGGCAGGCGGCATTGCCGAAATGGGCCTCATGGGCCTGCATGTGCCGGAAATGCTGGGCGGGTCCGGCCTCGGCCTGCTGGAGGCCTGCCTTGTGCAGGAAGCGCTCGGCCATGCGGTGGCGCCCTCCGGCTTCCTGGCGGCCACCGTGGCGAGCCATTTGTTCACTCAGGCCGGCTCCGAATATGCCGAGGGGATCGCCTCCGGCGACATGGTGTTCGGCCTTGCGATCACGGAACTTGCCTCCCGGCGCGATGGAGCGGGCGTGGCGGCGTCAGCCGACAAACTGACCGGCAAGGCGCTGCTGGCCGATGTGCCGGCCGGGGCGACGCATTTGCTGGTGGCAGACACGTCCGGTGTGTTCCATGTGGCGGACGACTGGTCGGCGGCGCCCATGCGGACGATCGACCGGACACGGATGTTCCATGAAGTGACTTTCTCCGGCCAGATGGGCGTGATGAAGTCGCACGGCAATGGCGGCGTGCTGGAGGCGGCGCGCTTGCTGGTGGCTGCGGACACACTGGGTGCGGCACAGGCCATGCTCGACAAGGCGGTGGAGTACGCGAAGGAACGCAAGCAATTCGGCCGGGTGATCGGCTCCTTCCAGGCGGTGAAACATCTGTGCGCCGAAATGGCCGCGAAGCTGGAGCCGGCGCGGGCCCTCGTCTGGCATGCGGCCTATGCGATGGATACGGGCGATCCGGAAGCGCTGGTGATGGCAAATCTCGCCAAGGCGCATCTCGCCGAAGTCGGCACATTCGTGGCGAAGACGGCGACCGAAGTGCATGGCGGCATGGGGTTCACGGACCTTCTGGGCCTGCACTACTGGTTCAAGCGCATCGGCGTGAACCGGCAGCTGTTCGGCAGCCCGGAACAGGCGCGCCAGAGCGCGGCGGAGCTGCAGGGTTTCGTCACCGCCTGATGCCTCAGGCCGGGCGGCGCAGCTGGGCCGATGGTTCGGCGCGCAGGGCATGCACCGGGCTGTGCCGGAAATAGCTGTGTTCTTCCGCATCGAACAGGGCGCGCACCCAGTCCAGCACGACTGTGCCACGCGCGAGGCGGCGCGTCCGCTCCGGGAAGGACAGCCAGATGTCTGCCCGCACTTCCGGCAGCAGGCAGATGCGCTGCAGGTCCGGACAGGTGGATTCCACAATCGTGGGCAGGGCACAGAGTGACGCTCCGGCGCGGCATTCGGCAAGGGCGGCGGCGAGGCTGTTGGTGACCGGCGAGCGCTCACAGAACTGGCGCAGCATGTCCGATGGCAGCATGGCTGCGGCGATCAGGTCCGCATGCGGACGATGGAACAGGCAACGCGCCGAATAGATCGAGGCGAGTTTGGACATGCCACCGGCCGCCGCCGGATGCGAAGGCGCGGCATAGATACCGTAATGCACCTTGCCGAGGCGCCGGGTGATCAGGTCTGACTGCACGGGCCGGTCCAGCGTGACGGAGACGTCCGCCAGCGACACGGCCTCCGGCGTGGGCGGTGTCCAGGCGCTGGCGCGCAGGTCGATGTCGGGATTGGCGCGCAGGAAGCCGGCAAGCCGCGGCACGATCCAGAGCGCCAGCACGGCCTCGTCGGCATCGAGACGCACAAGGCCGGTATCGCTGCCCCCGCGGTCGGCCACGTCCAGCTGAACGGCGTCCACCACATCGGCCATGACATCGGCATGGCGCAGCAGGATGCGGCCGGCATCGGTCAGTTCGATGCCGCGCGTGGAGCGGTGGAAGAGCTGTGTGTTGAGGTCTGCTTCCAGGTCCGCCATGCGGCGGCTGATCGTCGGCACGGAGCCGCCGAGACGGGAGGCGGCGGCGCTCATACTACCCAATTGGGCGACGGCGCGGAAAACGCGGAGCTTGTCCCAGTCGAAGCCTTCAGCCTGCATGCTTTCCCCGTTGCATGGGTGAAACGCCCCATTTCACTCACAAGTAAAGCCAGTCTCCGCGAAAATTGGAAAACTCAATTGCAAGGTGTAATGGAGAGTCGCCGTGGACGCAACGACAAATAGAACATCGGGCCTTATTCGCGTAGACCTTGCGCAGGTTGCGGCGCGAGCGGGCGAGTTCGGCTTCCGCCGGGCCGGCTTTTCCGATGTCGCGGCAGGAATTGAATTGGCTGAGTCGCTGATGGGCGCGAAGATCGCTACGCCCGAGGCGGTCATGCGGATGGATGTGATCACCGGCATGACGGCCTGGGTGCGCGGCGAACCAGTGGACGGCGTGTTCCTCACCCTGCCGTTATCGGCGGCGGGCGAGCGCGCGGTGCGCAATGGCACCTACCAGCCAGCCGATCCGGATGCCGCCCATCTCGCCTGGCAGGGCCGGGATGTGGCGGGCGTCTATATCGGCGTCTATGCCGGAGCGACGAAAGAGGCCCGCCGTGCCGTGATGACCGCTGCGGCTGTCACCCGCGTTGAACTGTTCGCGCCCGTGCCGGCCTTCGCGCGCGGCGCAACGGAGGACGGCAAGCGCTCCATGGCCTCGCTCGGTTTCGTGCCGCTGGAAGGCGGCCTGCCGGATCTCTGGGTGCAGGAGCCACTGTCCGCCGGTTCGGAGGCGGCCTGATGGCGCGCCCGGAAATCGGGATGGGCGCGCTCTGCCGTCCGGTGCCGGAAGCGGCATGGGCGCGCTATTCGGCCCGGCCCGTCCGCACGCTGGAAGACTTCCTGATGGCCGCCTCCGTGCGCGCGGCGGTGTTCATGTCGGAACAGGCCTGTCCGTATGAGGAGGAATTCGACGGCAACGATTTGTGCGGTTCGCACTTCCTCCTGTTTGACCGGGGCCGGCCTGTGGGCACGCTGCGCATCCGCTGGTTCGCAGAGTTCGCCAAGCTGGAGCGCATCGCCCTCCTGCCGTGCGAGCGGGGGCGGATGGGCCTGCGCGTGCTGCTGGCCGAGGCGTTCGAAGTCGTGGCGCGCAAGGGCTACCGGCGCATGCTCGGCCAGATCCAGGCGCGCCTCTGGCCGGTCTGGTCGCGCACCTTCAAGTGCCGCCTGCTGCCGGGCCGGCCGGCCTTCTGGTTCTCCGATTATGAGTATCGCGAGATCGAGATCTTCATCCCCGAACATCCCGACGCGCTGGCGCTCGCCACCGATCCCTACCAGATCATCCGCCCTGAAGGCGCCTGGGACACGCCCGGCGTGCTGGATGCCTCCGCGCAGCGTTCGCCGGGACAGGAAGAGGCGGCCTAGGGGCCAAGGCATTGCAGGATAAGGGAAAAATGGTGCCCGGGGGCGGAATCGAACCACCGACACTCGGATTTTCAATCCACAGCTCTACCCCTGACCTACCCGGGCGGGCCATTGGGGAAGGCGTTCTCTAACGAAGCCCTGCCACCTTGTCCATTCCGATTTCAGTCAT
>JAGQRO010000285.1 GCA_020425315.1 Hyphomonas sp. | reverse complement strand
CGGCGGCACGCAGCGCCTGACGCGCGCGCTCGGCAAGTCGAAAGCCATGGAGCTGTGCCTGACCGGCCGCCTGATGGACGCCGCCGAGGCCGAACGCTTTGGCCTCGTCAGCCGCGTGGTGAAAGCCGACGACCTGCTGGATGAGGCCCGGGAACTCGCCCGCACCATCGCCTCCATGCCCATGGCCGGCGCGATGATGACCAAGGAGGCCATCAATTACGCCTTCGAGACGCCGCTCTCGCAGGGCATCCAGTTCGAACGCCGCATGTTCCAGTCCCTGTTCTCCACCGAGGACCAGAAGGAAGGCATGGCGGCCTATGTCGAGAAGCGCTCGGCGCACTTCCGCGACCGATAGGAAAACTGCGGCAGAGGTGCATTTTTCCCGTGTCTGGCGGGACTCTCCGGTTGACGCCCCACCGGCCTTTATGTATCTCCCCGCCTTCAGCCTGAGGGTCGCCCCTCGGGCATCAGGAGTTTGATATGGCTAATACCCGTTCCGCCAAGAAGATGGTCCGCAAGATTGAGGCGCGCACCGAGGTCAACAAGGCCCGCCGTTCGCGCGTCCGCACCTACGTCCGCAAGGTCGAGGAAGCCATCGCATCGGGCGACAAGGCAGCCGCCTCTGAAGCCCTCCGCGTGGCCCAGCCGGAAATCATGCGCGCCACCACGAAGGGCGTGATCCACAAGAACACCTCGTCCCGCAAAGTGTCGCGTCTCGCGGCCCGCGTGAAGGCGATGGCATAAGGGCTTCCGGCCCGGCCCATCTGGCAAGATTTCGAAAAGCCCGCCCGGTTCTGCCAGGCGGGCTTTTTGCTGCCCGGAACCTGGACGCCTGTCCGCAAAAATCCGGACGGCCAGACTGTCGCGCGGCGGGTCGTCACATGATTTCGGCCTGCATCCCGCTGCTCAAAAATCAGTCGCATGCGCTCGTGAAAAGTTCGTCAGGAATGCGAATCTGCAGGCCCGGCCATTCCCTGAATGCGCGAATGTGGTAAGCTGACCACGTCGGGAGTTTGCTGGCACGGAAAAGCGGTTTTTCAGCAGAATTTCACAGCCAATTTTCGGGGTGGCGTGTTGACAGAACATTAGTGAACTTTTGTGGCCAACGGCTCACTCACAAATTTTCTGCACTAAATATTTTCCTTGAGTCACAAGGAATTCCACTGCCGGGAAGTAGGGTAAACTCAGAGTCAACCGGCCAATCGCCGCCGTCTCAAAAAAGTTGCACTTGTGTAAAAACCTGCAGACCGTTACTTTTCTATTAAGCCAAGAGATAACGTTCCTGTACGGAGTATTACGGGGTCCAGGCGGGTGACTGGAGCGGAACGTTGGGTGCCACTTGGCGGGCTGTAAAACATAACAAAAAAAGGGGCTCGGCATGGACCGAAATACATTCTTTGACTCTGCGTCCGAAGTAGCGTCCGGCAACAGCAAGAAGATCGAGAAACGCCCCGGCCAGGCCATCTGGCAGGCCGTGCGCGCGCACCTGCGGGACATTCTCACCGAGACGGATTTCATCCGCTGGGTAGCTGACCTGAAGCTGATCGCCGAAGTCGACGGCAAGATCGTGATCGCCGCACGCGACCGTCTTTCCTATGACCGCGTGGTCGCCGATCATCGCCACGCCATCCAGCGCATCTGGCGCGAGCATGATGAAGGCCGCCGCGATGTGCGCCTGGTCTGCTGGAAGGATGCCGAGGACGCCCTGCGCGCCATCACGGAAGACCCGTGGGCGGATGTCGTGCCGGCTGCCGCGCTGGCCGGGTCCGGCGGCGGCGATGATGGCGGCGACAATGGCCCGGTCGTGGGCGCTGCGCCGCTTCCGCGCCCGGCCTCCGGCGCGCCGGAGATGACCTTCGACACGCTGGTCACCGGCCCGTCGAACGAGAAGGCGGTTGCCCTGGCCCAGCGCGTGGCCGATGGCCTGCCGCTCGGCACGCAGCTGTTCGTGATCGCCGGCCTGCAGGGCACGGGCAAGACGCACATGCTGCACGCCCTGCGTCACCGCGCGGCACTGCAGAATTCCGCCGCCACGATCGTCTACCTGACGGCCGAGGAATTCCTCTCCGCCTATACCGACGGGGTGAAGGCGCGCGACACCAGCGGCCTCAAGAAGCGCCTGCGCGCGGCCCATATCCTGCTGATCGACGATTTGCACCGCGTCTCGGGAAAGCCCGGCACGGAGACGGAGCTGTTCCAGAACATCCGTGAAGTCATCGCCCAGGGCGGCAACGTTGTCCTGGCGGCCGACAAGCCACCCGGAGAGCTGGCCGGCTTCTCGCCGCGCATGATGAGCGAGCTGAAGGGCGCCACCACGGTGGAAGTGGAGCTGCCGGACCTTGCCATGCGCCGGGAAATCATCCGCCGCCTGGCCGAACATATCCGGGCCGACAATCCGGCCTTCGAACTGGACGACGAACTCGTCGACCGGATCCAGGCCGGCATCCGCGGGCCCGGCCGGGAACTGACCGGCGCCGTGTGGAACCTCTTCACCGAGGCCACCTTCGGCGCCGTGAAGCCGACGCTGGACATGGTGGAGCGCATCATCCGCCGGATGGAAGGCGAGATTCGCCTGCCCTCGATCGAACTGGTGAAGAAGGCGACCATGAAGGTGTTCAACATCTCCAAGGCCGACCTCGAAAGCCCGTCCAAGGCGCGCGCCGTGGTCTATCCCCGCCAGATCGCCATGTATCTGTGCCGGGAGCAGACCAAGAAGTCCCTGCCCCAGATCGGCCGGGCCTTCGGCAAACGCGATCACACGACCATTTTGTACGCCCACCGGAAAATCACTGCCAAGCTGGCCAAGGACACTGAATTGTCGGGCGATGTCGCCAAGGTCATGGCGGCGATCCAGGAACTTCTCGCCTCCGGCGCAAACTGAGGCAGTCAGGGCGCCTGCGACAGGCCCCGCCGCGATCTGCGCTTGGCTTTTTCGCGGGGATGTTTAAGTGTTCACAGCCCGTTCCCCGGGGGGAGCGGGCTGATTCCCTGTACGGGTCCTCCGTCAGGCAAGCAGCCGGAAACAAGAGAACAAGGGTTTATCGGCCGGCACCGCAAGCCGGCCGGGATGGACGGACCAGACGATGAAACTGACGATTGAACGTGGCGACCTCCTCAACGCACTCTCGCATGTGCAGAACGTTGTCGAGCGGCNNGCGGCGCAACACGATCCCGATCCTCTCCAATGTGCTGCTGCAGGCTTCCAAGGGCTCGCTGCGCCTGACCGCCACAGACCTCGACATCGAGGCGGTCGACTCCGCCGCCGCCAAGACCGCCCGCGAAGGCGCCGTGACCGCCCCGGCCGGCACGCTGTTCGACGTGGTGCGCAAGCTGCCCGCCGGCGCCGATGTGGAACTCGAGCTGCAGCCGGAAAACCAGCGCCTCTCCATCACCGCCGGGCGCTCGCACTTTGAGCTGCCCACCCTGCCCGCCTCCGACTTCCAGACCATGGCGGTGGACGAGGAAGCGACCAAGTTCCAGGTCGATGCCAAGGAACTCGCCCGCCTGATCGACAAGACGCGCTTTGCCATCTCCACCGAGGAGACGCGCTATTATCTCAACGGCGTCTATTTGCACGGCACCAATACCGATGACGGCAAGCCGGTGCTGCGCGCCGTCGCCACCGATGGCCACCGCCTGGCGCTGGCTGAAACGAAAGCGCCCAAGGGCGCCGAGGAACTCGCCGGCGTGATCGTGCCGCGCAAGGCCGTGGGCGAGACGCGCCGCCTGATCGACGGCCTCGACGGGCCGGTGAATGTGGAAATCTCCGACACCAAGATCGTCGTCCATGCCGGGCGCGCGACGCTGACCTCGAAACTGATCGACGGGTCCTTCCCGGACTATGCGCGCGTCATCCCGAAGGGGAACGACAAGAAGCTCAGCATCGACAACAAGGCCTTCGAGGCCGCTGTCGACCGCGTTGCCACCGTGTCGGCCGAGCGCTCGCGTTCGGTGAAGATGTCGCTGGGCGAGGGCAAGCTCACCCTGGCGGTGAACAGTGCCGAGACCGGCGTCGGCAATGAGGAACTCGAAGCCGACTATGGCGACGATCCGATGGAGATCGGCTTCAACGCCAAATACCTGCTCGACATCGCCGCCCAGATCGAAGCGCCGGAAGCCGAGTTCATGTTCAACGATCCGGCCTCGCCTGCCCTGGTGCTGGACCCGAACGACGATTCCGCCCGCTACGTGCTGATGCCGCTGAGGGTGTAGGCCGGGGCGGGCACGCCCGCAGGACGACATGACCGCACTCACGAGACTGTCGCTGACCGACTTCCGCAATTATGCGTCGCTGACCCTGCCGCTGGATGGCCGGCATGTCTGCCTCTATGGCGCCAATGGCGCCGGCAAGACGAACCTGCTCGAAGCCGTCAGCCAGCTGGGGCCGGGGCGTGGCCTCAGATCCTCCACCCTGCCGGAAATGGCGCGCACCGGCACCACCGGCGGCTGGACCGTGGCGGCGACGCTGGCGGACGAGCGCAAGGTGGGCGTGACGCTGGATATGAGCGGCCCCGGCGCCAAGCGCGTGGTGCGCATCGACGGGGCGCCCTCCACCGCGACAGACCTTGCCGACATCATCCGCATCGTCTGGCTGACGCCGAACATGGACGGCGTGTTCCGCGGCAGCACCAGCGACCGGCGGCGCTTCTTCGACCGGCTGGTACTGGCGCACATCCCGGCCCATGCCACCGCGTCCAGCCGCTATGAGCGGGCCATGCGCGAGCGCAATGCGCTCCTGGAGCGCGGCCATGTCGATCCGGCCTGGGCGGACTCGATCGAAGTGAAGCTCGCCGAGAGCGGCGCCGAGATCGCCATCAATCGCGCGCAGGTGATCGAGTCCCTGCAGGCGGCCATCGAGGCGCGCCCGGAAGGGCACTTCCCGAAGGCGGACGTGACGCTGGAAGGCGAGGCCGAGACCGCCGCGATGAAGGGCGAGGATTTCCGGCACATCTTCGACAAACTGGTCGACACGTTCCGCTCCACCCGCCGGCGCGACATGGCGGCAGGGCGCACGATTGACGGGCCGCACCGCTCAGACCTTGCCGTGATCCACCGCCCGACCGGCGCGCCGGCCAAGGACGCTTCCACGGGCCAGCAGAAGGCGCTGCTGATCGGCCTCATCCTCGCCTCGGCAACGGCGCTGAAGACCGAGCGTGATGGTCCCCCGCCCCTCCTCTTGCTGGACGAGGCGGCCGCGCATCTAGACCCCGACCGGCGCGCCGCCCTGTTCGACGAACTGGCGGCCCTTGGCGGTCAGGCCTGGCTGACGGGGACGGAGAAATTCCTGTTCGAAGCCTTCGGCGCGCGGGCGCAATGCCTGCGCGTCGAGGACGGAACGGTCACGCCGGAGGGCTGAGCCCTATTCCTTGATGCGCAGCTGCGAAATCTGCTGGGCGATTTCCTTGTAGACGTCGAGCAGTTCGTCGCCGTCGGCGGCCGAATAGGCGAAGGCCGGGCTGGTGGCGCAATATTCGAGAATGGTGCGCCCGTCGCCGGTCTTCTGCACATTGCTCGGCACCTGGAAGCCGACCGTATAGACCTGAACCTTGGAGGGCGAGGCCTTCATCGAGTCGCAGAGATCCATGGCCTGGTCGAACGAGCCGCCCGAGGCCGACGGGTGCGAGGAGTTGAAGTCGCCATCGGTCATCAGCACCAGGACTTTCATACTGTCCGGTTCGTCATAGGACCACGGCGCAGAGGCGGTCGGCCAGATCGACGACCAGTTCGGCGAAATGAGATACCAGCCCCAGGCGATGCCGAGATGGCCGGCCGTGCCGCCGCCGGCGGTGAGGCTGTTGACGTGCGCCTTCAGCGCCGCCTTGTTGTCCGTAAGCGGAACAGGCGTCGAATTCTCGCAGCGCGCAAAACTGTTGGAGAAGGCACCATCGGAACTGGCGTCGGCATTGCCCCACTGGACCTCGCCCCAGCCATCATACTTGTTGCGGTCATTGGAGTAGAAGTTCCAGGCCGGGTTGCCCATGCCGATCCAGGCATTGGAGCCCGGCGCCGCATCGGTATCGGCCTGCGCGCCCGTGCGTTCGAACACGCAGGTGGAATCGGTGGCGACATTCTCATAGAGCTGGTGGGCCGGGTGCCAGTCCCAGTCGTCATAGCGGTCGCACGGCGCCGAATCGTTGCAGGTGCCGGTCTGGTAATAGAAGAAGCGCTTGCCCGTGGCGCCGTCATACATGCGCCGGCCGTTATAGTTGTTGTAATTCGACAGGGCCGCCGAGTTCGACGTCTCGGTATTGATGGTGATCGAATTGGTGACATCGTTCACATACGACCCGGCATTGACGGCATTGTTATAGGTCGCGATGGCAACCCGGATCGTGCCTTCGCGCTCGGTATCGGGCAGCAATTCGTCAAAGGCCGCAACGGCCGCCGTCTTCAACAGGTTGAGGCGGTTATAGGAATTCATCGAGCCCGACACGTCGAACACGAAGGACACGTCCACCTTGCCGATCGAATAGGTCGAGGTGGTGGAAACGGTGAAGTTCAGATGGTCCTGCCCGATGAGGCCGGAAATGAAGGTCGGCTGGACACAGGTGACGGACGCCCCGATATCCTCGCTCTCATCATCGATGATGACGGCCACTTCGCCGCAGGAGATGTTGCCGCCGGCCGTGTCGATCAGGGATTCCACATAATTGCGCACGTCCGCGATGATGGCGCTGTCAGTCGCCCCGTTCTGGCGGTCGAGCGAGCCGGCGAGAACGGCGGAGTCCAGGGCGTGCTGGACCTTGTTCTTCTGGCGGATCGTGAATTCGAGGTCGAGCGCGACGCCGACAAGGGCGATCACGGCCGTGACGACAAAGGCCATCAGCACCGTGACGTTGCCGCCTTCGGACCGGAAAGTGCGATTCCCGATCGCGCGAAGCTCATCAATATTTATGCGAACCATAACGCGTCCCCACGACACAGATTCAACCGAAGTCAACCGAAGCCCTTCTTCTACTCCAGGATCGGTTGCAGCGGCCTTCCCGCCGGCCCGGAAATTCCGGGGCCGGCGGAAAGACCACGTTAACCGGCAGGCGCCGACCCGCTCCCTACAGTTCCAGGTAGATGTCCTTGTTCGGGCCAAATCCGCGCACGCCGGCGAATTCGCACTTCGAGCGCAAATTCGAGTCGCCGCCGAAATCGATCGACCGGGCGACGATCTGCGTACAGGCGTCGGCCACGTCCGATGTGCCGCGGAACTCGATATCCGTCTTCGGGAAATAGAGCGCGCCGGTCAGCGTGGAGGCGATGTTGCCGGTGATCTTCATCGAGGCATAGGGCGGGGCGGTATCGCGATCGCCATACATCAGGATGCCGGCCCAGTCGCCGCTGATCGGGGCGGAAATGTTCACCGTGCCGCCATTGGCATTGCTGAACTCGCCGCCATTCATGAACACCAGCGTGACATGCTCGCCCGTCAGGGACGCCCAGGAGGAGTGCATGTCGAGATCGACGCCGTCGAAATAATAGGTGCCGCCATCGTCGAGCAGGATCGTGTCATTCATCTTGATGTCGCTGCCGCAATAGCGGCCCGCCGGCAGGCGGTAGACGAATTTGGAGATCTTCTCCGCCTTCTGGCACGGCATCGCCGAGACATTGGCCGTCACATCGATGTCCTCGTAAGGATCGCGGATCTTGCCGTCATTCGGCACCGGCGCCGGACAGCGCGTCGTATTGATCGCCGCAAGGTCGCCGATGGAACCGGCCGCATGCACGCAGCTGGCTTCGAGATAGCCCGAACCGCCGACCGTCACACTGTACGGGCCGGCCACGTTCGAGACGACCGAACAGCCATCCGTGTTGACGACGGCCGAGCCGGAGACGCGCACGCCTTCCGGTGCAATCGGGCCAAGCGCCAGGATGCAGGCATCGGCAATCGTTCCGTACACGGCGCGCGCCTCGACCGAGAAATCGAGTTCCTCCATGCCGAACATGGCCGACAGGCTGGTTTCCTGCGTGCAGAAATATTCGGCATAGACGCTGGATTTGTCGGCCGGGATATAGGCTTCGTCGCCCCGGCAGGTCAGGCCCGTTCCGGTGACCGAGGTGATCTTGGTCATCACATCGGCGACGTCCTGTTTGACGTCGGCGATCGGTTCGCCCTGTTGCAGGGCCCGCGCGGCGGCCAGCACGGACGCGTCCAGCGCCGCCTGTACCGCATCGATACGGTTCTGAGTGGTACGGAAGTCCACCGCCAGGCCGGACACGGCCATGATCGGAAACATCGTGACTGCCGCAATGATCGTCACATTGCCCCGGCGGTCCCGGAGGAACCCTGCCTTCTGCCGGTTCGACGCATTGTCCCTGTACGCCATTTTGCTCACCATCTGTTGCCCCGGGTGTTAAGATGTGTCCCGGTTTCGGTGAGATTTGATCGTAAAATTTTGACGGCTCGTTTCACCTTTTGTTCAAGTCTGAACGAATCGCGAAACACCGGGTTCACCATAACGGTGCCCGGCAGGTTTATGGGGCCCCCCAGCCCCGGCGACAAGCGCCTGATTTTACAGCGTTTCCGGGATCGGTGAGTCCATTCTTGGCCTCTGCCCGCCACTCTGTGGTATGAGTGCGCGGTTCCCGATTCGAAACGCCGAGAGATTCATGAAGCAATATCTGTGCCTGCTGCAGGACGCCCTGGAGACCGGTTTTGAGCGTGCCGACCGTACCGGGACGGGAACGCGCGCCGTGTTCGGAAGACAGCTTCGCTTCAATCTTGAGGACGGTTTTCCGCTCGTCACCACCAAGAAGCTACATCTGCGCTCCATCATCGTGGAGCTTCTCTGGTTCCTGAAGGGCGATACGAACATCGCATACCTGAAAGAGAACGGAGTCTCGATCTGGGACGAGTGGGCCGACGAGCATGGCGACCTTGGCCCGGTCTATGGCAAGCAGTGGCGCAGCTGGGCCGCCCCCGACGGGCGCACGATCGACCAGATCCAGTGGGTGCTGGACGAGATCAAGACGAATCCGAATTCGCGGCGCCTGATCGTGTCGGCCTGGAACCCGGCCGACGTGAACGAGATGGCCCTGCCGCCTTGCCATTGCCTGTTCCAGTTCAATGTTATGGACGGCAAGCTGAACTGCCAGC
>JAGQRO010000284.1 GCA_020425315.1 Hyphomonas sp. | reverse complement strand
GCCTGAATGTCGGCCTCGAAGGCGTTGCCGTGGCCGAGGCGGCCTATCAGGCAGCCTTTGCCTATGCGCAGGAGCGCAAGCAGGGCAAGGCGCCCGGCGTCGAGGGCGCCTCGCCGATCCTGCACCATGCCGATGTGCGCCGTACCCTGACGACCATGCGCGCCCGCGTCGCCGCCGCCCGGGCCATCTGCTATGCCTGTGGCGTCTCGGCAGACCTTGCCGTCTCCGCACCGGACGAGCAGGCGCGCCATGCCGCCAAGCTGCGCGAGGATTTGCTGACGCCCATCGCCAAGGCCTGGTCCACCGATATGGGCGTGGAGGTCGCCTCCATGGGCGTGCAGATCCATGGCGGCATGGGCTTCATGAACGAGACACTGGCGGCACAGCTCTATCGCGATGCGCGCATCATGCCGATCTATGAGGGCACCAATGGCATCCAGGCGATTGACCTGGTCGGCCGCAAGCTCTCCGGCACCAATGGCGAATCCATGCGCCTGATGCTGGGCGATATCGACGCCACCATCCGCGAAGCGCGCGCCACGAACGAGCCGCAACTCGTCCAGATCGCCGACCGCCTGCGGGCCGGTGCCGATGCCCTGCGCGAGGCGACGGACTGGATGCTCGCCGCCATGAAGGAACGCGATCAGGACAAGGCGCTGGCCGGCGCGACGGCCTATCTCGCCCTCGCCGGCGATGTCATTGGCGGGCATTTCCTGACCAAGGCGGCCACGGCGGCGCGCGGCGAGGATCCGACCGCGCGGGCCCGTTACCTGGCGCTTGCCGGCTTCTTCGCCGAAACCGCCCTCGCCTCCGCTCCCGGCCGTGTCGCCGGCATCACCGAAGGCGGGGCGACCTTCCTGGCCGGCAGCGAGGCGCTGTTCGGGATCTGACCGGGCTTAGCGTTCGGTTGCGCCCTTGCCGGTGAGAATCTTGTCGCGGAACTTTGCGATGCGGGCGATGCGCGTGGCCGCCTGCTTCGCGCCATTCAAATTGATCACATAGCTCTTTTGCCGGCCGGGCGTCAGGGCGTGGAAGGCTTCGGCGAGTTCCGGGTCGGCATCCATCGCTTCGACCAGTTCTTCCGGCAAGACAATATCGCCAGTCACTTTCGGCGGCAGGATGCCTGCTTCGGCGTAGGCCATGGCTTCCTCAAGATAGGCCCGGACCACCGGCGCCATCGCGTCCACCTGCCCATTGGCCGTGAACCGGATCATGCCGGCATGCTGCGTATTCGGCCCCTGCTTTTCCAGCACGCCTTCGGAGTCTTTCATCAGGGCGGCGTTGAAGAAATTGAGGCGGAAGTCTCCGCGGAACGCGCCGATGATGGCGATGTTCCGTTCACGGTGCAGGTAGCAGGGATGGCCCCATTTCACCGCCTCGGCGAGCCCGGCCTCGAGGCAGATGCGGCGCAACGCGTTCAAGCCGCTCTCCCATTGCCGCGTCGAGCAATCCGGCGTGGCAAACCGCTCGCACCGCCCGCAGCCCCTGGTGAAGTAATCCTCGATGTCGGTGATCATGGGCCCTGCCGGTGGTGTACTTTCGCGCCCGTTGTGCACGGACTTGTGCCGGGTATCAATTGCCGGGTGCCGCCGAGGCTTGCCAAAAGTGACGGATTCCCCAACCATCCCAGCGAAACGACGAGGGGACATCCATGATCACGCATTTGAAATCTGTTGCCATTGCTGCTGTCGGCGGCGCGCTTTTCCTGTCAGGGGCAGCGCTGGCGGAATCGTTTTCGGGGCCGGATGAAGCGGTCGACTACATCACGACTGTCACCGAAACGCAGAGCAAGCCATTTTACAACGGGTCCTACTACAAGATCGAGATCAGTGCGCCGGACACGTGCACACTGGTCAAGACCACGTCCGACTATTCCGAGGAGAACGAACTCAAGAAGACTGTGGTCACGACCTATGATGTCGGGCTGATCGACCCGGCCAAGGTGCAGGTCGACCATATCGGCGGCGTGAAGTTCTGGTCGGTTGGCGAAGCGACCGTGTTCCCGATGGAAACCACGATGGGCGGCAATTTCAATGCCATGCTTCCCGGCGACAATTTCACCGTGCGCGACGAAGCAGCCGAATCCGGCCTGCTGGCAGACGCCCTGAAATACCTGGCCGGGCACTGCGCCGGCTAGGGCCGCTCTAAGGTCAGGCCGGAAGCTTCGGCAGCGTCAGCAGCAGCGCTGCGGAGATGCAGGACACACAAGCCGCCACACCGGCCAGCGGGGCGAGGCCCACTGTCACGAAGGGCGCGGCAATTGCGGTGCCCGTCGCCGTCGTCGCAAGGATGAACAGGATCACCAGCGCTGCGCCGCGCGCATCGTCTCCGTTCGAGGCGAGGATGGCGCGGAAGAAGCCCGGCGGGCCGCGCAGGCCGAGGCCGAGATTTACCGGCACGAACAGCGTGGCAATGATGCGCGTGTCCGTGCCACCGCCAAGGCCATAGGCGAGCAGGCCGAGCAGGCCAAGCGCTGACAGCGCCGTGCCGAACAGGATCATCCGCTCTGCCCCGAACCTGTCGGCCAGCCGGCCGGCAATGTTGGCGCCGAGGATGAAGAAGGCGATGCCGGCGAGCTGCATGATGATGAAGGCGTCAAGATCGGCACCAAGCGCCTTGGTCAGCACGGCCGGGGCACCGAACACGAAGATCAGCAGGCCGCCCAGCGTGAAGGCCTGGCTGAGGCCATAGCGCAGGAATGTGGAATTCGTCAGCAGACGGACATAACTGCCTGTCCCGCGTGTCGGCGGCGGGGCGGGCAGGGAACTGCGCAGCGCCGCGATCAGGCCGGCCACGGCAAGGCTGAGCGCGGCGATGACATGGAACGATCCCGTCCAGTCCGAGACCGCCAGCAGCCACACGCCCGCCACGGGTGCCAGCGCCGGCACCAGCGATTCGATGCTGCCCATCAGGCCGATGGCGCGGACGGCTTTGGCCTCGCTGAACATCGCGCGGATCATGCCGGGCGCGAACACGGCTGCTGCAGACCCTGACAGGCCGTGCAGGAAGCGCAGCCCCACAAGCGCCGGCAGGCTCGGCGCCAGCGTGCAGGCAAATGACACCGCCGCATAGGCGATGAGACTACCCACCAGCAGGCCGCGCTGGTCCATCCGCGCGCCAAGCTCACCGAACAGGATCAGGCCAATGCAGCCGCCCGCCACGAAGGCGGCGAGCACCAGCTGTGCCATCGCCGCCGTACCGCCCAGGGCCTCCGGCAGGCCGGGCACCGCGGGCAGCACAAGGTCTGTCCCGGCAAGGCCGAGGGTTGTGCCAAGGAGCAGCAGGGCAAAGGCCAGGGATGGGGCGGCGCGCAGGGTCATGGAGGCGGGCTTATGCGTCAGGCACGCTCCGGTGTCGACCGGGAACCGGAAGCGGTCAGGAGTTTCGGACTTTTCGCCTCGTGTCCGGACTGGCTGCGGACCGTTTACGGACTTTTTTCCGGACTGTTTCAGGCTCGGTTGTGCCCGCCTGTTGCGGCCCATTATCCCCGCCTTTATGAGGAGCGCAGACGCGGCAGGAAGGCAGCCCCCATGGCATGGACCCGGACATACGAAGGCGCCGAGCCACTGCGCATCAACAAATGGCTCGCCGAGGAAGGCGTGTGCTCGCGCCGCGAGGCCGACGCGCTGATCGAGCGCGGCCTCGTGAAAGTGGACGGCGTCGCCGTAACGCCGGGCCAGAAGATCGAGCAGGGCCAGATGCTGACGCTGCTGCAGAAGGCGACCCGCCAGCTCGACAACAAGCTGACCGTGATCCTCAACAAGCCGGTCGGCTATGTCTCCGGCACGCCGGAGCCGGGCGAGATTCCGGCCGTCCGCATCATCTCGAAGGAGACGCTGTCAGGGAAAGCCCACGCCATTCCGGGCCGCTACAACAAGCTCGCCCCGCTCGGCCGGCTCGACAAGGACAGCCGGGGCCTCCTGATCCTGTCGGAAGACGGCGTGCTGGCGAAGGCGCTGATCGGCCCTGAAAGCACCGTCGACAAGGAATACATGGTCAAGGTGAAGGGCGATGTGACGGCGGACAAGCTCGCCTTGTTGCGCCATGGCCTGGAGCTGGACGGACGCAAGCTGAAGCCGGCGGATGTGGAGCAGGTGAAGGCGCAGGAGCTGCGCATCGTGCTGCGGGAAGGGCGCAACCGCCAGATCCGCCGCATGTGCCAGCTGGTCGAGCTGCGTGTCGTGGACTTGGTGCGCGTGCGCATCGGCGCGGTCGAACTTGCCGGCCTGCCGGAAGGCAAATGGCGCCCGCTAGGGGGCCGCGAGCGTGAGGCGCTTCTTGCGGGCGAGGCGCCCCAGCCGCGCGCGCCGCGTCCGCCGCGCACGGAAAAGCCCGAGGAAAAGCAGCCGCCCCGCCGGGACGGCAAACGTCCGGCCGGTCCCCGCGCTGGGGGCAGCAGCAAGCCCGGCCCCCGCGCTTCCGGCGGCAAGCCGCCCGCCCGTAGCGGTGGGCCGAAATCGCCGGAGAAACGCGTCGATCCCACCAAGGGCGCGAAATTCAAGCGCACCAAGCTCGGCCCCCGCAAACGGTCCCCCGTGAAATGAAGGATATCATCGTCGTGATGGGTGTCGCCGGCAGCGGCAAGACGACCACCGGCCGCGCGCTCGCTGCGTCTGGCGGCTGGCCCTTCATCGAGGCCGATGACCATCATTCCGATGCGAACCGGGCGAAAATGACCGCCGGCACGCCGCTGACTGATGCCGACCGGGTCGATTGGGTCACTGCCTTGTCTGCAGCGGCCAATGCAGAAACCGCTCCGCGCGTCGTGCTCGCCTGTTCCGCCCTCACCGGCTTCGTTCAGGGCGCGCTGCAGGATCAGTGCGCCCGGACCGTCCGCTTCGTGTGGCTGGAAGTCCCGAAAGACCAGCTAGCGCACCGCATGGCGAGCCGCGAGGGCCATTTCATGCCGGTCAGCCTGCTGGAAAGCCAGCTTGCGGCGCTGAAAGTGCCGGCGGGCGTCCTCCGCGTCGACGGCACGCTGGCCCCGGCTGACCTCGTTGCGGGCATCCTTCAGGCGCTGCCATCGCCTGACCCGGCGTGATGGCTCGACGGTTTCCCCGACAAGCGTATCCTTGATTATATGGATGGTTTCACAACGAAAACGCCCCGCCGGCCGGGCCTGGAATACCCCCACGGGGAGGTGGCGCCGGGCCATGGCGAGATGATGGAAGTCGCGCCGGGGATCCAGTGGATCCGGCTGTCGCTGCCGTTCTCATTGAGGTTCATCAATGTCTGGCTGATCGATGACGGTGATGGCTGGACCATCGTCGATACCGGCATGCCGATGCCGGACACCAAGTCTGCCTGGCGGGAAATTCTGGGCTCCCGCGTGACACCGGCGAAGCCCCTGAAACGGGTCATCGTCACCCACATGCACCCCGATCATATCGGCAGTGCCGGCTGGCTCTGCCGGAAATACCAGGCGGAACTCTGGATCAGCCGCCTCGAATACACGACCTGCCGCATGCTGGTGGCCGATACCGGCCGCGAAGCTCCGGAGGCCGGCACCGAATTCTACCGCCGCGCCGGCTGGGGCGAGGCGGCGCTGGAGGACTACAAGAAGCGCTTTGGCGGCTTCGGCCGGGCGATTACCCAGCTGCCGGATGCCTTCCACCGCCTCAGCGATGGTGACACATTCGAGATGGGCGGCGAAACCTGGGAAGTGATCTCCGGCAATGGCCACTCGCCTGAGCATTCCTGCCTCTACTGCCCGGCGCGCAACATCATCATCTCCGGTGACCAGTTGCTGCCGCGCATTTCGTCCAATGTCTCCGTGCATCCGACCGAGCCGGGGGCGAACCCGCTGCTGGACTGGATGTCGAGCTGCGAGAAGCTGCTGGCCCGCCTGCCGGAGGACGTACTGGTCCTGCCCG
>JAGQRO010000283.1 GCA_020425315.1 Hyphomonas sp. | reverse complement strand
GCGTAGCAGCCGCCTTCGAAGTTAAACAGTCCGTTGTCGGACCATCCATGCTCGTCGTCGCCGATCAGGATGCGGCTGGCATCGGCCGACAAGGTCGTCTTGCCGGTGCCCGAGAGGCCGAAGAAGATCGCCGCGTCTTCGGAAGGCGAGGTGTTGACCGAGCAGTGCATCGGCATCACGCCCTTGACCGGCAGGTAATAGTTAAGCGCGGTGAACACGGACTTTTTCGTTTCGCCGGCATAGGACGTGCCGCCGATCAGCACCATGCGCTTGGCGAAGTTCACCGCGATGACGGTTTCGGAACGCGTGCCGTGGCGCTTCGGATCTGCCTTGAAGCTCGGGCAGTTGATGATGGTGAATTCGGTCTTGAAAGCTTCGTATTCCTTCGCGTTCGGAATGCGCAGCAGGTGGCGGATGAACAGCGAATGCCAGGCAAATTCGGTGACGACCGTGACCGGCAGGCGATGGGCCGGGTCTGCGCCGCCGAACAGTTCCTGTACGAACACATCCTGGCCGGCGAGGTGGGCGGAGAAGTCTTCCAGCAGGGCGTCGAACTGGTCCGGCGTGATCGAGGAGTTGTTATCCCACCAGACCGTATCCTCGGTGGTTTCATCGCGAACGGTGAATTTGTCCTTGGCCGAACGACCGGTGTGCTGACCTGTTTCAACAACAAGCGCGCCACCGGCGGCAATGCGGGATTCCCCATTTGCAACGCTCGTTTCATAGAGACGCGCTTCGTTCCAGTTTTTGCGGACGGACTTCGGCTTGATCCCGAGTTCTGCAAGGATCGCTACGGATTCGCTCATTTTTGCCTCTACTTCTGAAGGGGTCGCCTAGAATTTCGCTGTGCCGGGTTTGGCGCACACGTGAAAATTTTGCAACATCCATGCCTGCGGAGAATGCAGCCAGTTTCATTTCGTTTCATGGGATTCGCGCCTGACGGGCATGTTTTTTCACATTAGGGTTGGCGCAGATCAGAAGGAGAAACTCATGGGCGTGTTCAAGTTCCTGAAGGATGCCGGCCAGAATTATGTCGACCTGCAGAAGCGAAACCTGAAGGCCATCGTGGACGTCTTCGACGGGGATGACGACAAGAAGAAGAAGGCCGAAGCCGAGCAGAAAGCCGAAGCCATCCGCAAGGAAGCGGAGAATATGGGCCTCGGCGGCGACTATCGCGTGATGGTCGAGGGCGAGACGGTGAAGCTGGAAGGCAAGGTGCCGGACCAGGCGACTCTGGAGAAGGTGATCCTGACATCGGGCAATATCGGCGGCGTCGCGGAAGTGGACGCCACGGCGGTCGAGACGGATGAGGCCGGAGACGCCTCGGTCTTCTACACGGTGAAGAAGGGCGACTCGCTCTCGAAGATTGCCAAGGTCTATCTCGGCAATGCGATGAAGTATCCGGAGATCTTCGAGGCCAACCGGCCGATGCTGAGCGATCCGGACAAGATCTATCCCGGCCAGGTGCTGCGCATTCCGGGCGGCAAGGCGCCGGCGGCCTAGGCGGCAGGCGCTTCGCTGTCCTCGCCGGTATCGCCGCGCAGGCGGTCCAGCACCGCGTCCTGCCATTCCTCGGGCAGGGCCAGCAGCACCCAGGCGCCGGCTTCGTAATGGGCGCGGCGCCAGATGTCGATCGGGTTCGGGTCACCGGGCGGGCAGACGCCCAGCACTCTCGGCTGATGATCCGGCTGCAGGTTGTAGATCGTCTTGGCGCGGACGAGCTGCATGCAGTTGGACACGAAGACCAGTTCGTCCGGCGCGCGCGTCTTGGCATCGCGGGCGAGGTTTTTCAGGCCGGAGATCGTGTCGCGGCTTTCCACATCGGCGGAGATGCGCCCGCCGAGGCCGGAACCGCGCGCCGCGATCAGCGCCATTTCCTGGCTGCCGAGCCAGCCCTCCTGCGGCCGGTGGCCTCCGACCATGTAGAGCCGGTCCAGCTTGCCCGCCTTCAGCAGGTTCACCGCCTTGGCGATCCGCGCGGCGGCATCCTTG
>JAGQRO010000003.1 GCA_020425315.1 Hyphomonas sp. | reverse complement strand
TGAACTGGGCCTGCAGGTCTGTCGGAAAGCCGGGATGCGGCTGGGTCGACACGTTCACGGATTTGAGGCGCGAGCCGTTGCGGCGGATGCGCAGCGTGTGGGCGGCCTCGTCGGCATCCACGGTCACGCCCGCCTCTCGCAGCTTGGAAATCATCGCGCCCAGCGCCTCGACCGGGCAACCGTCCAGCGTCACGTCCCCGCCGGCAGCGGCCGCCGCAAAGGCATAGGTGCCCGCCTCGATCCGGTCTGCCATGACGGGATAGGTCGTGCCGTTCAGCGCCTCGACGCCCTTGATGCGAATGACGGCCGTGCCGGCGCCGGTGATCTCGGCGCCCATGGCATTGAGGCAGTTGGCAAGGTCCTCGATCTCCGGCTCGCGCGCGGCGTTTTCGAGGATGGTCACGCCCTTGGCCAGCGTGGCGGTGAGCATGGCATGCTCAGTCGCGCCGACACTCGGCATGGAGAAGTTGATGTGCGCGCCGGTGAGACCGTGGATGGCGGCGGCCTTCACATAGCCCTGCTCGACCTTCAGGTCCGCACCGAGGGCCTCCAGCGCCTGCAGGTGCAGGTCCACGGGCCGGGCACCGATGGCGCAACCGCCGGGCAGCGAGACCGTCGCATGGCCGGAACGGGCGATCAGAGGGCCGAGCACGTTAAAGCTCGCCCGCATCTTCCGCACCTGGTCATAAGGCGCGATCGTGCTTTTCAGCTCCGCAGCATTGAGATGGCAGGTCGACTCGCCCTTCGGCCAGTAGACCTCGACGCCGAGCGTTTCCAGGAGCTGCGCCAGGAAGCGCGTATCCGCCAGGCTCGGCATATTGGTGAGCGTGACGGGCTGGTCTGTCAGCAGGCATGAGACCATCAGCTTCAGCGCCGAGTTCTTGGCACCGGAGATCGGGATGCGGCCATTGAGGGGCGTGCCGCCTTGAATAACGAGTCTGTCCATGGGGGCTCTTATACCCTGCTTCGCGGTTTTGGGAGGGCCGGAATGTGTTGATTTTCAGCAGGTTTCAGCAGGTGGCCCGGCGCCGCCAACGTCACCCGGCCCCACCCGGCAGCTTCGACACATCGAGGCGCGCCAACCGCTCCCGCCGCTCGCCATATCGGCCGCCTTCTGCCGCGGTTTCGAGGAACACCTTCAGCATCTCCTCCGCCACCGCGCCGTCCAGCGCGTCGGCGCCGAGGACCAGCATGTTCGCATCCCCATGCCGGCGCGCGCCGAGGGCCTCGTCCACCATATGCAGCAGGGTGGCCCGGATGAACGGGAATCGGTTCGCCGTGATCGCCATCATCTGGCCGCTGCCGCAAATGCCCACGGCAAAGTCTGACCGGCCGGCCCCGATTTCGCCAGCCAGACGGACCGCATAATCCATCGCATCCACGCGCCCATCCCCGGCATCGGCGCCGCAATCGGTGACCGCATAGCCATTCGCCTGCAGCCAGGCTTTCAGGCGATCTTTCAACGGGACACCGCGATGGTCCGTGCCAATCGCGATGGGCTTGCGGGTGGGGGTCTGTGTCATGGGCGGAATTGATATCCTGCCGACAGGCAATTGTGGAGGGACCGCGCGCGACGCGATCCCTTGTGCGCCGGATGCTCAATGCACGCCCGGCCCCTTCGGGCATGTGCCGGGCGCCTCCCAAGAAAACCCAAAGGGGAAGTTTTAATACACCTGTCAACGTGATAGAGTTCTCTCTTAGGTTGGGAGGATGGAATGACGGAACTCAGAAAGTTGAAGATCACCCCTACGGTTTCGAAGGGCGCCACAATCGTTTTCAGCATTCAGGGGCGAAGTACGAACTTTCAGGACCGCAAACCCATCGCCATCAATATCGAACAGGACGGCTGCTATGACGTGGTCGTGGTTTGCATCGGAAATTCCGGCAACAAGGCATCCGTCAAGTTTGAGGCGGTCCACAAGGATTTCGGTGTCTATGTGTGTACGCCGTCCGGCAAACCGTCTTGGACCGATTTCAGCGATCTCGAAACCAAGATTCCGACCGGGGAATCGGCCTGGCTGAGCGCCAGCAAGATTTCGATCCGGAAGAAGTCGGACAAGCCTGCGAACTAGGTCACTCATACGAGGATACCAGAATGTACCGCATTTTAATGCTTGCCGCGCTGGCATTTGGACTGAGCCAATTCGGTCAGCCTGCGCTGGCGCAAACAGCCTCCGAGAATTCCGCGCGGATCGAGGAACTGGAAGCCCAGATCAATGCGCTCCGTGCCCAGAATGAAAAACTGGCAGAACTGGTCCAATCACTGACAGATATACCGGCCGCGTCGGAAGCCCCCATTGAGCCGGTCATCGTGTTGACTGAGGACCGCAAAATTGAACCTTCGGCTCTGACAGCGTTTCTGGACAAGCACGCAGACAAGGACTCCTCAATCTCCGCTATTGCGACCTTTAAGGATACCGCGGCAACACAGAAAGAACCCATCCCTGCATTCGTTGATGGAAGTTTTGGTACGGCACGGAGAAGCAAACTGTCTGAGGTCGGAATATCCGCCAGCAACGATAATGGCCGGGTGGCGATTGGCCTTAGCAGCTCGAGTTTCAATGCACCCGATTGTGCGCTTGCTGACGGAGACACGGTGCGCGTCGATGATCGATGCCTGGATCAAACGACAAGATACCAACAATATGTCACCACGGCCAGCCTGTCGGTGCCCACCAACAAAAATGGGGATACGGATTTTGCCACCCTGGACGGACTGGCAACCGGCACCAAAGCCGAACTCCGGTACACAACCTATTTTGGCACGGTACCTCGTGTCAGGGACATTTACTCGAATGTCCCAAGAGCACTGGCAAAGTGCATAGAGGCAAATCCAGGAAAAGAGGAGGCCTGCGTTACCTTGGACGGCCAATTCCTGAAGGACTACATGGAGTCAGATGAGCGCACGAAATTTGCCAAATATGTCTTCGACAATACTGTCGCGAACAGCTACGGGGTCACGTTCTCAGGGTCGATCGGATACGACAAGTATCCTTATTTTCCGGACACCCAGTTCAAAAAGGAAGAAACGGAGCGTGTTTCCGGCTCCATCGGCGCCGGCCTGATCTATTTCCCGGATCATGGAACGTCATTCTCTTTTGAGGGACAATACCAGCACACATTCAAGGCAGCCGATGCCGCTACCCGATGCCGGACCGATCCGGACCCGGGCAATGATTTCCTCACGTGCGCCACCGGCGCGTTCGAGAAGCCATCAAAAGCCAACAAGTTCATTCTGGCGCCTCAGTACAGAAAAGTTATCAAGGCGGACAAATCGGACCTGTTCCCAAGAGTGGCAGTTGCGCCACGCTTTGAATATGATCTGTTGTCGAATGACTTCGCGTTCGATGTCCCAATCTATCTGGTCGCCGATAAGGATGATGGCATGGTGGCCGGTATCCGGCTTGGCTTCGAAGACAAGAATGATGAGGAAGACGTCAAGTTCGGCGTGTTCTACGGCAAGGCGTTCGACCTGACGCCATTCTGAGCGGCGCCGGACCGGAAGAAATTCCAATTCCGGAGGCTCCAGCCCGCCGCGCGCGCAGGTGACTCTATCCGTGCAATCTCAGCGGCAGGCGTTTCAGCCCGCGCAGGCCGGAGCGGGCGATCCAGCGCACCGCCATCGGGTCTCCGTCAATGGCGAGGTCCGGATAGCGCGAGAACAGCGCCTCCAGCGCCACCTCGCCTTCGAGGCGCGCCAGGTGCAGGCCGAGACATTGGTGCGGCCCGGTGCCGAAGCCGACATGCCGGTTCGGCCGGCGGGCAAGGTCGAGCGTCAGCGGGTCGGGAAATTCGTCCGGGTCGAGATTCGCGGAAGCAAGGAATCCGAACAGCCGGTCACCTTTCTGAAAGGTGCGCCCCTCGAATTCCATGTCTTCCTTCAGGAATCGCGGCTTGGTCATCTGCACCGGACAGCAATAGCGCATCAGCTCGTCTACCGCGACGAGGCGGGCCTCTTCGTCCATGGCGCGCACGGCGTCGGCCGCGCCCGGCGTCGTCAACAGGGTCCAGGTGCCGGTGGAGAGCAGATGCGTGGTCGTCTCATGCCCGGCCACGAACAGGACGAACACCATGGCCAGAAGTTCGTTCTCGCTCATCCGGTGGCCGTCCGCCTCGGCATGGACGAGTTCAGACACGAGCCCTTCACGCGGCGCGGCGTGCAAAGCCCGGAACTCCTCGCGCAACAGGTTCTGAACGCTGCCGAGGCGTGTCATCCCGTACAGCATCTTCGGCAGGGATTCGACACTCATCAGATTTTCCAGCGCTCGGTTCAGGCGCGTCTCTGTTTCCGGCCGGAAGCCCAGCAGGTCGTAGATCACCCTGAGCGGCAGCTTGCGGCAGAAGCCGGAGACGAGATCCGAATTCCCCTCCGATTCCATCCGGTCCAGCAATTCGTGCGCTGCCGCTTCAACCTTGGGGCGCTGCAGGGCGATGGCGGCCCGCCGGAACGGCGCATCGCTCAGCCGGCGCAGGCGGTTATGGTCCGGGTCGTCCAGCGACAGAAGGTTGTCGGCCATGATCTTCAGGGATTTCGGCAGGAAGGGCATGGCGAAGGGGGCCTTGTGCCCGGCATTGCGCGCATCCACGGCAAACCGGCCTGAATCCTTCAGCAGGTCCTGCACAGCGCCATGATGGGTCACCAGTGTCACGCGGCCGAAGAAAGGCAGCTTCGTCTCGGCAAGCCGGCCGGCAGCCAGAATGTCCGCCAGTTGCCGGTGGGGGGCCATCAGATAGGTCTGGCTGGAGAGTTTCACGCTCACGCGTCCCTGGGCTCCGATGGGCCTGCCTTGCGCGCAGCGGCCTTGCGGCGCTTCAGGTTCGCCCGCAGCGCGGCGGCGCGGCGCTCGGCCTTGTCGTCCTTCTTCGGCGGCCGGGGGGGAGGCTTGTCTGTCATCGAAGGTGCAATTCGCGGCAAAACGGTCTTTTCATGTCCGGTGGCATAAGCTAAACGCCGCAGACCCTACCTGCAATGCCGCGGTAGCTCAGTGGTAGAGCGCATCATTGGTAATGATGAGGCCGAGAGTTCAATTCTCTCTCGCGGCACCAGGGTTTCCCAAGAACTCAATGCTTTCAGGCCAGTGTCCGGCGCATGGCGGCGGCCCAGCCCTTCAACAGGGCGGCGCGGTCGACCTCCGGCATCTTGGGTTCGAAGCGGGTGCCGGCGACGTCGCGCGCCTGCCAGGCCGCCGGGTCCGTCCAGCCGAGCTGCATGGCCGCCAGCGCGGCCGCGCCGAGGGCCGTCATTTCCTGATAGGCCGGGCGCACCACGGGCCGCGCGCAGATATCGGCCAGGAACTGCATCAGCCAGTCATTGCCAACCATGCCGCCATCGACGCGTAGCTCGCGGATCTCCACGCCGTCGGCCTCGAAGGCGTCCAGCAGGTCGCGGGTCTGATAGGCGACCGATTCGAGGCCCGCGCGCACGATGTGCGCTGCCGTGGTGGCGCGGGTGAGGCCACTGATCGTGCCGCGCGCCTCGGCGTTCCAGTGCGGCGCGCCGAGGCCCGTAAAGGCCGGCACGACATAGACACCACCATTGCCATCAAGGCCTGCTGCGAGCGCTTCGCTCTCTGCCGCCGTGGCGATCAGGCCGAGATCGTCGCGCAGCCATTTGATCACCGTGCCGGCATTGAAGATGGAGCCCTCCAGCGCCATCGCGCCGGCGCCCGGCGCCTCATAGCCGACCGTGCCAAGTAGGCGGTTCTGGGAGACCGGCTTTTCCGCGCCGGAATTCGCGACGAGGAAGGCGCCCGTGCCATAGGTGATCTTCGCCATGCCGGGGCCGAGGCAGCCCTGTCCGACCAGGGCGGATTGCTGGTCGCCTGCCGCTGACAGGATCGGCAGCGCCTGCCCGAAGAGGCTCGTTTCACCATAAACGGCCGAACTGGGCTTCACCTCGGGCAGCATGTTGATCGGCACACGGATGAGCTTGCACATTGCCTCGCTCCACCCGCCCTCAGCGCCAAGGCCGAGCCGGTAGAGCAGCGTGCGTGAGGCATTGGTCACGTCCGTTGTGTGCACCTGGCCGCCGGTGAGGTGCCAGATGAGGAAACAGTCCACTGTGCCGAAGGCAAGCTCGCCTGCCTCCGCCCGCGCGCGGGCGCCGGGCACATGGTCGAGGATCCAGGCGATCTTCGTTCCGGAAAAATAGGGATCGATCAGCAGGCCGGTCTCTGCCTGCACGGCAGCCTCGTGGCCGGCGGCTTTCAGCCCGTCGCACACCGAAGCTGTGCGCCGGTCCTGCCAGACGATAGCGGGCGCAATCGGCTTGCCGGTGGTCCGGTCCCACACCAGCGTTGTCTCGCGCTGGTTGGTGATGCCGATGCCGGCGATACGGCTGGCGCCGCCGACCTCCTCCAGCGCGGCGCGGCAGACGGCCAGTGTCTTTGTCCAGATTTCCTCGCCGTCCTGTTCCACCCATCCGTCCTCCGGATAGGTCATCGGCACTTCCTCCTGCGCAACGGAGACCTGCGCGAAATCCTTGTCGAACACGATGGCCCGCGTGGAAGTCGTGCCCTCGTCAATGACGAGAATGCGGTCGCGGGTATCGGGCATCGGGTCAGCTCCTGACTTTCATTTGGGCGGGGTCGTAGAAAAACGTCTCGGCGGCGATCCTGTCGCCGGCCCAGGTCTGCCAGGCGACCTCTTCGATCTGCAGGATGCCGCCGGGCTTCGGATGGAAGGTGAAGCGCCAGCGGATGGCGACCGTGTCGCCATCGATCATCGGTGGGGCCAGCAATTCGGTTTCCACACTCGCCATCCGATCGAGCGTTGCCTGTTCCTGCGCGATGAGCGTGTCGCGCCCGCGCCGGGGCTTGGCCTGGTTCTCCTGCATGGTGGCGTCTTCGGCGTACCAGTCGCGGATCGCGCCGGCATGATCGCCGCTCAGCACCTGCGCGGTGAAGCGGTCGACGGTCTCACGGGTCGGCATGGGGCCCTCCTGTCCGGATCGTGCAATCCCATGCATTTAGAGCGTGAGTCCCGCCTCTTCCAGAAGCGACGCAACGGCAAGTGACCTGCGGTCGCCATAGGGCCCGGCAATGATCTGCACACCGATGGGCAGCCCGTTTCGGCTCTTGCCGACAGGGACTGCCGTCGCGGGAAGGCCCGCATAGGTCGCGATGGCCGCCCAGGCAAGCTGGCCGCCATAGGGATAGGGCTCATTGTCGATCAGCAGCATGCGCTTGGCCCAGTCCGGCTCGCTCTGATAGGGGAAGGCCGGCGTTGAAAAGATCGGCGAGATCAGCACGTCCGTGTCGCGGAACACCTGCGCCCAGGCGCGCGTCACCTGCATCTGCCCGTCGACAAGATCCATCCACGTATGGGCATCGATCGGCTTCGCATCCGGCGTACCGCGCAGGATGACGGTGTTCAGCATCTTGATATAGCTGTCCATCATCGGTTCCAGCGCCGGGAAATCATCCGTGGACATGGAAACTGCGGCGCCCTCCCGGTCGAGCGCTTCTGACAGCGTGGCCAGCGCCTCGCGCGTGTCGCCATCCGAGGGCACACCCGGCATCCGGTCGATTATCCGCACGCGCAGGCCATTGAGGCTGGACACGCCCGCCGGCGGCAGGTCGAGCTTCAGGCCCGCTGATTCCGGCCCGGCAATGATGTCCAGCGTGGCGGCGAGGTCGGCCGTGTTGCGCGCCATCGGGCCGACCACGGCCAGCGGCACGTCCACACCGTCCGTCCCCGGAAAGCCATGCCCGCGCAAGGGCACGATGCCATAGCTCGGCTTGTGCCCGAACACACCGCACATATGGGAGGGCGCACGGATCGATCCGCCGATGTCTGAGCCGATTTCCAGCGGCACCATGCCCGTCGCCAGCGCGGCCGCCGCCCCGCCGGACGATCCGCCCGGCGAGCGTGTCTTGTCGAACGGGTTCAGCGTGCGGCCATAGACCGGGTTTTCGGACTGCCAGTCCGCCAGTGCCACCGGCACATTGGTCTTGCCGAGGATCACCGCACCCGCGCCTTTCAGCCGCTCGACCACGGCGGCATCGCGCGGCGCCTTCAGGTCCTTGAACATCTCGAAGCCCCAGGTGGAGGGCAGCCCGGCGACATCGTTGGATTCCTTCACCGTCATCGGCACGCCCAGCAGGGCGCGCGCATCGTCCGGCTTGCGTGAAGCGTCCACGGCCTTCGCCGCCTCGCGGGCCCGGTCGAAATCGCGCACCACGACGGCGTTGATCTGCCCGTCCAGCTTCTCGATCCGGGCGATGGCGGCATCGCAGGCTTCGAGCGCGCTGATCTCGCCGGAGCGGATGGCGCCGGCGGTTTCAAGCGCCCCTGCGGCGGCAAGGTCGAGTGTGGTGCCCATGACTGTCCTCCCGTTTTGACGGGAGCCTATCACGGGCGCGGGGAAGCTCAACGCGCTTCGCGTCTGGCCCCCCGGTCCCCGAACCACCAGAGCGTGGCGGCGGTGGCGGCGAATGTGGCCGTCTCGACGATTCCCTGCCGCCCGGCCGCATCCGCCCCGGCGAACACCGCCCCGGTGATTGCCCAGAGCAGCACGGTCAGCACCGGCCGGGTCAGCGCCCGCACGGCATTGACCCATTTGTAGCTTTCGCCGATGGCCGCCTCCGCCGCCAGCGAAGCGGCAAGGCCCGCCCAGGCGCCGGACGCCTCGGCAAGGCGCAGTTCACTTTCGCTCTCGGCCGCGCGGGCCTGCATCTGCAGCTTCAGCAGCTCGCCCTCGTGCGTCCAGCGGGCCCGTTCGTGGGCCTGCGCAGAGCGCTGTTCGAAGAAGCCCGCCGCCCGGCCGATCACCGTGCCGGCGAGGCCAAACAGGCCGCCGCCGGCCGCACTCGCCGCAAGGCCCGCTATGTCCGCCATGATTTCGCACTCCCGGGATAGAGCCACACCGTCGGCACGGCGCGCCGGTCGATGTGGAGGAAATTGGTGCCGAGGCCGAAGCCGGTGAAGCCGGTGCGCTGCGCGGCCGCCTTCAGCGCGTGACGGTCATGCCCGGCCAGCGATACATCGGCGGCCACCTGCTTGTGCATCGAGTTCGCCGCCCCGCCGACCCAGGCATTCCAGAGGTCGCAGCGATGGCCGGAATTGATCGCCAGCGGCGCGCCTATTTCCGCCCGCAACGCCTCCAGCGCGTCGAGGAAAGCCTCCTCATGCCAGTACTCGCCCTTGCAGAACTTGCCGCCACACCGGCAGGCCAGTTCCCGCGGGCTGAAATGCGGCCAGCGCCAGCCGGCTGTGTCGAAGGCAGAAAAAGATGCGATCAGCATACGCACAATCATGCGCCGGGCGGGACTCTGCCGGGTATCCCGCCCCAAAAACAAACACGCGGCCAGTGTTTCCACCAGCCGCGCGCAAATCAGGTGTGGGATAGTTCCGATTCAATCCGCCAAACCGGGGCAGACTCACCCAATGGGGCTACTCCACGTCAAGTCCCATCGAGGCGACACATGAGTTTAGCAATGGTTCGCCACCTTCCCCGAAGATGCCGAAGTGGTTGGGCTCGACGCGCGCATTTGGCTGAGCGGTGAAGAAGGCATGCCGGATCCGGGAAGACAACCGGGCGCGTTCGCGGGCCTTCTCGGCGAGCGCCTGGGCAACTGCGGCCTGTTCCTCGTTGCCCCTGGCCCTGAACCCAAGCGCCTTGGCCTCATGATGGCTAACCGTCGATTCAGCCGGTTCCTGCGAATACTTCGCGAAGGCTGCGCATGTGGTCACTGGATAGACCGAGGTCTCAATCATGGGAGCAGTCTTGCAGCGCTGCGCCGACGAGAGGAGCGCCTGCTTCGCGGCGGCATCGCCGGTATAGATCACATGGAAGATCGCCTGGCTCATGGCGGTGCGCTCATCGTTGAGCGTCTCTGCGTCCCCGGAGAGGAGCCGCACATGGGTAGTCCATGCGTTTTTCAACGCCTTGGCCTCAGCTTCGGATTCGTGGCCCGCCGGGATCTGCCGCGCGGACATGGCGACGAATTGCTCGCACTCGATTGCGTCCTTCAACTCGTCGGCGGTTGCCGGCAGCGCCGCAGCGAAGCTTGCCACCAGCGCCATGGTGATCGTCGAGAATTGGCGTTGCATGCACACCCCTTGTCCTTTGTTTTGCCGGTTTTGGCCCGGCCCGCCGGCGGCCGTGTGGCGCGGCGGCGAATCCTCGTCTGCAAAAAATTGGGTTCGCGGCTAAATGCAAGGCGCAATAAGACGCCGCGACAGGGCCGTGTTCCGGATACTGCCAGCCTCAGCCCGCCACTTTTGCCTTGCCCCAGGTGCGCGGTGCGCTGACTTTGGCGACAGCGGCGCGGTATTCCTGCTCCAACTGGTCGACATAGTCGGCGACAGGGCCGCGCGACTTCACTGCGCCGATGCCCTGGCCGCAGCCCCAGATATCCTTCCAGGCCTTCTTCTCCGTATTGCCGCCGGAGCCGAAATTCATCTTGCTCGGATCGCTTTCGGGCAAATTGTCCGGGTCGAGGCCGGCAGCGATGATGGACGGCTTCAGATAGTTGCCATGCACGCCGGTGAAGAGGTTCGAATAGACGATATCCTCGGCGCCATAGGAGACGATGGCATCCTTGTAGCCGTCGATGGCATTGGCCTCGTCGCAGGCGATGAAGGCCGATCCCATATAGGCAAGGTCCGCGCCCATGGCCTGCGCTGCTGCGATGGCGCCGCCGTTTGCGATCGCGCCGGAGAGCGCCAGCGGACCGTCAAAGAATTCGCGGATCTCCTGGATGAAGGCCATCGGCGAAAGCTGGCCCGCATGGCCGCCCGCGCCCGCGCACACGGCGATCAGGCCGTCGGCGCCTTTCTCCAGCGCCTTCTTCGCGAAGAAGGTATCGATCACGTCGTGCAGCACCACGCCGCCATAGGAATGGATCGCATCGTTCACGTCCGTGCGCGCGCCGAGCGAAGTGATGATCACCGGCACCTTGAACTTCACGCAGGCCTCGACATCGTGCATCAGCCGGTCGTTGGACTTGTGCACGATCTGGTTCACGGCGAAGGGCGCGGCCGGGCGGTCCGGGTTCTTCTCATTATGCTCGGCGAGTTCCGTCGTGATCCGGTCCAGCCATTCGTGCAACACCGGGCCGGGGCGTGCGTTCAGCGCCGGGAAGCTGCCGACGATGCCGGCCTTGCACTGGGCGATGACAAGTTCCGGACCGGAGATGATGAACAGCGGCGATCCGATGACCGGAAGACGCAGGTTCTGTAGGACGGGCGGCAGGGCCATGGGGGCTCCCCTCAACAAAGTGAACAGTGTTTACATTGGCGCAATCTAACGCCCTTCGCCCGCCGGGCAAGGTCTCACGCCGGGGAATGCGCAGGCCGGCGCCCGGCCGGTTTTGATTGACACGCCGGGGCGAAGTTTGGAACAGTCCCGCCAGAGGCAAATCCCAAAAAGTCACCCCGGAGGAAACGCAATGAAACGCCCTGCCCTGAACTTTGTTAGCGCTATCGCAATTGCCGCCGCGCTCGCCGCCTGCGCCCCGGCTGCCCCGGCCGATGACGCTGCGGCAC
The DNA here is from genome assembly GCA_020425315.1 of Hyphomonas sp. Taxonomy (GTDB): domain Bacteria; phylum Pseudomonadota; class Alphaproteobacteria; order Caulobacterales; family Hyphomonadaceae; genus Hyphomonas. Next base: position 7,145 of record JAGQRO010000003.1, on the reverse strand, counting down.
CGGAAGCCGCGCCTGCCGAGGAATCGGCCGAAGCCAGCCCCTATCTCAGCGAGCCGCTGGTCACCGAAATCTTCACCGCCGACCCCTCCGCGCATGTCTGGGAGGACGGCCGGATCTACATTTACCCCAGCCACGACTATGAGGCGGGCATTCCGGAAGACGATCTCGGCAGCCATTTCGGCATGCGCGACTATCATGTGCTCTCGATGGACGAGGTCGGCGGCGAGGTGACCATCCATCCCGTCGCGCTCGACCAGGACGATGTGCCATGGGTCGGGCGCCAGATGTGGGCGCCGGATGCCGCCTACAAGGATGGCACCTACTACCTCTACTTCCCCGCCAAGGACAAAGACGACATCTTCCGGATCGGCGTCGCCACCTCCGACTCTCCGGTCGGCCCGTTCACGCCGCAGGCCGAGCCCATGGAAGGCAGCTATTCCATCGACCCCGCCGTCTTCCAGGACGATGACGGCAGCTACTACATCTATGTCGGCGGCATCTGGGGCGGCCAGCTGCAGCGCTGGGCCACCGGCGAATTCATCGCCGGCCCGGAACTCAACGGCGACCTTGGCGACGATACGGCGCCCGCCATCGCGCCCTATATGGCGAAGCTCTCCGAAGACATGCTGCAGATGGCGGAGCCGAAGCGCGACGTGATGATCCTCGACGAGACCGGCAATCCGCTCCTCGCCGGCGACCATGACCGCCGCTTCTTCGAGGCGCCCTGGGTGTTCAAGAAAGATGGCGTCTACTATTTCACCTATTCGACCGGCGACACGCACTTCCTGCAATACGCCACAGGCGACAATCCCTATGGTCCGTTCACGTACCAGGGCAAGATCATGGACCCGGTGGAAGGCTGGACGACGCACCACTCCATCTTCGAGAAGGATGGCAAATGGTACCTCGCCTATCACGATGTCCAGCTGTCGGGCCAAACCCATCTGCGCAATGCGAAGATCACTGAACTCACCTTCAACGAGGATGGCTCAATCGTCACCATCGACCCGATGCCGGGGAAATAGGACAGATCAACCGGCGAGCGGCCTGACGATCACCCGGTCGATCCGGCGCCCGTCCAGGTCCACAACTTCAAACCGGAAGCCGGCGACGTCCACCACGTCGCCGGTTTTCGCAAGGCGCTGCAGCTGGTGGATGACCAGCCCGCCGACCGTTGTGAAGCCGCCATCGGCTTCGCCGAAATCCGGGGCCGACATGAGGATTTCCAGATCCTCAATCGGCATCATGCCGTCGATCAGCCACGACCCGTCGTCGCGCCGCACCGGGCGCTCGATGCCATCGCGCGGCGAGAAGGCGCTTTCCCCGGCAATCGCGCCAAGAAGGTCCGCCGCCGTGACAATGCCCTGAATGGAGCCATGCTCGTCCACCACGAAGGCCATGCGCACTTCGCTGTCCTGCATCGCCTCAAGCAGGCGCATCACCGACAGAGTCTCCGGCACGAAGGGCACGTGGCGGGCGATCTTCGCGATGTCGAAATCCGGCGCGTCGGGGTCCGCCCTCAGGATATCCTTGGTCTGGACCACGCCGATGGCGCGGTCCAGACGGTCATTGGCGAGAGGGAAGCGGGAAAACCCGCTGGCGACGATTTCCCGCCTTATGTCTTCCCACGGATCATTGGCATCGATCCACACAATATCCGGCCGGGGCGTCATGATGGAGCGCACATCCCGGTCAGCCAGGCGCATGACGCCGCGCATCATGCGCTGTTCTTCGGTGTCGATCACACCACTGGAAGCACCTTCCTCCAGGATGGCGTGGATCTCTTCCTCCGTGACGGCCTCCTGCTTCATCCCGGCCATGCCCAGCAGGCGCACCAGCCCCTCGGTCGAGACGCGCAGCAGCCAGACGGCCGGATAGGCGATGCGCGAGACCATGTTCATCGGCCCGGCCATGACTGTGGCAATCGCTTCCGGCGCGCTGAGCGCAATGCGCTTGGGCACGAGTTCGCCGACAACCAGGGAAAGATAGGTCGTCAGCACGATCACGACGCCAAACGCGATGCCACCGGCCTGCGCGGCCATGGAAGGCACGCGCTCGGCGATCACCGGTGCCAGCGCATCGGCAATCGCCGTCGCCCCGTAAGCACCGGCCACGATGCCGACAAGCGTGATGCCAATCTGAACAGTCGACAGGAAACGCGACGGATCGGCCTGCAGGTCGATCACGGCCTGCGCGCCCTTGTCGCCCAGGTCCGCCTTGCCCCTCAGGCGCGCGGCGCGGGCCGAGACGATGGCAAGCTCCGACATGGCGAACACGCCGTTCATGAGGATCAGGGCGATTAGGATCAGGAATTCGGTCATCTCAGCCGCGTCTCTCGATAAGGTGCGGCCGGCGCGGAGCATGGCCCGGCCGGCGCAAGCGCCGGAAAGGCGCAGAGTGTTGAAAGAACAAAGCCTAGAAGCCCCGGCCGATTCCGTAAACCTGCGGGGCCCGGCGTCAGCCGATGCGGGCGCTGCCGCCGCCATCGACAGGCAGGATCGCGCCGGTGATGAAGCGCGCTTCATCGCTGGCCAGGAAGAGGGCCGCATGGGCGGTGTCCCAGCCCGATCCCATGAACCCCATGGGCACACGGGCGGACCGCTCCTTGCGCAACTCCTCCTCCGGAACGCCGCGCATCGCTGCGATGCCGCGGATCGCCATCGGCGTATCCATCAGGCCCGGCGTGATCGCGTTGCAGCGCACGCCGCGCGAGGCGCAGGAGGTTGCGACACTCAGCGTCATCCGGTTCAACCCAGCCTTGGACACCTCATAGGCCATCTGGAACCCGCCCGCGATCGAGGCCAGCGACGAGATATTGACGATGGAGCCAGCCCCGCGCTCGCGCATACCCGGCAGCAGGGCCTTCGTCACCATCCAGGCGCCCTTCAGATTGACCTGCAATGTGCGGTCATACGCCGCCTCGGTCAGCTTATGCGGCGGGCCGTCCCCTGCATCGCCGATGCCGACATTGTTGACGAGAATGTCCGGCGGGCCGAAGGCCGCCTCGACAGCTCCAGCGATGGATGCAGCACCGTCAGTCTGGCTGACATCTGCGGCGAACGCCTGTGCGGTGCCGCCTTCGCCAAGGATTTCAGACGCCGTCGCTTCAGCCCGGGCGGCATCCCGGTCGACGCACAGAACGCTGGCGCCCGCCCGCGCGAACAGGAGCGCGATCGCCTTGCCATTGCCGATGGTTTCGCCCGGTGTCTGGCCCGCCCCGGTGACGACGGCGACCTTGCCAGCAAGCCGCCCGGTCACATCGCCAAGGCTCATTTGGCGAGATCGGGATCGAGCGTGAGGTCATCGTCCAGCTGAACGCCGAAACTGTTCAGCAGCATCGAGACCTGCGTGTACTGGCCCACTGTCATGACGAGATCCATGCGCTGCTTCTCCGTGAAGCCGGAGAGGGCAGCCCAGGTCGCATCGGTGACAAAGGCATCGGATGTCAGCTCGTCGGTCGCCTGCAGAAGGGCGCGGTCATCGGCGCTCCATTCCGGCGCGGAGGGGCCGGTCTTGATGCGCGCAATCTCCGCCTCCGTCAGGCCGCAGGCGAGGCCGATGCGCACATGCTGGGCCCATTCATAGCCGGACTTCCAGTTAAAACCGGTTCGCAGGATGACCAGTTCCCGGTCCCGCGCGCTGAGATCGTTCTTGTCGGACAGGATATAGCCGCCCCAGTGCATGAAGGCGCGATAGGCCTCCGGCGCGCGCAGCAGGGTGCGGAAGATATTGTAGATCTGGCCCGTGAACCGGACGCCCAGCTGTTTGCGGCGATCCTCCGGGATATCGGAATCGGCGAGTGGCGCAATGCGCGGGGCTTTCAGTCTCATGGCGTTTCGTCCCGTTGGATGTTTTCCCGGACTAAACGCGTTCGCCCCCATGCCCGCAAGCGCGACGCCGCGTCAGCCGCGCTCCGAACGGGCCTGCATCATGCACAGCCAGGCATGCTGGCGGTGGATCATGGAGATGAGGTCCGCATCGTCGCCTTCTTCGAGCAGGCGGTCGAGCCAGAGGCCCAGCACACGCGTATGGGTCGCCATCCAGTCCGACAGCAATTCACGCCGCGCCTGCCGCGCAGGGCCTTCCGGAGCCTGGCGCGGCCGCTCCGTGTCCGGTTCCCCGCGGACCTTTGCGGCACCTGATTCCGCGACAAGTTTCAGCATCGCACCCGACTGTCTCATTCCGACTCTCCAAATTTGCGACTAATTCTCATTCGCATTATTGGCCGTGTGCGTCAACTACGCATGCCTCCTCCGCCACGGAACAGGTTCACATTTGCAAAATTTTGCCTCAGAAGCGGTGCCATGGCTGACGATCTCCTTTCCCTTTCGAGCACTTTCCCCGATCCCACCGAAGCCGACTGGCTCGCCTCCGTCGAAAAGGCCCTCAAGGGCCGGAGTCTCGACGCGATCACGCGCACCACGGCAGACGGCCTGAAGATCCGCCCCCTCTACCGCGAGAGCGACTTCCCCGCCGCTGACGATCCGCTGGGAACGCCGGGGGCAGCGCCCTTCCTGCGCGGCGCAACCGCGGCGCCGAACGCCTGGCTGCCCTGGGACATAAGGCAGGCCTTCACGAACGCCTCGCCCGCCATCACCAATTCCGAGATCCTGCGCGACCTTGAGCGCGGGGTTTCCTCCATCGAACTGGTTGTCGATGCCAGCGGCAGGGACGGCGTGCAGCTCGGCTCGCTCGACGATGTGACGGTGGCCCTGCACGGCGTGGATGCATCCATCGCGCCGGTTGCCATCGACTCGGTTGGCGGCATGGGCGCACGCATCGCGGCGCTGGTCGGCCAGTGGGCGCTGGAACAGGAAGACCCGGCCGGCCAGAAGATCGATTTCAACATGGACCCGCTGGGCACGCTGGCGCATACCGGCCGCATCCCGGGTGGCCTGAACGCAGCCTTTGCCAAGGCCGCCGAAATCGCCAAGGCGCTCGATCACAGGTTCCCGCACGCCAATTTGTTGCGCATTGACGCGCGCATGGTGCACGAAGCCGGTGGCTCGGAGGCGCAGGAGCTTGCCGCGCTGATCGCCTCCGCCGTCGATACATTGCGGCATCTGGAGCACCGGCTGGATACGGCGCATGTCGTGCAGAAGACCGTGTTCGCTCTGGCGGTCGACGCGAACTACGGAATCGGCGTCGCCAAGCTGCGCGCGGCCCGGCGCCTGTGGGCACGCGTGCAGGACGCGCTGAAGCTGGAGGCCCGGCCGATGCGCCTGCAGGCCGTCACCTCCGCCCGGATGCTGACGCGCTACGATTCCTGGACCAACATGCTGCGCAATACGGCGGCCGCCTTTGCCGGCGCAGTCGGCGGCGCGGACATTCTCACTGTGCGCGCCTTCAATGAGGCGCTCGGCAGGCCGGAAGAACTCGGCCGGCGCATCGCGCGCAACACTCAGATCATCGCCATGGAGGAAAGCCAGCTCGGCCGCGTGGCGGACCCGACGGGCGGTGCATGGTTCACCGAGACCTTTGCCGGCGACCTTGCCGAAGCAGCCTGGAAGGAATTCCAGCAGATCGAATCGGAAGGCGGATATGCCGCCTCCCTGATGGCCGGCGCCTTTCAGGCGCGCATTGCCGCCGTGCGCGAAGCCCGGGCGAAAGACATCGCCAAACGGAAGGTGCCCATCACTGGCGTTTCCGAGTTCCCGCTGCTGGAGGAGGTCACCGCACCCGTCTCCGATCCGCCGCCCGTGCGCGCGAGGCTCGAGATTTCGGATGCCGGGCTTGCCCATTTCGTGCCGGGCGGTTTCCCGCCAGCAGAAGACGACGCGACGGCAGAGCGCCTGGTTGCCATCCAGCTCGCCGCGCCGTTTGAAACGCTGCGCGACAAGGCCGCCGCAGCGCAGAAGCCGCCTGCCATCTTCCTCGCCACGCTGGGCCCACTTGCGGAGTTCACGGCGCGCGCGGACTTTGCCCGCAACCTGTTCGCCGCCGGCGGTCTCGCCGCAAAGGAAGCGCCCGTTCCGCCGCAATCGGCGCCTGAGATCGCCGCCGCCTTCAAGGCCTCCGGTTGCCACATCGCCTGCATCTGCGGCGCCGATGCGCGCTATGCCGAGGAGGCCGAAGCCGCCGCGAAGGCGCTGAAAGCGGCTGGCGCTCAACGCGTCTGGATCGCCGGCAAGCAGGAAGGCGAAGCCATCGACTCGCACATCTTCATGGGCTGCGACGTGTTGCACGCCCTGACCCTCGCCCATGCAGAACTGGGAATAGCAGGGGACTGAGACGCCGTCCGCACACGAGCAGAGGAGAAGGTTGGATGAGACAGAAGAACGCGATTGCCACCGTCGCCGCGATTCCGGCGCTTGCCCTGCTCGGCCTTGCCGCCTGCGGCCCCTCCAACAAGGGTTATGATCCTGTGCGCACGCAAAACCCGGCTTCGGAGCCCGTCAAAGCCGCCGACGGCGACCTGATGATCAACACCTGGGGCTGCTCGACCGATCTGTCGGACGGGCCGCTGACCTTCACCATCACATCCGAATCCATCCTGTCGCCCGGCGGGCTGCTGCACGCGAACTACATGATCACCCAGTCGGACGAGAACGGCAAAACCGTGGGCCGGATCGGCGCCATGGGTGTCTGGTCCCATGACGGGGACACCTATTCGGAAACGATCGACAATATCCAGATCGACGACCTCTTCATCGACGATTTCCGTGCCCAGAAGGAAGCCCATTCCAGCTTCCTCGACCGCTATTCGAAAATGCTGCTGGGCACACGCGACTTCCATATCGAAAACCTGCAGGCCGACTGGCTGGCCATGACGAGCGACCGCGGTGCGACGCATTGCGCCTGAGCCCGGCACGGAGAAAATAGACACATGACCCGCTTTCCCGATTTCACGAAACTCGACCTCGGCGTGCCGAATGCGAAACATCCGGCACCCAAGACCGGCAAGGCCTGGGTGACGCCGGAGGGCATTCCGGTGAACACGGCCTACACCGCTGCGGATCGCGCGGGGCTGGATTTCCTCGATGACTATCCGGGCCTTGCCCCCTTCGGGCGCGGGCCTTACCCGACCATGTACACGAACCAGCCCTGGACGGTGCGCCAGTATGCGGGCTTCTCGACGGCCGAAGACTCCAACGCCTTCTATCGCCGCAACCTCGCCGCTGGGCAGAAGGGCCTGTCGGTGGCCT
>JAGQRO010000282.1:366-5387 GCA_020425315.1 Hyphomonas sp. | reverse complement strand
TGGTCAACACCTATGCGCTGGACCAGCGCCCGCTCTATGAACTGCCCGCATTGTCCGCCCATGAGGCCGTGCCGGGTCATCACCTGCAGATATCGCTGGCGCAGGAAATGACCGGCCAGCCGCGCTTTCGCCAGCAATACTATGCCACCGCCTTCGGGGAAGGCTGGGGCCTCTACGCCGAACAGATCGCCAATGAGGCCGGCATCAACGAAACGCCCTATGAGCGCTTCGGCGGCCTCTCCATGGAGATGTGGCGCGCCTGCCGGCTCGTCGCCGATACGGGCCTGCACTGGTATGGCTGGACCCGGGAAGAGGCCGAGGCCTGTTTCGTGGAGAACACGGCGCTTGCCCCGCTCAATATCCGCATCGAGGTGACGCGCTATATCGGCTGGCCGGGGCAGGCGACGGCCTACAAGATCGGCGAGCTGAAGATCCGCGCCCTGCGCGCCGAAGCCGAGGCGGCGCTCGGCGAGCGCTTCGACATCCGCGCTTTCCACGATGTCGTGCTGGGGCAGGGGGCCGTGCCGCTGGACGTGCTGGACGCGCAGGTCCACGCCTGGATCGCCGGCCAGCTGCCCGCCGCAACCGGGCCCGCCAAGGCGCCGCCCGCCCAATGAAGCTGACCATTGTCGAAACGGGGCTGGTGCCCGAGCCGATCCGCGACCAGTTCCCGGATTATCCCGCCATGTTCCGGCAGATGATGTCGCGCATGGGGGATTATTCGTTCGAGACGGTTTCGGTCCTGGCGGGCGAGGCGCTGCCCGATCCGGCCTCGCTGGACGGGCTGATGATCACCGGCTCGCCGGCCGGCGTTTACGATGATTTTGCCTGGATCGCCCCGCTGATGGACTTCATCCGCGGTGCCGCGGGCGCCGGCGTGCCGCAGGTGGGCATCTGTTTCGGCCACCAGATCCTGGCTGAAGCGCTCGGCGGCAAGGTGGTGAAATCGGACAAGGGCTGGGCCGCGGGCCGGCACACCTATGACGTGCTCGCCTGTCCCGATTTTGTGCCGGATGGTTGCCCGGTGCAGATATCCGCGGCTGCCAGCCACCAGGACCAGGTTGTGGTTAAGCCGCCCGGCGCCGATGTGATTGCGGCGTCCGGCTTCACGCCCTTTGCCGGGCTCTACTACCCGGACGCCCCGGCGCTCAGCTTCCAGTGCCATCCGGAATTTGCCGACGATTATTCGGCTGCGCTGTATTCATTGCGCAGGCCGCGCCTTGGCGATGCGGCCACGGACGCCGCCGTGGAGTCGCTTGGGCAAGCCGGCGACCATGACCGGATCGCCGGCTGGATCGCGGCCTTCCTCGCGGCCCATGCGCGCGGGCGTTAACCCTCCCGGACTGGTGTGAAACCTGCATCCGGTTGCGTGAATGGCGCGAAAAGTGTTCAAGACGCGCACGCGACGCAGGAGACCCTCCCCAATGATGCCCAAGCCGCTGGCCGATATCGCCCCCAACACGTTCGAATTCGAAGTGCTGCCGCTCGTGAAGCCGACCGGCTTCCGGGAATATGATGCGCGCTGGTGGTTCAACGGCATCGGCAAGGAGAAGGCGCCGGAACTGAACCTGACGGGCGTGCAGGCGCTCGGCCTCGGCATGGCGACCCTGTTCCACCGCCTCGGCGTCGAGCCGAAAGTGGTGACCGGCCACGATTTCCGCTCGATCAGCCAGCCGATCAAGAATGCGCTGATCCTCGGCCTCGTCCAGGGCGGCTGCGAAGTGATGGATGTCGGCCTCGCCCTCTCGCCGATGGTCTATTGGAGCCAGTTCGAACTGGATGCCCCGTGCTGCGCCATGGTGACGGCCAGCCACAATGAAAACGGCTGGACCGGCGTGAAGATGGGCGCCAACAAGCCGCTGACCTTCGGGCCGGAGGAAATGGGCCAGCTGAAAGAGATCGTCATGGGCGGCGATTTCCAGCCGCGCGCCGGCGGGGCGCATTACCGCGTCGATGGCATCCGCGAGAAATACATCGCCTCGATTGCCGATGGCGTGAAACTGTCCCGTCCGCTGCGCGTGATCGCGGCCTGCGGCAATGGCACGGCGGGCGCCTTCGCGCCGGACTGCCTGCGCGCCATGGGCGCCGAAGTGATCGAGATGGACTGCAATCTCGACATGACCTTCCCGAAATACAATCCGAACCCGGAAGATTCCGAAATGCTGCACGCCATGGCCGCAGCCGTGAAGGAACATGGCGCCGATGTCGCGCTCGGCTTCGATGGCGATGGCGACCGCTGCGGCGTCGTCGACAATACGGGCGAGGAAATCTATGCCGACAAGATCGGCCTGATGCTGGCGCGCGATCTGTCAAAAGAGTATCCGAACTCGAAATTCGTGGTCGATGTGAAATCGACCGGCCTCTACAAGACCGATCCGGTGCTGAAGGCGAACGGCGCGACGGTCGACTATTACAAGACCGGCCACTCCTACATCAAACGCCGCACGACGGAGCTTGGCGCGCTGGCCGGCTTTGAGAAGTCCGGCCACTTCTTCTTCCGCCCGCCGATCGGGCTCGGCTATGATTGCGGCCTTGTGGCCGCCAAGGCCGTGCTGCAGATGCTGGACCGCAATCCGGACAAGACCATGGCGGACCTGAAGGGCGAGCTTGGCGTCGCCTATACCTCGCTCACCATGTCGCCGCACTGCGATGACGAGACCAAGTACGAAATCGTCGACAAAATGGTGGCCGAATACAAGGGCCTCAACGGCACGACCCTGCTTGGCCGCAAGGTCGTTGACGTGAACACCGTCAACGGCGCCCGCGTGACGCTGGAGGATGGCTCCTGGGTCCTGGTGCGCGCCTCGTCGAACAAGCCGGAACTCGTTGTGGTCGTGGAATCGATGGCCAGCGAGGACGACATGCGCGACCTCTTCCACAAGGAAGTCAAACCCCGCCTCGGCAAGCACCCGGAAGTCGGCAAGTACAATCAGGAAATCTGATACGGCTGCAGTTTGTTGCGACGGATAATTCCCTTTCAGGCGTTTGATGCCTGAAAGGATACCCCGACCATGACCGACCACGCCCATCGCCATAATTTGATGGCGGATCTTCAGAACATCCTGCCGCGCCGGAGATTCCTGCTTCTGGCGGGTGCGGGCCTGCCGGCGCTGGCGGCATGTACAGCGGGATCGCCAACGGGCGGGACTGTGGCAGCTGCGGGGTCCGACGGATGCGTTATCTGGCCTGAGGAAACCAATGGTCCCTATCCGGCGGATGGGACGAACTCAGCGAATGGCAGCCTGGCGAACGTGCTGATCGAATCGGGCATCGTGCGCCAGAACATGGTGCCCAGCTTTGCCGGCTTGAGCGGACAAGCCGCCGGTGTGCCGATGCGCCTGCGCTTGCGGCTGGTTGATTCAACCAATGCCTGTGCGGGTCTCAGCGGCTATGCCGTCTATGTCTGGCACTGCGATGCGGCGGGCCGCTACTCGGTCTACAACCTGCCGGAGCAGAACTACCTGCGCGCCGTCGGTGTCGCAGATTCCGATGGAGTCGTTACGTTCGATACGATTTATCCGGGATGCTATCGGGGGCGCGCGCCGCACATCCATTTCGAAGTGTATCCGTCGCTGGAGAAAGCCTCCGCCTTCGCCAACAGGGTGCTCTGCTCGCAGATCGCCTTCCCGGACGCCGTTTCCAAAAAAATCTATGAGGGCGTGTCCGACTATGCCGACAGCATCGTCCCGCTCAGCAATATTTCCATCGCAACCGACGGGATATTCGCGGACAACACGGCTGCCCAGATCAGGGCACAGACCGCCACGATGAACGGAACGGTCGCCACGGACTTCCAGGCAGACCTGACCGTCGGCATCGATCCGGATGCCAAGCCGGTTTCGATGCCGGGCGGTCCGGACGGGTTCCCGAGCGGCATGCGTGGCCCGCCGCCAGACGGGTTCCCCCCTGGTCCGCCTCCGGGAAAATGACGATCCGGGAAATGGTCACCCGTCTGCCGCAGGCATTTGCGGGCCGTATTCGGCCGTCGCGGCATCGTCCTTTTCGTTGCCGCGTGCCGAAGCGGGCCGGGCCATCAGGCGCCCGACATAGTCCTGCAGGGTCGGGGAGGGCGGGATCGAGCCGAACTGCATGCCCCAGGCAATGTGCGAGCCGACATAGACATCAGCCGCGGTGAACCGGTCACCGCAGACATAAGGGTGCGCCGTCACCGCGCCGGTCAGCACGTTCAGCGTGCGGTCGAAATCGCCATAGCCGGCCATCATGCCCTTGTCGGCGGGGATCTCGAACCCCATCGACTTGTTGGTGCTGGCCTGTTCCCACGGCCCGGCGGCAAAGAACATCCAGCGATAATAATCGGCCCGCTCCTCCGGCCGCGGCGCCAGCCCGGCATCCGGGAAGGCCTCGGCAAGATAGGCGCAGATCGCCGCGCATTCGGTGACCGCCTTGCCCTTATGGACGATGGCGGGAACCTTCATCATCGGATTGATGGCCTTGTAGTCGGCGCCCTGCATTTCCGGCCCGTAGCGCAGGAAGACGGTGTCATAGTCCGCGCCGCTCTCCTCCAGCATCCAGCGGGCGATGCGCCCGCGCGACATGGGATTGGTGTAGAAAGTCAGATCGGCCATGCGCCCCTCCATTTGTTCACGTTTTGATCTTGATCGTGCGAGGCATGGGAGTCAATGCGGAATCGAATGACAGAGGCGCGGCCCTGACCCCTTGACCTGACGGCACAAAAATCGCACCCCTCCGCCGAGCTTTGGACAGGTGAAGTTGAGGAGTCTCCATGCGTGTTGCGATGATCGGTACAGGCTATGTGGGCCTGGTTTCGGGGGCGTGTTTTGCCGATTTCGGGCATGTCGTGACCTGCGTGGACAAGGATGCAACCAAGATCGAGAAGCTGAAGGCCGGCATCATGCCGATCTATGAGCCGGGCCTCGACGATCTCGTCGCCAAGAATGTCGAGGAAGAACGCCTGTTCTTCACCACCGACCCGGCCGAGGCGATCCGCGAGGCCGATGCCGTGTTCATCGCCGTGGGCACGCCGAGCCGGCGCGGCGACG
>JAGQRO010000282.1:0-323 GCA_020425315.1 Hyphomonas sp. | reverse complement strand
CCCAGCTGATGGACGGCTTCACCGTTGTGGTCACCAAGTCCACCGTTCCGGTCGGCACCGGCGACGAAGTGGAAGAGATCATCCGCAAGGCCCGCCCCGATGGCGATTTCGCTGTCGTCTCCAATCCGGAATTCCTGCGCGAAGGCGCCGCGATCAAGGACTTCAAGATCCCGGACCGCGTTGTCGTCGGCACGGAAGACGAACGCGCCCGCAATGTGATGAAGGAACTCTACCGTCCGCTCTTCCTGAATGAGACGCCGATCCTGTTCACCGCGCGCCGCACCTCGGAACTGATCAAATATGCCGCCAACGCCTTCCTCGCC
>JAGQRO010000281.1 GCA_020425315.1 Hyphomonas sp. | reverse complement strand
CGAACGGTATGCAGCAAAGGCGGGTCGAAATCCTTGTCGATCTTGCCGCGCAGTCTGGAGATGTGAACATCGATGACATTGGTCTGCGGGTCGAAGTGATAATCCCAGACCTCTTCGAGCAGCATGGTACGCGTTACCACCTTTCCGGCATTGCGCATGAGGTATTCGAGCAGGCGGAACTCACGCGGCTGCAGCAGAATTTTCTGGCCTGCCCGGCTCACCTCGCGGCTTAGTCGGTCGAGCACAAGATCGCCTACGGAGAGTGTTGTTTCCGCCTCATCGGGCTTCTTGCGCCGGGCGAGGATTTCAACACGCGCCAGCAGTTCGGAAAAGGCATAGGGCTTGGTCAGATAGTCATCGCCGCCCGAGCGCAGACCCTTGACGCGGTCATCGACCTGACCCAACGCGGAGAGAATGAGCACCGGCGTGTCATCGCCCTCCGAACGCAATTCGCGGATCATCGAGAGCCCGTCGCGCCGGGGCAGCATGCGGTCGACAACCAGCACATCATAGGAGGCGGAACGCGCCATTTCGAGGCCGGCCTCGCCATCGGCGGCCTCGTCGGGAACGTGGCCTGCTTCCTTCAGCGCCCGGGCAAGATAGGCGGAAGCCTCTTGGTCGTCTTCGACAATCAGTATTTTCATGGCGGTACTATCCTGTAAGCTTCCTATCACAAAGCCGGGTCAAGGAAACCCGTCGCCTGCCTTTCAGGTAGCCATCAAAAAGGCGGCGGCGGGCTGAGGGGAGTCTGCCCGCCGCCTGTTGGCCGGTGTTACCTGTTACCAGATCACCAGCCTGTTCGCTGTTCGCTAAAGGCTTACGCCTTCGGGAAGGGTACAGCGACGAAACGCGAATTGCCCTCACGCTCGATCTGGAAGAGCGTGCTTTTGCGGCCCTTCCCTTCAGCGTCCCGGACTGCCTCAACGACATCCTGAGGCGTTTTGACAGGCACGCCGTTGACCGAGCTGATAACATCGCCGGAACGGATACCTTTCGCGTCAGCACCGCTTTCAGGCTCCACTTCCAGCACCACCACGCCGCCGTCCGGGCCTTCGCCCAGAGCAAGGCCGAGCTTGCCGGTACGCTGCTGGTCATCATCGCCGCCGCTATTGTCGAGCGCAGCGGTCTTGCCCAGCGTGCCGAGCGTGACATCAACTTCCCGCGACTCACCATCGCGGAAGACGGTCAGCTTTGCCGTGCTGTCGGGATCGAGCTGGCCGATCATGCGGGCAAGTGCCCGGGGTCCGCGAACCTTCTCGCCATTGACCTCGGCGATCACGTCACCGGCGCGAATGCCGGCCTTTGCCGCAGGGCTGTCTTCCTGGGGTTCGGTGACCAATGCGCCACGGGCGTCGTCGAGATCAAGTGCCTCGGCGATGTCGCGGGTTACCGGCTGGATCTGCACGCCAAGCCAGCCGCGCACGACGCTACCGTTTTCAATCAGCTCACCGACGATCTCTTTCGTGGTGGAAGCCGGAATGGCGAAGGCAATACCGACATTGCCGCCGCTGGGCGAGAAGATCGCCGTGTTGACGCCAATGACCTCGCCTTTCAGATTGAAGGCCGGACCGCCGGAATTACCCTTGTTGACGGCAGCATCGATCTGGATGAAATCGTCATAGCGGTTGGAACCGATCTCGCGTCCCTGGGCGGAAACGATGCCGGCGGTTACCGTACCACCAAGGCCGAACGGGTTACCGACAGCCACGACCCAGTCGCCGATGCGCGGATTGTCATCAGCGAAGTCGACATAGGTGAACTTGCGCTCTTCCTCGACCTTGAGAACGGCGAGGTC
>JAGQRO010000280.1:25891-29117 GCA_020425315.1 Hyphomonas sp. | reverse complement strand
CTTCGCCGCTTCGATCTTCTCAACCGCCTTGCCAACCTCTTCGACCACGTCGACGCGCGGCACCATCTCGTCCTTGATCCATTCCTTCAGGTCGGCCCGGAACAGCGCCAGCTTGTCGTCCCAGCGCTCCGAGATGTCTTCCAGCAGGCGGTGGCCGAACCGCTCTATCTTGCCGTCGACTTCCTTTTCGACGTCGCTCACCCGCCGCGTGTTTTCCTCGGCCCGCGCCTCGATCCGGCTCAGCCGTTCGCGCTGGCGCTCCCGCTCCAGGACGCGGCGCTCAAAGGCGTCTGCGCTCTCGTTTTCCGACACCGGCTACTCCCGGATTTCGAGGAAATTGTTGCGAAGCTCCAGCCGGCGGGCCTCCTCCATCCCGTCCAGCGGGCGGCGGAGTTCCAGCAGCTCGTACTCGTCCAGCAGGCGCAGGTCGGTCTGCTTCAGGTCCTCGCCGTCCCGTCCCTCATCGTTCAGGAAGGCCGGGTCGAACGTGTAACTCGCGCTCACCGCCGTGGGCTGTCTGGCCGTGGCCTCGCCGGCCAGCACCTTCTCGCTCGCCAGTTCGTCCAGGCTGGGTGCAGGCACCGGCGGCAGCACATAGTGCGGGCCCGCCGGATCGGGCCATGTGCGATCTATGTCGGGCGTCCCGCCCGCCACGATCTGCTCGCGCAGGTGCTTCAGGTGCGACACGTTCGACTCCACCCATAGCAGGAACTGCGGGCGCTCCTCATCGGACAAGTTGGCCTGCCTCCATGCTGGGTAGCGGCGCAAAATATTTTGCTCGCACCGCTGCTTTGCACGGTCGTAGAGCGGAAGTCGCTGCATTGTACGCCTCCTCTGTCAGGAGGGCCTGCGGCGCCTCCCATGATTGCGGTGGAACCCAAATTTGCGCTCAGCCGCCTTCCGGGCAGCGATCGCTTCGTCTTTTGAGGTGAAGTAGCCGAGGTGAATTGATCGTCCGAGGCTGCGAATCTGCGCTACATACTTGGAATGATAATCAGACCACCGGACGCCTGTGACGCCACTTCGGTTTGTCGCTCGCAGAGATTGGTTTCTCATATTTACTGCGTGGGGAACATCACGAAGGTTAGAAGGCAAATTGCAGCATTTGTCCTGATTTATATGGTCCACGCTACCGACGGGCCATGCCCCATAGTACATCGCCCAAACAATCTGGTGAGCCTGATACTGGGCATTCAGCAGCATGCCAAACTTGTAGCCCTGAGCCCGGATTGCCGTGAACGCCTCCTTCTCTGCATATCGAGTGTTCCAGGTTGCAGCAGTAGCCTTCCGACCCCGGTTGCCTTCGGCAAACATCCAGACTGGCCGCTCCCGCCAATAGAGCTTTCCCGTTTCCTCATCGAGGCGCAGCAGGCGGCACAGAACGCGGACGGATGGCCGTTTCCTCCGTGGGCGGCTCATTTGGCGGGGATGCCGTCGCGCGCATCCATCATATCGAGAACCTTGTCCAGACTCTCCCTGACAAGGTCGGACAGGTTGATCGCCGCCGCCAGGTCGGTGCGGCCGAATTCCGGACCCTGCTCCCAATACCAGTCGACCAGCAACTTCTCCATGGCGCGGTACCGCGCGCTCAGGTCGAAAATGCTGTTGTCCAGTTCGTTCGGATCGAACGGTTTGATTTCGCCCGCAGGGGCGCTAGGAACGGCTTTAGCCATGAAGAACCTCCTCGAAGGTTGTTGTGGTCAGGGCCGGGCAAAGAGCTGCGAACTCTTGCCCGGCTCGTCATTTTATGGCACCCATATATTATGACGTCAAGAATAAATGGGCCCAAAAAAAGGGGAAGAGGCAGGCCGCCGGTCGATTCGAAGCCCGTGAAGGTTCGGATGGAACAGGACCTCATTGATCACGTCGAAGAGTGGCGGAAGGAATTCGCTCCTGAGGAGAAGACCTTGCCTTCTACCATCCGCCGCATGCTGCTCGAATACCTGCGCCACTGCGGCCTGATCAAATAGCCTATGGCTGGGGATACATGCCCGGGCTCATGCCGCCCGGCACGCCCTGCTGTGCATCGACGGCGCCGAGAATCTCCTCCGGAGCCATGCCGCTTTCCATCAACGCACGGATCAGCGGGCCGATCAGCTTGTCCTCGGCCAGTGCCGCCACCGCCGTCGCCGCCGCGCCGCCATACGCCACGTCGCCCGCCGAAAAGTCCTGCCGGCCGAACAGCTTGTCCCGGGTCGATCGCCCGGCCTCGGCCATATAGGCCTGCAGGGGCGGCCGGGTCGGCTCGAAGATCGCCGGGGCGGTGGCCGGATCGACCGGCGCCACATAGCGCGGTGTCTGGAACCCGCTTTTCGGCATGCTGGCCCGGGCGATTTCCTCGGCCGGGCCCGGGGCCATCTGGTAGCGGGCCGCCTTCTGGTCCGCCGGATTGGCGAAGAAGGGCACCGCGCCTTTCTCGTCACGCGCCAGCGCGGCCTGCAACTCGCCCATCAGGCGTGTGATCGCGCGGTGCTTTCCGTTCCGGTTGGTGAACTGTTCGATCTGCCGGGCCTGCGTGCGATATCCGCCCTGGTCCAGGAATGGGCGCACGTTCGGGTCGTTGACCAGGGCGATGACGCCGTCGGCGCCGTCCTCGTTGAACGCCTTGAGCATCCGCCCGAATATCCGCTTGCGCAGATCGGTCCGGCCCGCCTCCGTCAGGCGTGACCTTGCCCGCGCCCAGTCGGCGGAGACGGCCGCATCGCGCCGGTCATACGCCTTCATCAGGGCAGGCAGCAGCTCCTTGTCCATGTTGCTGAGCGTCTCCCGCTTGCCGGCCATGACCTGCCTCAGAAAGTCCCCGAGACTTGCCGAGCCCTCGTCTCGCACCGTCGCGGCCATGTCGCTCGCAATCTTGCCGCCGCCGGGCGCCTGCGCCATCCGGCTCACCAACCGCGTCTGCTTCCCGGTCGGCGCGCCGGGCACGGCCGCCTCCACCGTGCCCCGGCCGCCAAAACTGGCAATCGCCGCATCGACCAGGCCGCGCGTATTCTTTCCCTCCGCGTAAATCAGCGGGTTACCCTCACTGCCCCGCATCCGCCCCGCCCCGCCTTCCCGTGTGCCGCGCGCGGCAAACTCATCCGCGCCCAGCATCTGGCCGATCACGTCCTCGGCGGTCCGCCCCTCCTTCAGCTGGTTCATGCGCAGTGGCGTGTGCGGCATCAGGCCGGCTTCCTGCTGCAGGAATTTCGAAGCCTGCCCGCCATAATTGGCCCCCGCCGCCATG
>JAGQRO010000280.1:0-25777 GCA_020425315.1 Hyphomonas sp. | reverse complement strand
GCGCCGTGCGCCGTGTCGAACGCTACTGCTTGGGCGCGGTTGGACGGAAAGAAAAAATTACCTACTCGGTCCGCCTGTGTCGCTCGCTCAGCAAACCGCCGGTTTGCTGCAGCAGCCTCACGGGCCCTGTCAGCCTCCGACACGCGCATCCCCGCCCTTCCAAGTTCACTGGCGCGCTGAGCCGCAGCCTTACCCTTCAACGCTAAGCCTGTGCCTTTGACCAAACCCCGAGTCACGAACCCGGCCAAGCCCGCGCCGGCGATCTCGCCCAGACCGTAGGCCGTCGGGTCGGACGCCTTGGCCAGGACCTGGTTCACCGCCACCCGTTCACCGGTGTCGGCATAGATCTTGTCGCCAAGCGTCTCCAACCGGTTGTCATCGACCATGGCGCGGGAAAGATCGTCTGCGAAGCCATGCAGCAGGCCCTGCTCTCCTCCCTGGATAAAGGACTGCACGCCAGAGGTCCGGAACAGCTCCTTCGCCCGGGCCAGTTCGCCCGCACGGTCCGCCGCCAGCGCCTTCTGGCGCGCCCGTTTCAGAGCTTCCAGGGCCTCGGCCTTTCGGGCCTCCTCATTCGTGTAATGGGCTTGCGGCATTCAGCGCTCCACTTTATGTTGAGGGCCTGCAGTCAGACGGGGAGTCAAAATGGAAAAGCGCGATTCTCTTGATTGGTTGTTTGCGCCCCGGGACCGGCTAGAATTCGTAGCTTCCATGATAGTTGCCGTGATCTTCTTCGGATCGAGTCTCACAGCTTTCTTCGTTGGCATTTTTTTTGCACCGCTTGTTACCATTGTTGCGACGGCTGCCATCGTGGCCCTTGTGTCCTGGCTCTATCACAACGAGACAAAGCGAGCCGAGCGCCTGTACCAGGACGCCATGGAGCGCATCCGCCGACAGGATCCGGAGCGCATCGCCGCTAGTGAACGTTTGCACCAGTTGCCCGAGTAAGCTCCTCGCGCACCAGCGCCGCCTCCTCCGGCTCCATGAACTGCATCAGCCGCTCATATTCCTGAAGGATCCGCGCGCGCTCCTCCGGCGAGGCTGTCTTCAGCGTGTCCAGCAGGATCGCATCGGCCTTCGCCGCATCGCCCGCATAGGCCGCCTCGAAGTCCTGGGCGTATTCATCGGCCAGCGCGCCGTCGCGGCCCCCGAACAGGCCCGAAGCGCGCGATGCGGTGTTCTGAGGCCACTGGGGCAGCAGCCGCCGCGACGCATTGTCCGCCGCCCGGCCCTCCAGCGCCGCCATGGCGCCGGGAATCTCGTCGCCCGTCGACAGGAGAAGTTTCGCGGTTGCCTGACTGGTCTCCGGGTAAAGGACTCCGCGCTGGTTGATCCAATTGTTGGCCCAGCCCCCGAGTTGGTGCCAGATTCCCTGTTGAGCTCCTACCGGGCCCTTGATGATCAGGTCCTCAATCAGCGAACCAAGCTGGCCTGACAGTCCCTGTTCGCCTGCCGCTTCGGCAACCTCGTTCTGCCGGAACGCCGTCTTGCTGTTGCCCAGCATCGTGTTGGTGAAGTCGGCCCGGTCGGCGACCCGCTCGATAGATTCATCCAGCTGCTGGTTCAGCCGTGTCTGGCGGCGGCCCTTGTGCTCGGCGCCCGACTTGGTCAGCACCTTCGGGCGAGCGGCGTCTATCTTCTCGCGAATAGCCGGTGTCCGGGCCACTTTGCGCGCCGAGTTTGCAAACCCGGCCATGTCCGGAACTGACCGGAGTTCATCCGAGATGCCACGCGCAACCCCCACAATAAACGCCTTCTGGCCTTCCGGCGAAGCGGCGGGAGTGCCGAGTTCCGGATCGCCGCGCAGGATGGCCTCGATATCCTCCACGTCCCGGTTCTTCTCCATAAACTTCCTGCCATCCTTCAACAGCTCACCGCGCTGAATCCTGTCCGCCGCCATGGCCCTGGCTTCGCCGATACCGAGCGGGTCGATGATCTCGCGGATGTTGTCGCGCAGGGTGCGCAGGCCGGCCGGCACGTCCTCCAGCGCGCCCTTGTTGGCCAGCTCCAGCTTCCGGTTCACCTGGCGCTCGAGAAAGTCCGAAGCGATGACGCTGAGGTTGGTCATGTGGGAAGCCGGGCTGCCGTCCTGTATCAGTCCATGGAATTTCCTGAGTTCGTCGCGAACGGCTGGCAGTCCCATCTGGTCGGCATAGGTCGCGGCCTTCTGCAAGGCCCTCTGCGCCTCCTCACTTTTCCGAACCAGCTTGAACAGCGCACCATACGATCGCGTCGGCATCTTTTTGACGAAGGATTGCCCATTGATCGTCTCGTAGTGCGCTGCGTTGTAGAGCGGCGCGGCATCCTCTGCGCGCGCGCGGGCGGCATCCGCTTTGACTTTCGGGAAGTCCGACCGTTTGGCGCCCAGCGCTTCGGCGAACGACGCCTCCAATCGGTTGACTTCTTCCTTCCCCCGCCCCAGCAGCACTTCTCCGGCTTTGGTCCGGACATCTGTGCGGGCAGTGATCAGGGCACTGAGCAGGCCCCTCTCCTGGGCCGAAAGAAACTCGGCCAGCGTCTCGGGCACCTCGCCCTGTTTGGCCCACGTCTCGAACGCCGCTCGCGCGTCTTCCAGTTTCACACCGGAGCGCTCCATTCTCGACAATAGTATGTCCATCGCCTTTTGTTCTGGCTTTCGTATGGCGCGGCCGACTGCCCCGATCAGCGGCGCGGCGACATAGCGTGCCGCCGGTCCGAGGCCTGCGCCCCAGGCCATGCCCGTCAGCGCGCCGCTGCCGGCGCCGTGGATCCGCTCCTCCAGCTCGCCTTCGGCATTGCCCGCCCCGGACACGGCGCCGAAGGCGCCGCCGGCCGTCGCGCCGGAGGTGACGGTCTTCAGTACATCGCCCGTGCCCCGGCCGAGGCTTGCCAGGAAGGCCTTCAGCGCATTGGGCGTCGCAGTGGCTGTGGCCTTTGTGCCCGTGGCCGCCGCCTTTCCGGCGCCCAGCCCCGGCACCGGCGTCGAGGCCACCGCGCCTGTGAGTTCGCCGGCGCCGAAGCTCCAGGGATTGTCCTCGCGGGCCACCTGTTCGGTCTCGCGGCGATCGTTCCGCGCCGCCTCATAGCGCTGGCGCAGCGCGCTGTCCTCGGGCTGCGTCGCCTCGATGCCAAGACCGGTCGCCGCCTTGACGATGCCGCTGCCCTGCCGGGCGCCGGGGATCAGCGGCGAGGCCACAATCCGGTTGACGAATTGCGCCAGCAGCGAGTCGCCCATCAGCGCATCGACCCCTTCCGCCTCGTCCCGGAAGCCCCACCCTTCGCCGGCCTCGGCGCCCTTCAGGAAGCTGCCCACCCGGCCGTGTACCTTCTCGCGCGCCGGCTCCGGCAGGTACTTGTCGTACTTGCCGCCCTTGCGCTCGGGCGTGACGTAGCGGTCGTATTTGCCCATGGCTTACCTCGGCACCTCATACTTGCGCGGCTCGACCGGCGCCGGCACTGCGGGAATGTCGAAGCCGAGCTCGGCGAGGATCTGCTCTGCCATGCCGTCCCCGAACGTCGCGTCGAATTCGGCCATCTCGGCGCGGCTCCGATTGCCCAGCAGCTCCTCCACCGCGCCGGCCGGCACACTGAGGCCGGCCCCGGTGCTGAAGCTGCCCAGCAGCATCTGCGGGTCGCGCAGGTCCGGCACCGACCGGCCGGGATCGAACCCATAGCCCGGCGCTATGTCGTCCCGGTAAGAGCGGAAGCTGCGGTCATAGTCGCCCAGCGCCGAATCATAGAGCCCGTCGGCCGTGGCGCGGAATTGGGTGATCTGCTCCTCCGTCAGGAACGCCCCGTCGAGCATCTTGTTCCAGGCGTTCTGGACCGATGCCGGCACGCCGCGCGCGTTTTCGGCATTGGCGAACTCGCCCTCGCGGACCGTCGATCCGGGATCGTACAGTTTCATGAGGTTGAAGATCAGGCCCATCTGGCCCGGCGCGGTCGACGTGTCGAGGCCCCGGATCTTGCCGATCGAGCGCTGCATGTCGAGGAAGTCCTTGTTCTGGGCGAGGTATTCCCGGCGCAAGGCCCCCTCATCGGTCACCGCCGACCCTTCAGCCGCCAGCAGCGCCTTCAGCTGGTCCAGTTCCTGGTCCTGGCGGGCGAGATCGCTCGTGATGCCGAACTGGCGCTGATCCTCTTCGAACGCCTTGTCCCAGTTGTCCTGCGCCCGCCCGGCCTGCGTCAGCGTGTGGACATAGTCCTTCAGCCGCCAGCCTTCCTCGCGCTCGATCGCGGCATCCGCGCGGCCGATGTCTTCCTTCCGGATCGTGTCGGCCCGTCCGATGTCTTCGGTGCGCCAGTCGCCGGCGCGCTTGAACGCCCGGTTGCCGATCGGGTCCATCAGCGCCATGGCGAGATCGTCGCCCAGCGCGGCACGTTTCAGGATTTCCTGCTGCTGGGCCTGGGCGTGCTCCTCGCGGGCATCGGCGACATGGTCCTGCCAGCGCCCGTGCGCGGCCTGCATGTTGCCCGCCCCCATGGTCCCGTCGAGATCCATCAGCAGGCCGCCGAGCAGGCCAGCCGCGTCCGCCATGTTGCCGCGCGGGCGCTTGAACGGCGCCAGCAGCTGCGCAAGGTCGGACCCCAGCCCGGCACCCGCCTGCGTGGCCGGGGCCGCCGCGGGGCGGGCCGACGGCAGGAAGGCCGGCGCAAAGCCCGGCAGCTGGAAGGATTTCGCAAGGGCCATGTCAGCCTCCCATCTGCGGCGGGCCGAAGAATCCGTTCTTGCCGAACATGCCATCGGCGCCGAACAGCAGCGAGCCGCCGCTCAGCAGCGAGCCTGCAATCCCCAGCAGGCCCGGATTGGAGGACTGGACCTGTGTCGAGGTGCCATCCTGGTCGACCAGCATCGGCACCGCGCCGAGCAGGCCGAAATCCAGCCCCATCGCCTTCATCAGCTCGTCGCGCTGGCGCATGAAGTCGGCATAGCCGGCCGCATTCTGCCGATCCGTCACGCCCCGCTCCAGCGCGCCATAGCCCAGCATCCGGTCGATATCCTCACCCTCGTACTGCCGCTCCAGGCCGAGCAGCTCGGCAAGGCCCTGCGTGCGCTGGAAAGTCAGGTCATTGTTGTAGGCGTCGGCTTCGCGGTTCATGCCGGTGATGTTCAGCAGCAGGTCGTTCTCGTACCGGGTCGCATCCTGGTTGATCTGGTCCGCGGTCATCCGGTTGCCGACGTCGCGGTAGAAATTGTCTGCGCCGGCATTCCAGGTGTCGAACCGGACACCGGCGCTTGTGTCGCCTATCTGGCGCAGCAGCGTCTCATCGATCAGGGCGTCCCGCACGCCATGGCGCGACCCTCCATAGGCCCCGGAAGTCAGCGTGTCGGCCGTCGACGCCATCCGCGCCCGGTCGGCCGCCCGGGTCAGGTCGCCGGTTACAGCACCGATCATGTCGTCAGCATAGGGATTGACATAGGTTCCGGCATCGAAATCCGCGAAGGTCTGCGGCGTCACCCGGTCCAGTGTCTGGAACCCCGACGGGTCGATCTGCTCCATTCGCGCAAAATTGTTTTCGCCCAGCATGGCGCTGAGGCCGCCCAGCTGGTCGCGCCAGGCGCCCGTGGCCTGGTCGATCATCCCGCCGGCGCGGATCTCCGAATCCGACAGGCCCGCAACCAGCGGGCCGTCATAGGCACCGATGCCGGCCCGGAAGTCGTCGATCCCGCCGCGGATCCGGCCGCTGAGGTCGTCCCATTGCGACATCGACCAGGGCGCCAGCGTGCTTCGCGTCGACGTGGTCTGCGTCGACTTGGTCTTGCCCTTGCTCATAGCTCCAGCTCCAGTCCCTGGAAGGGTTGAAAATTGTACTGCCGGAGGACCTTCGCCCATCCCTTGCGGGTTTCCTCGATCGTCATGCGCTCGAACCCCTGAGCCCGCAGGATGTCAGCGGCCCGTGTCATCTGCGCGACCATGTCGGCAAAGTCGCCGCCGGCCTGCCAGACGCGCACGCCGTTCAGGGGTTCGGTCACCACCGCAGAGGCCGCCCCGACCCAGAGATGCGCCCGGCCGTCCTGAATGGCCGCACCCACCCGCGCCAGCATTTGCTGCACCTCAGACTCCTCGATTTCGCGGTCTTCACCCGGCGAACGCCGGATGCTCTGCGCGATCCACGCCCGCACCTGTTCGGGGCTGGCCTGGTTCATGCTGCCGGTTCCTCGGCTCCCTCGCCTGCCGGCGGTGCGGGCGCCGTTGCCACGAGGTATGTCAGCGACTGCCGCGCGAAGTGATCGAGCGTGTTCCAGCAGTGCCCGGCGCCGTCGCCCACATCGTCGAGCAACTTGATGCTTTCGAGCATCGCCTGCGCTGTCGCCAGGTAGCCGTTCTGCGCCAGGGCTGCGCGGGCGGCCTGAAGGGCCGTGTCCGGATCATCTCCGGCGCCCTGAAGCGCCTCCCTGGTCTTTTCGGCCTTCATCGCAGAAAGGGTTGCAAGGTCCATGTCAGTCTCCTGTTTGATGTTTTTGGGGTGTGCTGCCGGCCCGCGAGCCTCAGCGAAATTCCGCCGTCTCCCGCAGCAGGTCTTCAAGCGTCTTGCGCGTCACGGAGTCTCGTGCTGGGCCGCCCTGCTCATTGTAGAGACGGTAGCGGGCAATGATGTTCTGCTGCAGGCGCTGGACGACGGCGGCAACATAAACACTCCGGGCGCCCGCCATCCGGAAGTGCGCTGCCTCGCCGATCGGCTTGTCGAGCATTTTCAGCCGCGGCAACGTGGCGGCAATGTTCCAGCGCGGGCCGGTCTTGGCGCGGGCTGCAATGCCGACCGTCCAGACGATCCGCGCGGCAATTTCTTCGTCTGTCATGGTGTCACAACCACTCGCAAGGTGATGCTGATGTTGCCCGTGAACGAAGCGCCGGAAGTGTGCCAGGTGCGCAGCCGATAGGTCACCGTGCCTGTATAGGACCGGCCCGTCATCTCGACGGGGCCATATTCGGGTGGATGAACGCTGTTCCACGAAAATTCGCCGAGCGTGCTGCTGTCGGCCCACGTTCCGCTCGCCAGCACATTCGTGGAGGAACCGTTGTCCTCGACAATCTCCCAACCGCCGTTCTCATTGGCATCCGCGATCAGCCCGCTGAGATCGAATAGGAGGGTCGCCTCAACCTTGTCCGTGGAGGCAATTCCTACCGCAGCAGCACTGGCAACGTTCGTGTGCGTCCCATCCGCATGGTAAAGATTGCCGCTGCCGATAAAGGCAGTGACCGCGTTGGTCGCGCCCGTCAGCGCCGATCCGCCATAGTAGACCGCTCCGTTGACGTCCTTTGCGAAGTCGCCATTCGCAAGGGTTTCACTGTTGAGGGCAACACTGTCGGGCCCGTACCATTCCAGCAGGTCCACCGAGGCCCCGAATGGCCCCAGGATGCGATAACGCTGCCCGCTTCCATCCTCGTTGTAGAGGGTATTGAATGTGTCCTCAAATGTGGTGTCGTCACCGTAATAGATCGTGTCCCCGAGCAGTTCGATGCTGGCACCGGAACCGTTCGACAGGAGCTTCAGGGATGACGCGCGCCCATTGCCATCGACGACGATGCCATAGGAGGAAGCGACATTGCCCTCGACATCCGCAATGGCCGACGCATTGACCTGGACGCTTGCCTTGAGCGTGGTGTCCTCAATCTGAAGCACGGCCAGCTGGTAGGTTGCGCCGGAGTCGCCGTTCAGGCTGGTTGCAACGCGCAGATAGGCCTTCACATAGACGGCCGTGGCATAGGTCGAGAGGATGCTCGCGGCGGTGACCTCGACGTCCCGCTCAATCCAGCCATCCGAGGCGACAAACGGGTTCTGCTTGGCCGCAAGTCCATAGGCGCCGAGATAGGTGCCGGATGCATCGAACACGCGCAATGCCATGGTGAGCAGGGTGCCGGTGCCATCCACGGTGACACGGGCCCGCGTCATCGCCCTGACCGTTGCGCCCGGTCTCAGCTGCAACGCCCCCCGGTTGACGGTATGCACCAGGGTGGTCAGCTCAAGGACGTCACCTTCCCCGGCCACCTCCACGACGGTCCCGCTGGTCAGCGCGGTGCCATCCAGTGTGGTGTACTGGGCGCTGAAATCCTCCTTCACGGCAGGGCGTGCCGGCAGGGTCAGGCCCCGGACTTTCGCTTCCAGGGTCGTGATGCTGGTCGCATTGGCCGAGTCAGCACTCGCCCGCGCCGAGGCTTCCGAAGTGATGGCGGCCGCGTTGGTGGCGATGTCACCGGACAGCGTGGCATCGGCGGCCGCGAATTCCGAGCGGATCGCCGTGCGGTCCGTCGCCGCCGCGCTGTCGGCACTGGCTCTCGCCGTCGCTTCCGTGCTGATCGCCGCCGCATTCGTGGCAATGTCCGTCACGTTGCCGGCAATCCCGGACGTGTTGGTCGACACCTGCGCCGCCAGCGAGCTCAGGGCCGAGGCTGTCGCATAATCGCTTTCGACCGCCGTGACACGGGAATCGAGCGCCGTGGCGGCACTCTCGATGGAGGTGATGTCGCCTTCGTTCGTGGTGATGCGCGCATCCAGCGCTGTGACATCGGTGGCGATGGCGCTGTCGGCCGAGGCCCGCGCCGAGGCTTCGCTGGCAATCGCGGCGGCATTGGTGACAATCGCCGCTTCGGCCGTGTCGAGATCGTCGGAAATCGTGGTGACCGTGGCGCTGAGGGCCGACAGGGCCGAGGCCTCCGCCTTCGTGCTGTCGAGGTCCGCAATCGCACCCGTATGGTCTGCCACGACCGCGCTGAGACCCGTTGTCGGCGTATCGACCGTCGCTTCCAGGGCATCGAGGCGAGTTGCCGCGGCACTGTCGGCCGAAGCGCGTGTGCTGGCTTCCGAAGTGATGGCGGCCGAGGCGGTCGCGAAATCCGTGACGTCTTCGAGCCGGATCACCGAAACCTGCGTCGTCGCCCCGGAGCTCGTGCCGCCGGAATTGCCGCCCAGCACGACACGGGCCGTCACATAGGCCGCGTCCGCATCCGCAGCGAGGATCTGCGCGGCCGTCCGCTCGAAGGTGTAGGTCTGCCAGCCATCGGCGACTTCGTGCGGGTCTTCCGCCACGAAAATGAAGGTGACCGTATTGGCCCAGTCCTTGTCGAGGGTGCGGAACCCGATCTGGAGCCGGTTGTCCGTGCCGTCAGCCGTCACCGCGCACCGCACCGTCACCCGGTAGGTGTGGCCGCCCAGAACCGGCAGGGCGCCCTTCGTGCGCAAGTAGTGGGCGTTCGCCAGCTCCCGGACTGCGCCCTCACCGGCAACACTCGTGACGGTCCCGCTGGTGAGATCTGCGACCGCTTCCGGCGCCCCGGTCGTGTCCTCGGTAAAATCGGCGCCCGTGGCGGGCCGCTCCGGCAGCACCGAGCCGGACAGCACCGTGACCCGCGCTTCCAGTGCCTCTCGCAGGGTTGCCTCGGCACTGTCCGCGCTCGCCCGCGCCGAAGCCTCGGACGCGACTTCCGCATCGGTGTAGGCGTTGACCGTGCCTTCCAGCGCCGTGTCCGCCGCCGCGAATTCGGCCCGGATCGCTGTTCGGTCGGTTGCGGCGGCACTGTCGGCGCTGGCGCGGGCGGTCGCCTCACTCGCCACCTGCGCATCGGCATAGGTTTCTGCCCCGGCGGCCACGGCGCTGTCCGCAGAGGCGTATTCCGCCTCGATCGTCGCCAGCGTCTTGGCATAGGCCGACCCGCCATCGACGGCCGTCATGCGGGTGGCGAGGTTCGAGGCCGTCGCCGTGACCGAGGCGATGTCGCCTTCATTGACGGTGATCTGGCTCTGCAGGGCCGAATCCGCCGAGGCCCGGGCGCTCGCCTCATCGGCGGCCACCGTGTCGACATAGGTAATCGTCGCGCGGGCATTGACCTGGGTCTGCAGCCCGCTGTCGGCGCTGGTCCGGTTCGAGACCTCCGCCGCCAGATCGGTTTCCAGCGTCGCGATCGCGGTGTCGTTGGTGGCGATGGCCGCCGCATTGATGGCGATCAGCGCAGCGGCCGAGGAATCGGCGCTCTCGAACGCGGCCTGCAGGTCGGCCAGGGCAACAGCAAGGCCGTCGACCTGAGCCATGTTTATCACGAACTCGGACTCGCTGCCCGTGAGATAGTCGACCAGGACAAGACGGTCGCTGGCGCTCAGACGGATCGCGTACTGCTTGTTGGTCGTCGCACTGGCCAGCACGAGGCTTTTGCCGGGTTCCAGTGCCAGGTCGCGGTCGCGCCGGAAGGTCTTGACCAGGTCGCGCTCCAGCGCCTGGAACGCGGCCTCCATGACCACCTGCGAATAATCCCCGGGCATCTGCGGCCGGGGCGTGCGCACCACCGGCAGCGGCGCACTCATCGCCGCCCGCCCTGGCTTGCGACCAGGCGGAAGTCGCCGATCTTCCAGCCTGTCGCCTGCGCCTGCTCGAGGCGGATCGAGACCTGCCGGCCATGGAACCGCACCGGCATGCGCGGCGCCGACGTATAGGGCCCTTTCGTTGTCTCCGTTCCGGTCGGCTTGTCGCGCACCCGGAATTCGACCGCGACATCTCCCAGCGTCGCCTCGTCCGGATAGACCTCATGCACATGCATGATGAATTCGCCGGCGCCGAGTTCCAGCGGCCCGCCCTGCGCGTAAGGTGTGCCGGCGCCGGTATGGGTGTTGCCGCTTTCGTGTTCCCAGACCGTGGTCCCGCCGATCATCAGCGGCTTCTGGAAACCGTTGCCCGCCTCGATGCCATCATGCCGGGCCAGCGTATGCAGGCTCCAATGCTCCTCTCGGTAATTGTAGACCACGGCCCGCGTGTTGGCCGTGCCGGCATCGGCGGCCTTTCGGTAGAGCCACCAGATCTCGTTGAAGTCGGCATTGTGCAGGGCCCGGAACAGGTGCGCGCGGTCGAGATCCAGACCGGAGAACACGTCGTCATGCACAAGGCAGGGCAGGTCCAGGATCAGGCCGCCGCCCTGGCACAGGAAGAATTTCGACCGGCTCATCCAGTAGGCGACGTCATGGGCCACCACCATCGCCCGCCGGGAGATCGCCCCGCACTTCACGCCCACCGGCTCCTGCCCGTAGACGTCCGGCAGGCCGACATAGCGGATCAGGTGGAGATCCTCCGCACTCCACAGAAGCGTGCCGGCGCGGACATTGCGCCCCGCCATCAGGCCGGCGCTCGCCTTGATGTCGAGATTGCCGGCAAGATTGGTCAGCGAGGCGGTCTGCCAGTCGGTGATATCGTCGCGGTCGGCCCAGTGGATCCGCCGGGGATTGCCATTCGCGCCGAGGGCCATGGGGATGCCCTCATTGGTCACCACGATCGCTTCGGCCGTCGGCACTTCGGCCGCGCCCGCCTCGGCGCTCAGCGCTGTGGCCAGCGTGTCGGTGCCGGGCAGGTATTTCCAGATCGTGCCTTCGGCATCATTGACCGCCAGCAGCAGCTGCCCGGCCGCATCCATGCTCCAGGTCGAGGTCGTCGCCTGCGCAGAATAGCCCGCCGGCGTGCGGTCGGTTTTCGTGCCCGCCGGCGTGACGGTGTAGAGATTGCTCTCGGTCGCCACCGCCGCGAGGCCGTTGGCGCTGTTGTCGGTCCAGGTGAACAGGCCGGAGACCTGCCCGGTCAGCGTCGCCGCGAGCTGGGCCCAGCCGCCGATCGGGCGCGTGCGCCCGAGGAACCAGCGGATCAGGTCCGAGTCGTACCAGCGCCCGCGCGACTGGTATTCCGTACCCGACCGGTCCAGCCCGGGCGGATAGGCCAGCGTGATCGGCGGGCCGCGCATCTCAAAGGTGACCGCGAACCTTGCCGGTGCGTTTTCGCCGGGTCGTCTTGCGCGTCAGCTCGGCCAGGGCAATCTCGAGCTTGCGCATGCCCTTGGTCTCGATTTCCGAATCCCGCATCACGTCCCGCCCGAGCCGCATGGCGACATCGCCCGCGATCAGGTCCCGGCCCGCGTCGGTCCAGACATTGACACTCGAATCCGCCGTCAGCGCATCGGCATCATAGATCCCGAAAACAGTCACCGTGTAGGCATCGTCAGGGGTCGGATGCAGGAAGAACTGCCCGTTGCGGTAGGTGTAGCCATAAGGTTGGCCACTGCTCGAGGCGACCCGCTGGTGCCGGCGATATTCCCGCCAGGTCATGACGCCGAGCTCGTAAGTGCTGCCGTTGACCAGGATCTCGACACCTTCCTCGTCATGCACGCGCAGGCCGTCAGGCACGTTGACATAGGCCTGGTCGGCCACCGTATCGACCGTGCCGTCTTCCTCGAGGAACCAGAACGGCCGGTCGGCATAGAACTCGATCGACACCGTGATGGCCGCCGCGATCTCGTCGTCGAGGTCGCTGCGCTCGATATTGTTGGCGATCAGCGCCTTCAGCGCCGCGAGGTCATTGGCCATTGAGGTATTTCCGGATCCGGGCCCGGGCTGCCTCGGTCCGTTCGATCAGCGCCAGCGCGCCCGGCTTGATGCCGAGCTCGGCAGCCAGCTCCTCGACACTGAGGCCCCGCCGTTCCCGCAAATCCGATATCGGCGGCTCCGCGCGGGCCGGCCGGTCCACCACGGCCACCGCCACCTCAGCGGCGAGGGCGCGCGCGTGCTGGATTGTCCGGCGTCTCATCCCGCCGGTGCCTCGGCGGACTGGCGCGGGCGGGCGTGCAGTTCGGCCGCGCCGCTCTCGACCATCTTGCGGAACGACAGCGTGTGCGCGACCCGTCCGTCATAGTGCACCAGCTCGACCTCGGCATCGACATGGCAGGGGATGCCGGCAAGATTGCACTTCATGGCGAAGTCATAGTCCTCGCCGATATCGACCAGCGGTTCGGTAATGCCGAGCCGGTCCGCGATCGCCGCCTCCGGCCCGCCTTCGCGGGGATTGGCGAGGCCGTACCCGAAATAGGTCGCACACCACGGCATGGCCTCATCGCTCAGCGTCGAATAGATGAACCGGCGCACCAGGCCGGACTGGTAGAGTTCCTCGCTCGCCAGCATGTCCTCGAACACGCTCCGGTGGATCCACAGGAAGCAGGACGGGACCAGCGAATTGCGGATCAGGCCGCGGCTGTCCATCGGGGCGCCCTTGTCGATCGCGGCATTGAGCTCGGCCTTGTCAGTCGTGCGCGTCAGCCGCTTCTGCGCCGCCCCGGCCACCACAAGCTCGCCATGGCTGACGATGCGTTTGGCGTGATCGGGATGGAACGCGATGTCATCGTCGATGAACAGGATACCGTCCGCCGACGGATCGGCCAGCATCTGCGCCGCCAGGACGTTGCGGACGCGGGGGAGGACCGGGCAGCCCAGCCCTCCCCCGCGATACCATTCGATGCCGTGACGCCCTCCGGCGGCCAGCGTCTGGGCCACGCTTTCGGCGTGGTTGAAGTGGACGTAGCCGCTATAGCAGGGCGTCGCCAGCATCACCTTCATGGGGTCAGTCCTCCATGATCACGTATTCGAGGACGATATCGGCCGAGCCGGCCGTCGCCTCGGTGCCGGTCTCCGTGAACTTCACGTAGACATCGAGCGGCGTCGACGTGTCGAGCACGCCCACCCCAGCCACCTCGAAGACCTGCGCCGAGGCTTCGTTCACGTCCCCGGCGGCCACGATATTGTTCGTGGTCGTCGAGTTGGTACCGACCGTCAGCACATTGGTCGTTGCCGCGTTGAACGCTTCCTTCACGTCGACAATCGTCTTCGTGTGGAAGGCGTTCGGCGGCAGCTGGTTGTTGAACTTGACCAGGCCTCCATTGCCGATGCCGGCGTCCGAATAGGACACCGATTTCGTCATGTAGTGGACCTGGCGCGAGTGGTACTCACGGGCCGTCATGCGCGCCTCCTATGCTGCATAGGTCGAGAAGACGAGCGAGCCGAAGTCCTTGGAATTGAACCGGGACTTCTTCAGGCCGAAGACCGCGCCGGCTTCGACACCCAACTGGTTGCCATAGTCGAACAGTTCCTCGTGCCAGCTCATCTTTTCGAGGCTGGTGTCGTCGCCAAAGCCGATCGCGCCGGCCTGCGCGCCCAGGAACACGGCGCGGCGCACCGTGGAAATGGACGTGTTGTCCGCGGCAACGCCGCGGCAGACCCGGTTCGAGCTGTGGAGCACGACGTTGTTGTACATGCCAAGGGCCCCGGTAAAGATCGGGTTCTTCTTGACATTGCCGCCCTGCATGGCCGCCTTCTGGATATCCTGCCACTGGCCGGTATCCGTGTTGGTGCGCAGCTGCTTGGCCTGCAGCGTGTCCATGATCATCACGTACAGCTTCTCGCCTTCGTAATTGATCGGCCGGATGATTGGCGCACGGGTCTCGGCCACCGCCTTCAGCTCGTCGATATATTCGAGCCGCATCGTGTCGGTGGTCGTGATGTCCGCATCCGCGGCAGTGGCGGTGAACGTGTGCGTCGAGCCGTTCGTGTCGGCCCGGAAATGGGCCGAGGAGTCCGGCGCCAGGGCGGCATTGCCGCCTGTATAGCGCAGGTCGCTCGACTGGTAGACTTCCCCGCGCTCCGACACTTTGTCGGTTGCAGTGAAACCGCACATGTGGATGAAGAAGGCCCGGTCGTAACGCGCCGCCCACCAGTCGCGCAGGCCGGACATGGCCTCCGCACGGTGTTTGAACGGCACGCGCTTTTCGGACATCTTGCCCTTCGAGCGGACCGCGTGACGCAGCTGGTTGATCACGAAAGAGTCGGTGAACGTCGTCAGCGCCTCCTCATTGCCTTCCAGCGTGTCGTCCCCCAGCACACCGTCGCCATTGAGCTGCATGCGCAGCAGATGGGTCAGCGTGTCGCCGGCTTCCTTCTTCATGTCCTGATGGATCTGGATGACGCTGTCGTCGCTCTTGCCGGTGAACTTCTTGACCCAGGCTTTCGCCAGGGATTCACGGGCAAGTTTCCTCGACCACAGCTTCACCGCTTCGGGATCATTGATCCCGTAGCTGGTCATAGACATGTCTCATGTCCTTGCTGTTGTTGATGTTGAGGGTTCGAGCGACCGTCCGTGGTCTGACGAGGTGCGTTTTAGGCCCGCAGGGCCGCGCGCCGTCCGTGGCGCAGACGAGGGGTAGGTTTGGCCGGGCCCGGCCTAGAGGCTGAGCCCATGCGCGCGTGCGAGTTCATCGAACGCCTTGTCGAACGCATCGCCATCCTCGATGGCATTGACGCCCTCGACGGTCGGGCCGGTCGAAGCGGCCTTGCCGCCCGGCCCCGAAACCGATCGGGAAAGTTTCTCCGCCTGGATGCGGCGATCCATTGCCGCCGTCTCCTTTTCCGGATCAGGCGTGGCCGGCTTTGGGCCGGCATACCCTCGGTGCTTGGCCATCTGGTAGACGATGTGGGCCGGGTGCTGGTCGGTCCGCAGGGCGCCCGCCACCAGTTGCAGCACTTCGCGCCGGAAGGTCTGCGCGGCCTGTTCCGGCGACTGGCCGAACAGTTCGAGCTCGGCCATCCGGTTGTCCCGCATGAAGGTGACCGCTTCATTGTAGTCGGGCTGCACGCCGAGATATTCCTGCTCGGCCCGCTGGAACTCCGTGACCAGGCTGCGCAGCGCCTGCTGCTGCTGGGTCGCGGCATCGTCGGCCTTGTTCTGCTCCAGCTGCGCCGCGCGCTGGGCCTTGGCATAGGCAATCGCCGCCTTGAACGCGCCTTCCGGGTCCTGCTCCGGATCCGGAATCTCGATATCGAGCGGGTTGTCGGACTGGCGCGCCTGTGGCGGTCCCTCCTGCCCGCCCGACATGCGGGCCCTCAGCTCCTGCAGTTCGCGGCGCAGATTGCCGAGCTCGGCCTCGCTCGCCTGACGGGCCTGGCGTTCCTGCCTCGTCGCGGCTTTCTGGTCCTGCCAGCGCTTGTTGATTTCATCGACCGTGAGCGGCGTCTTTCCGCCGGCATCCGCGCCGGCAGCGTCGTCGCCGGCGGCCCCGGCTTGGTCACCCGCCTCTGCGGCCTTGTCGGCAGCGCCGGCTTGCGCGCCTGCCCCGGCGTCATCATCCGCGCCATCGTCCATCTCGGCAAGGCGCATCGCCTCGAGGTCCTGCTCCAGCGTGTCAGCCACACCGGCAGCGCCCTCCTGTCCTGCAGCATTGTCTGCGGCTGCTGCTCCGCTCCCGGCGTCCGTGCCGGGTGACGCTTCTTTGGTCATGCGACCATCCTTTCCGTGAACGCACCGATCCGCCCGGTGCCAGCGAAACTAGTCTGGCCGGAAGCCCAGCCGAATCCTGTTGCTGCGGTGGATTTCGCATCCGTCCGGTCCGAGCAGTCCCGTGAAGGTCTGCTCATCGGCCTCGTACACGTCGCAGGTGCGCGATTGGTCCGGCATATAAAGCGGCTGGAATTCGTCGTCCGGGTCCGGCGTACCGACCCAAGAGGCCCTTGTCGGTGTCACATCACCACCTGCGGCTGCGGGTCCGGCGACAACAGGCTGAACAGCGCTTCGAGCTGGACCTGCTTCGTCTCGGCATCGGTCTTGGCGGCACTGGCCTGCTTGCCGGCCACGTCGGCGGCCTTGTCGGCCAGGGCCAGCTTGCCACCCTCCATCGCGATCTGCTTCTGAAGCACCGCCTCGGGCGACTGCTCGGCCTCGGCAAAGGCGGCCTTGATCTTCTCGACGAAGGATTCCGGAAGCGGCGAGAAGCGCAGGATCTCGAGCCAGATTTCCGGCGTCAGCGCATCCTTCACCAGTGGCAGGATCTGCAGGATGATGGCGAAGGTGCGCTCCTTCTGGTTCGGGCCCGACGGCGCCTCATCCACGATCACGTCATAGCGCATGGTCTGCGGATCCAGCGCCAGCTGCTCCATCGGGACGTAGCGCGGGTTTTCCCAGTCATCGAGCGCCACGCGCACCAGCGTGCCGCGCGGCAGATAGCTCATCAGCACCAGGAGCAGCGTACCCTGCCCCTTGCGAAACCTCCGCAGGCTGTCGAAATAGGTCCCCATGATGCCATAGGCGGCCTGCTTGCGCTGGTGTTCCAGCACGCCGGGTTGGTCGCGGTCAGCCGTGCCGAGGAATTCCGGGCTGATGCCCGCCACCTCGCGGATCGCCGTCGTGGCATGTTCCATCAGCCGGTCGAGGCCGGCCGGGTACTTGGCCTGCGGCTTTTCCTTCACCTTCTCGATCTTGCCCGGCGCCAGAACCGACACCGCATCGGAGGCGGCCCAGTTTTCCTCGAACTCCTGGATGTCCTCGACCGCGTCCTCCTCGATCATCACCCCGCCCTTCGCGTTCGTCGCGATGATGTGCAGGATCAGCGAGAAGAACCGGTTCGCCCATTTCTGCGGGTCGCGCATCGGGCGCACCAGGCCGAACCATGTATTCCGGTTGTGATCGCGGTCGCCGGTGATGAACTTGTAGGTGAAGGATCGGGTCGGCAGGTCCTCGATCTCCAGAATCTGCCGCCCGGCAACGAAAGCCCGCCGATACACCCGGTAACGCCGGCGCGTATGCTGAAATGCCCGGCCCGCCTCGATCGCGGCATCCTTCAGGGCGGCGAACTGTGCTTCCGGCACACTCAGGGTCCGCCCCGTCTGCGGGTGCAGCACCAGGTACTCGCTGCGCAGCTCGTACCACTGGTATTCCTTGATCGTCACCGTGGCCCGCTCGGCCCGGCCACTGCTTTCCTCATCATCATACCAGCGCTCGGGATTGGTCTGGTGTTCCGAGGCGAATTCCTCGTCATTCGACTCGGTCTCGACCTCATACCCGAACCGCTCCTTCGCCTCGCGCTTCGAGAATTCGCGGCGCCGGCGGATCTTGCGGGCGTCCACGGCACACGTCTTTCGCGCTGACGGGTCGATGTCCATTTCCAGCGGGTCGACACAGTCCTCGATCACCCGCCCGTCCGCGTCCTCCTCGAAATCGAGCCGCGTTTCGGTCACCCCGAGGCCGCAGACAAGGCAGTCGAAAAAGGCCTGGCTTTCCTCGCCGCCGGCATCGCACTCGTCGCGGATCCATTCCGCGCCCGAGGTCAGCATCTCGTTCGTCTTCGAATCGCCCAGCGTCCGGGGCTTGTATTCTACCCGCAACCGCCCGGCGATTTCGGCGCCGGCCACGGCCTTGACCAGCGGCAGGGTCCGGTTGAACTCCACCGGCACGCGGTTGAGGTCCTCCATCTCGGCATACTCGTCCCGGGTCCAGGCCCGCCCGGCGATCACATCATAGTTCTGACGCGACTCCCTGCGCCACGACATCCAGTGCCGGTCGAACTCGACGTCCCACTCCGCGAACATGCGCAGCAGCTCGTCGCGCTCATGCACGCCGCCGTCCTGGCTGGTCGCCGGTTCGAGGTCGTCTTCGGTCATCCCGTCCAGGCGCTCCTCTTCTTCCTGCGCCGGGCGTCGGCATACTTGTCGCGCGGCTTCGGCCGGCGGCCCTTGCGCTCGGCATAGTCCACACACATCAGGCCGAACGCGTCTGCCGAATGGCTCGACCAGTCATGCTCCGGGCCGAGGCCGACATTGCGCTCGTCTTCGGACCGCTTCTCGTGATACGCCGCCAGCGCCTGGCGCCCGGCCTGCGTCGCCCCGGCATCGAACCGCACCCGGTGAAAATGCAGCTGCGCGGCCCGCACCCGGTCCATTGCCGCGCCCTTGCCGCCGGACCTGACCGGCTCGGGCACGTCGAATTTCAGATCCTCGTCGCCGGCCTTGCGCCAGATCGCCTGCCACGACGTGTCGATCTGCTGCTGCTTACCGTCATGCGGCAGGCCGATATGGCAGCGCTTCACATCATGATCGAGGCACCAGTCGCGCAGCCACTTGATGTGGAAATCCGGGCTCTGGCCGGAGGTCTCATAATGCGCCAGGACGCGCATTTCGAGGTCGACGAACTGGCACACCCAGATCACGTAATTGTCGGCCCGGTCGGAGCTCGATGCCAGGTCGTGATAGGTCCGCACCGACATCAGCGGCTCGAGATCCACCGCACCGATCCGGCCTTCGTGCGCGGCCTTCAGCAGGTGGCGGGAATAATACGCGCCCGCATAGTGCGTCCGGTACGCGCCTTCCCAGATCCAGTCATAATCCTCCGGATTGTCGCGCCGGAAGCGCTGGCGCACGCGGTTGAGGCGGGCCGGGAAGAACGGGTTGTCCCGCCAGTTCATTTCCACGATCCGGGCCCGTTCCAGCGTGCCTTCACGAAACCGCTTGTTTGTCGCGCTGGTCTCGCGTTCCGGGTTCCACGTCACCCAGAGTTCCGAGCCGTCGTCGCGGATCGTCGGCTCTACAATCTGCCAGGCGTATTCGGTGACCGGTTCGGCCTCATCCACCCAGAGAATCAGGATGCGCGCCGTCGACTTGACCGAATTGAGGCTGCGGCGCAGCCCGATGAACAGGAACGACACGCGCCGGTCGCGGGTCCGGATATACTTGTCGCCCACATCGTAATTTGCCGCGAGCCAGGGCTCCTCCATGATCGCGGCCTTGACTTCCGCAAAAGAGGAATCGGCCAGCGAGTTCTGGAACTCCCGTCCGCACACGATGACGCCGGCAATTCCGGCCTGCGCGAACATCAGCCCCCGGACGGCCAGCATCTTCGCAAAGCTGCGGGTCTTGGCCGATCCGCGCCCGCCATAGGCGCCGCGAATGTCGGCCTCGCCCAGGAAAACCGGGATCAGCTTCGGCGGCAGCTGGATATTGACGGCGCCGGCCGCACTCCCGTCCGCCACGGCCTAGTTCCCGAAATCCTCGTCGTCGAACTCGTCCGGGTCGAGATCGTCGATATCCTCGAACCCGGTCGCCTCGTTCGGGTCCTCGTCCGGCATCGGCAGGTCGGGCGCCACCAAATTGACCTGGTTGACCGTCAACTCGCCCTTGTGCTGGATCGTCTCGCTCCAGCCGAGCCGCCGCGCCGCCCACAGCGAGGCGGCCCATTTCTCGCCTTTCTTGGCATTCCGGTAGATCGTCCCGCCGATCTCGAAATTGGCAATGTCGGCGCCAATCTCCAGCTCGTCCCGATAATACTTCTGCATCGTCGCGGTGGAAATCTTCAGGATCCGCGCAATCCGGGCTTGCTCGAACCCGCACGACACCATGACCTTGATGTCCTCGGCGATCTGGTCGACCGGGTGCTTCGGTGCTGGCCCCGGCTTTTTCGGAGCGGCTTCCGTCTCGGCGGCCGGCTTTGCCGCCGGTTTGCGGGTCCGGGGCGCCGCCTTCTTCGCGGCAGGCTTGCGCGGTTTTGCGGGCGGCTTTGCAGCCGCGGCCTTTGGTTTCCGGGGCGCCGCCTTCTTCGCGGCAGGCTTGCGCGGTTTTGCGGGCGGCTTTGCAGCCGCGGCCTTTGGTTTCCGGGGGGCCATGTCACGCCGCCGCGTGCACGCGCGCGCGCATTGTCGTTTTCCGGTTGGGCTTCACGCCGCGCCGCGCGCCTGCGCCAGGTCAGTGAACGCCTCGCGGATCTGGTCCAGCAGGTCCTCGACTTCCGTCAGCGTCACCACCTCCAGCTTGCCGGCGATCGGCACCGGCACTTCGATGGATTCCGCCGTCACGCCGAGGCGCAGGCGCCGGTCGGCATCGAGCAGCAGGCAATAGAGCTCTGCCGTCGCCTCGACCTTGCGGCCCTTCCAGGTGAAATGCCGCGCCGCTTCGATCTGTTCGCGTCGGTTCATCGGGAACTCCTTCGCCGAAGGCCAGCTGCACGGGAGGACGCGCCCCCGGAGGAAGGGCACAGGCAGTCGCGGGGGGGACATCAGTGGGCCCCGTGAACAAGGGCGCGCCCGCCGGTGCAGCTGGAGGAATTCGCCCGGCGCTCCGGGCATGCTTCGCCATGAGGGGCACGCGCCTCGCGTCTGTCGCGGTCAGCCGGCCCCATGCGCCCGCGGCTCCGTCCGTTGGTCTCCCGGTGGACTGCCTGCGGCTCGGCGCATGGCGCTTCTTATCGCCGCGCGCGGCCCACTGCGTCAAGCCCGGCCCCTGTTCACGCCGCCCGCGTGCCCTTTGGCAGGCCACTGCCCGACAGCGCCACCGAGGCCGGGTCGGCCTCCACTTCGAACATGGCCCCGTGCAGCTGCACCCGCACCCGCCCGCCCCTCGTGATGCGGATTACCTCGCCCTGGCAGCCATCGAAGGCGTGCGTGTAGAGCGTCACCGCGTCGCCGGCGCGAAAGGCCGGCTCGCCGGGCCCGGCCACCTGCCCCAGCCGTGGCACGGCCGTGTCGGGGAACAGGCCCCGCGGCGGATCCATCAGCCAGCCGACGCCGATCCGCGACAGCCGCGCCGCCGGCGCACCCATCCACTCGAACCGCTCCACCGCCTTGTGGCAGGCCTCGACCAGGTGCACCTGGCCGGCATCCTCGAGGCCGACAAACACATAGGTGTCGAGCGCCGGCACCACGCGGCGCGCCGGCTTGCGCCGCTTGCGCACACTCCGATGCGCCCGCACCGTCGCGTCCGGGTCCGGTCTCGGATCGGCAAAGCACATCAGCCGCACCACGCCAAAGCCCGCCGCCCGGATCGCCGCCACGGCCGCTGACTGCCGCGACACCGGCACCTCGAAAATGAACCAGGCGAGATCCTCAGGTGCCATCGGCCCGCTCCCGCCGGAAGGCCCCGAGGTCGAACACCCGCTGCTCCGACAGCCGCAGGCGATAGCCCTGCCCCGACAGCGTCGACCGGATGAGGTTCCAGTCCCGGTCGGCCCTGCACGGTTCGAGACACTCGAAGGTTTTCGAGGCCGGGTCATACGAGGCGAGCGCCGAGCGCACCGCGCTGAGGCTGCCCTGGTCCTCCAGGCTCGAAGTCACGACCCGCCCGGTGAGGGTGTAGAACAGGTCCTCGTCGGCCGCCGTCAGGCGCAAGCCTTCGGTTCCGGACTCTAAGGGGGGCCCTATGGGGGGCCCCCTTAGAGTCCTATCCTCTCCTATAGCTTTAGCAGCCGCTTTGGCCGCGCGCTGTTTTTCTTGGGTTTTCTTCCCGCCTTTCGCCCCGATTTCGCGCCGTTTGGTGACAAATTCGTTCCATTTGGCGCGATTTTCGGACGAAACGGCATGCCGCACCTCGCTGTCCGACACCAGGAAATGCCCCTTCACCGCGGGCCAGAACACGTCGAACTGCTTTGCGGTGAGGCGCGCCTTGAAGGCAAGATCCAGCGGCACGTTCGGCACCGATCCGCCGGCCAGGAAGATCGACAGGCAGAGATTGAGATACGGGCCCTGCCACTTGTGATGCATCCGCGCCGTCTCGGCCCGCCATGTCTCGATCGAAAGCAGATAGGAGTCCGGCAGGCTCATGACCCTGCACCCCCGCACACCACTTTCAGGTGTTCGGCGCACCAGGGCTCGCCGGGCGCGCCGCAGAACAGGTGCGGCATCCGGTCGGTCACCGCATAGCGGCACTGCCCACGCTCCAGCGCTTCGAACGGGACCGGCTCCCGCGCCGGGGCGGCCTTCGGCTTTGGCAGCGGTTTTGATTTCGGCCGCTTGCGCACCGGCTGGGACCGCTGTGCCACCACCGAGACCAGGCTGCGCCGCCGGGCCTCACCGCCCTTGTGTGATCCGGCCACCTGCCGCGCCTTCACTTCCGGCTCCGGCATGACCCAGCCCTCGCGCTGGGCAAGGCCGGAAATCGCGCTGCGCGTCCGGCGCACCGCGGTCCCGATTTCGGAATACGGCTTGCCTTCCCCGATCATGCGCTTCACCCGCGCCTTTTCGTGCTTCGTCCACGGCCGTCCAGCCATTGCACCCCCCTTGTCTGTGGTTAATCCTTCAGCAGGCCCGCAACCCTTGCCGGCTCCGGCGCCTCGCCCTTCTTCAGCCCGGCCAGCGGATGGGCCGGGTCCACCTTCGGTCCCGACGGGCGCAGGTCCCAGGCATGCTTCTCGATGAAATTCTTCAGGGCCCCGGCGGACACGCCGATCTCCCCGGCGGCCGCCTCGACGCTGCCGCCATCGGCCACATGCCGCGCCAGGATGGACCGGCGCCGCGCGATTTCCGGAGCCTCCAGCTTGAAGGCCATCACGCCACCTCCGCGCCAGTTTCCAGCGCCTTCAACTTACGGTCGGCGTCGAGCAGCGTGTCGAAGCGGGGAAATGTCTTTTCGGAATCCGGCACGGCCGGGTCCATAATACCCGGCAATGTGCGCGCGTTCCTGAACAGTTTCTTGGACAAGGTCGTGAGTTCGATGCTACGCGCCTTGGCGACTCGCTGCGCGCGGGCCCTGAACGCCTGCAGGTCGAACACGAGATGGGTCTTGGGCCGGGGCATCCTTCCAAATGGTGTATTTATACACCTTTCGTCAAGACTGCAGTGCAGGCTTTTCTTAACTGGAATTGGTGCTAAGTTGCACCCCATGCACTGGAAAGACCGCCTCCGCCAACGCCTTGCCGATATCGGCAAGAACCACACCACCGCCTCAGAGGAGGCCGGGCGTGAGGCCCAGTTCCTCAAGGGCGTATTCCGCAACCGGGACCAGAGCGTCACACTTGACAGCTTCCTGCGATTGGCGGATGCCGCAGAAACCACGCCAGAATGGCTCCTGACCGGGCGCGGCCCGCAGGACATGCCTCCCGGCGCAGCCGAACTTCTGGAAATCTACATCTCCCTGCCCGAGTCGGAGCGACAGCTCTTGGTCGACCTCGCCCGTTGGCGCCTGGAGCGTAATTCCTGACTCCTCAAGAAGGTGTATATTTACACCTTTTTTATTGACGGTGTTTCTTTCCACCTTTAGGGTCTGCTCCGTCAATCTGGAGGCAGGCTCATGGCACTCACGCACACCGTTTTCCGAAAAGCCGGCAACCGTCCGGCTGCTTTCACCATTGCCCTGGAAGGCATGCGCGGCACGATGCGGCGCATGTCCGGCCGCTTGGTCTCTTGGCTGGATGCCAGCCGGTCCCCGGGGCGCACAAGTGAGGCTGACCTCGCACACCGCGACATTCTCGCGATTGCCCGCGAATTGCGCAGCGACCTCGACGTATTCATCGCCGAGATGGAAGCCGAGACCGCCGACCGGGCAGACGCCGCATGAGCCGCGCCGTCACATCCCGCGCGGCGACCGATATCGACCAGCATGTCGGCGAGCGGATCCGCGCCTTCCGGCTCGATGCCGGCCAGACCCTGGCCGAGCTCGCCGGAGATCTCGGCATCTCCCACCAGCAGCTGCAGAAATACGAATGCGGCACCAATCGCGTCTCGGCCGGGATGCTTTGGGAGATCGCCAGCGTGCAGCGGCGCGCAGTGACCGACTACTTCCCCGGCGACCGGGATGTGCCCGACCTGCCCGGCCAGTTCGCCCAGGCCCTCCGGCAACTCGACCAGGTCCGCCACATCGTCAATGCCGGAGCCTGACGCCATGGCCCGGGGGGAGACGAAGAAGGACCGCACCTACATCACGTTCGTCACCGACGGCGAGGAACACAAGTTCGACATGGACGAGTTCCGCGCCTTCGTCGACGAGCGCAAGCGCGCAAAGGCCGCTGCGTCCGCCCCGGGCCCGCACGCCCGCCTCACCGCCGTGCTGATGGACGCCTGGGAAGCCTGGTACGGCAACGACACCAATCTCGGCCAGCCCGGCGCCCGCATGATCGACCACTTCGCCAGCGCCGTCGCCGCGGCGTTCCCGGAAATCGCCGACACCGAACCGCAGGAGGCCTGACATGGCCGATTTTGTCACGATCCGCTGCTGCGAATGCCGCGAATTCTTCGGCATGAGCCGCGACTATTATGAGGTCGCCCAGCGGACGGGCCAGTTTTGGTACTGCCCGAGCGGGCACAGGCAACATTTTGCAAGGGGGCCGTCCGAAGCGGAAAAATTGCGCGAGGAGTTGAACACCGCCCAGGCGGAGCAAAGCCGGTTGCGCCAGCAGCTGGCCTACAAGGATGACCGGATCCGGGAGGAGCGCGAAAGCCGGGAAAGCACGGAGCGCCGTCTGTCTGCGACTAAAGGCGTGGTGACCCGGATCAAGAACCGAGTCGCCGCAGGCACCTGCCCCTGTTGCAACCGGACATTCCAAAATCTGGCTCGCCACATGCGCGGGCAGCATCCGGACTACACGACGCAAGAAGAGGTCGTGGTTGATGGCTGACCGCACCAACCTCCCCGGCGCCCTGGTCGTCCGCGAGCCGGGGGCCAACGTCACGTTGTCTCCGCCATGGCGGGACGTTTTTCTGGCTGCGCAGGGGGAATGCGGTCTGACCCAGGCCGACCTGATTCGCGCCGCCGCAGCCCGGCACCCCGAACTCGGGAAAGCAGACGCCACCCGTCTGTGGATCGCGGAGTACTTCATGACGTCCCGATTGCCGGACAGGTGGCGCGACCTTCCCGTCCTGTTCTGGGCCTATGAGTGGAAGGATCACTTGCGGGATGAGGCCGCATGACCGACGCCCTCCTCCCCTGCAACGGCTACTCGGCCCGCACCGGCAAGCGCGTCGGCTCGCGCCACCGCTGGCCCGGCAAATGGGGCGAGGGCCGCTGCTGCTTCTGCCACCGCACCGTCGACGATCTGCGCCCCACCGGATTCCGCCTCGAACGGAAAACCGGCGACCTGCTCTCACACAAGAAGGACTGACCCCCATGAAATCCAACGCCGCCGCCAAGCCGAAACCTCTCTCCCT
This sequence comes from Hyphomonas sp., assembly GCA_020425315.1. Lineage (GTDB taxonomy): Bacteria > Pseudomonadota > Alphaproteobacteria > Caulobacterales > Hyphomonadaceae > Hyphomonas. Next base: position 332 of record JAGQRO010000280.1, on the reverse strand, counting down.
CACGGCCGGGCGTCGCGACCTCATCGACCGCGCGTACACGGAATGGCTCGCCGCCGGCCTCTCGACGGAGCCCGCCGATTTCGACGCCGCCGAGGCGGCCGTCACGGCGCTCTACGCAGCGACCGACAGGCCGCGCCCGTATTTCGTGCGCCTATCCTCGCCGCTCGCCGCCGAGCTCTACATCAACCTGCTCTGCCAGACCTGGCCGGAACTCGCGAAAAGGGGCCAGCTCTGGGACCAGCTCGGGGGCCAGCTCAAGGACCAGCTCTGGGACCAGCTCAGGGACCAGCTCTGGGACCAGCTCGGCGGCCAGCTCAGGGGCCAGCTCAGGG
>JAGQRO010000279.1 GCA_020425315.1 Hyphomonas sp. | reverse complement strand
GGCGCCATATCGGCTGGCCGGACGCGGTGCGCATCATCCAGGCCTGTGCCCTGTCGGGCCTGATCTACCTGCCCTTTGCGGGCCTCCTGAACGGCACATTGCAGATGCCGTGGACCGTGCTGCTGACGGCCCTGCTGCTATGGACCGTCGGCCTGTTCGCCGGCCGCATGGCCGCGCTCTCCCGCTCCACTCACCAGCCGCTGCAGATCTTCAGCCCGGTGCAGAAGGATGCCCAGCCCGTCCTGCTGATCGGCGATGTCGAAACCTGCGTCGCCGTCATCCGCCGCCTGCAGGCCAGCCATTCCGGCCAGAGGATCCGCATTCTCGGCACCATCGACACCGACGGCAACGATCCCGGCCGGGCCATTCGCGGCGTGCCGATCATGGGCGGCCTCAGCGACCTTGCCAGCGTGATAGACATTCTCACCGTCCGCTATGGCCGCACGCCCTGGGTGGCGGTGACCGGCACGGCCCGCCAGCGCGACATCATGATGGACGTGCTGAAGGTGACCTCCGACCATGGCGCCCCGATCATGGCGCTGACGCCGGACGAAGCCGCCCAGGTGCTGGAACCCGTGCGCCCCGCCGACCTGCTGGCCCGGCCCGAGCGTGACCTCGAAATCTCCCCGGTGCGCAACATCGTGCAGGATGCCCGCGTGCTGATCACCGGCGGCGGCGGCACGATCGGCTCGGAGCTCGCCCGGCAGATCGCCGGCCTCGGCCCGGAATTCCTGACCATCATCGATTCCTGCGAGTTCAATCTCTACAGCATCGACCTCGAACTGCAGAAACTCGCCCCCGACATGCCGCTGAATGCGCAGCTGGGCGATGTGCGCGATGCCAGCCGCATTCGCGATTCCTTCCAGGCCGCCCAGCCGGAACTGGTGGTCCATGCCGCCGCGCTGAAACATGTGCCGCTGATGGAGCGCAATGTCTGCGAAGCGATCCTCACCAATGTCGCCGGCGCCGTGAACGCGGCCCGCGCCGCCGCCGCCGTGGATGCCAAGCGCTTCGTCTTCATCTCCACCGACAAGGCAGTCGAGCCCGACAATGTCATGGGCGCCACCAAGCGCCTCGCCGAGCTTGCGATTTCGCGCATTGCCGCCGAGTCCGGCATGGCCGCGGCCATGGTGCGCTTCGGCAATGTGCTGGGTTCCTCCGGCTCGGTCGTGCCCCTGTTCGAGAAGCAGATCGCCGCCGGCGGCCCGGTGACCCTCACCGATATGGGCGTCACCCGCTATTTCATGACCGTGGAAGAAGCCTCCGCCCTCGTCCTGCAGGCCTCCGCCCTGCAGCAGCAGTGCAGCAATTCGGAACTCTTCGTGCTCGACATGGGAGAGCCGATGCCGATCCTGCAGCTCGCCGAGACGATGATCCGGCTCAAGGGCCTCGTCCCCGGCGTCGACATCCAGATCACCGAAACGGGCCTGCGCGAGGGCGAGAAGCTGCACGAAGCGCTGACCTATGAGCATGAGGCCGTGGTGCAGACCAAGGTCGACGGCGTGCTGCGTGTCGTCAGCCCGCCGCCGCATTCGGAACTCTTCGACAAGCAGCTCCTGGCCCTGATCGAGGCCGCCAGCCGCCGCGACCGGGGCGAGGCCCTGCGCCTGCTCGGCGTGATGGTGCCCGAATATGGCGAGGAGAGCGCGGAAAAGAACCTCAGGCACTCCGCTTGACGCTCCGGCCTGCCGTGCTACCCCGCGCGGCAAATACAGCCCGGAGATTCCCCCCATGTCAGACGCCGCCAGCGGCTCGCCCGTCCGCATCCGCCGTGCCCTCCTGTCCGTGTCCGACAAGACCGGCCTTGTTGACCAGGCGAAGAAACTCGCTGCGATGGGGGTGGAACTCGTCTCCACCGGCGGCACGTCGAAAGCGCTGAAAGAGGCTGGCCTCGCCGTGAAGGACGTCGCCGACCTCACCGGCTTCCCGGAAATGATGGATGGCCGCGTCAAGACGCTGCACCCGGCCGTGCATGGCGGCCTGCTCTATCTCCGCGACAACCCCTCCCATGTGAAGGATGCCGAGACGCATGGCATCGGCGCCATCGACCTCATCTATGTGAACCTCTACCCGTTCGAGGCGACCGTCGCCTCCGGCGCGGATTTCGAGACCTGTATCGAGAATATCGACATTGGCGGCCCGGCCATGCTGCGCGCAGCGGCCAAGAATGGCGCCTTCGTTGCCGTCTGCACCGATGGCGGCGATGTCGACAAGGTGCTGGCCGAGATGGAAGCCGCCAATGGCGAAGTCTCCGTTGCCCTCTGCCGCAAGCTCGCCGCCAAGACCTATGCCCGCACCGCCGCCTATGATGCGGCGATTTCCGGCTGGTATGCCCGCCAGCTGGGTGAGGACGCGCCCGACTGGGCCGCGCTCGGCGGCAAGCTGCAGCAGAGCCTTCGCTATGGCGAGAACCCGCACCAGAAGGCTGCCTTCTATGTCACCGGCGAGCAGCGCCCCGGCGTCGCCACGGCGAAACAGCTGCAGGGCAAGGAACTCTCCTACAACAATATCAACGACACCGATGCCGCCTACGAACTGATCGGCGAACTGGGCGCGGACGTTCCGGCCGTCGCCATCATCAAGCACGCAAACCCCTGCGGCGTCGCGCAGGGCGCAAGCATCATCGAAGCCTACCGCGCCGCGCTTGCCTGCGATTCGACCTCTGCCTTCGGCGGCATCGTGGCGCTGAACCGCGCCCTCGACGAGGAGACGGCGAAAGAGATCTCCCAGATCTTCACCGAAGTCGTCATCGCGCCGGGCGCCGATGCGGCGGCCGAGGCCGTGTTCGCCAAGAAGAAAAACATCCGCCTGCTGATCACTGAGGGCCTGCCCGATCCGGCCGCCCCGGGCGTGTTCCTGAAGACCGTCGCCGGCGGTTTCCTGAAACAGGACCGTGACTTCGGCCGCCTCACCAGGGCCGACCTGAAAGTTGTGACCAAGAAAGCCCCGACGGACCAGGAGCTCACCGACATGCTGTTCGCCTGGCGCGTGGCGAAGCACGTCAAATCCAACACGATCGTCTATGCGAAAGACGGCGCCACCGTCGGCATCGGCGCCGGCCAGATGAGCCGCATCGATTCCGCCCGCATCGCCGCCCGCAAGGCCGAGGACGCCGCCGAAGTGGCGGGCTGGCCTGAGCCGAAGACCAAGGGATGCGTGGCCGCCTCCGACGCCTTCTTCCCCTTCCCCGATGGCCTGCTGCAGGCCGCCTCCGCCGGCGCCAGCGCCGTGATCCAGCCGGGCGGCTCGATCCGCGACGACGAGGTGATCGCTGCTGCCGACGAGGCCGGCCTTGCCATGGTCTTCACCGGCATGAGACACTTCCGCCACTAGCAGGACGGAAGCCGATGAGCATCAGGACGGGCCACTATCTCGCGGTCTTCTACAGCGACAAGACCGGCCCCCAGTGGCAAAGATGGCTCGCCTTCACCGAGGCGGAAAAGCGCGCGCATGATGAGGCTGGCCTCGCGGCCCTCGCCGCCTGGGATGCCACGCACAAGGATTCCATTGTCTATCAGGGCGGCCCGCTCGGCCCGACCAAGCAGGTGTCGGGTGACGGCATTGCCGACGTGGTGAACCAGATGACCGTCTTTGTCGTGGTCCGCGCGCCCTCTCACGAGGCGGCGGCGGAAATGTTCGTGGACCATCCGCACTGCACGATCTTCCCGTGCCATGCCGTCGATATCATGCCGCTCCAGGGCCCGGACCCGGAATAGGCCTGCGCGTCAGAGGCGGAAGCCGCCCTCGATCACGGTTACGGAGCGGCCGATCAGTTTCACGCGGTCACCCTGCAGCGCCGTATCGATGAAGGCGCCGCGGCCGGGAAAGGCCTGGTAGCAGGTCAGCGTGTCCTTGCCGAAGCGTTCGCTCATGACGCGGGCGAGCATGGTGTGCCAGCTGCCCGTGGCCGGGTCCTCATCGATGCCGCTGCCCGGGGCGAAAAAGCGGCTGGTGACGTCCACGCCCTCCCCGCCGGCGGCGAAGCAGCCGAAATTGCCCCGGTCCCAGCCTTCGCCGGGCACGCCGAGATCCTTCAGGGCTTTCAGGTCCGGCTTCAGCGCTTTCACGTCTTCCGGAGTTTCGAACCGGGCGGCATAGAACATGCCGCCCCAGGCCTGCACCGGCCGGGCGCCGAGCGCGGCGGCAACATCGTCCGTCACCGGAATTTCCGTCACCGGCGCGCAGGGGAAATCCATTTCCAGCCGCCCGTCCGCCAGTTTGCGCACGATCAGGCGGCCGGATTTCACCGTGTCGAAATTCACCGCGGCGCCGGCAAAGCCGAGTTCCTCATACAGCACATGCGCGCTTGCCAGCGTCGCATGCCCGCAAAGCGGTACTTCCACGGCCGGCGTGAACCAGCGCAGCTTCCAGCTGTCCTCGCCCGTGCGCACGATATAGGCCGTCTCGGCGACATTGTTCTCCGCCGCAATCGCCTGCAGCGTCTCATCCGGCAGGAAGTCGTCCAGCGGCATCACGCAGGCCTGGTTGCCCTCGAACGGTTTCGAGGCAAAGGCATCGACCTGGTAGAAAGGCAGTTTCGGCATGGGAAGCTCCGGCGGTTGGGGCGCTCCCTTTGCCACAGTCTTCCGCATGCGGAAAACGATGATTTCTGAAGACCCGTTGAGCCGGCCTATTCCTCGTCCAGCACCCAGCCATGATGCACCGGGCCGGCGCCATGGCCGAACCCTTTGGCGTTGCGGATTGCGCCCAGCAGGTAGTCACGCCCCTGCTCCACCGCGTCCGGCACGCTTTCGCCCTGCGCCAGCAGCGCCGCGATAGCCGAAGCGAGCGTGCAGCCGGTGCCGTGCGTGGAAGTGGTCGCGATGCGTTCGCTTTCGAAGATCCATTCCCCGGTCGTGGTCTGCAGCACGTCGGTCACCTTGTTGCCGCCAAGGTGCCCGCCCTTGACCAGCGCGCCATGGGCGCCGAGTTCCAGCAGCTGTTCGGCCGCACGGCGCTGGCCGTCGACGGTCTCGACCGCCTTGCCGGTCAGCACTTCGGCCTCCGGCGCATTCGGCGTGACGAGGCGCGCGCGCGGCACGAGTTCGGAGCGGATCGCCTCGACGGCCTTCGCATCGACCAGCCGGTCACCGGACGTCGCCACCATGACGGGGTCGATCACGCGCGGGACCATCAGTGCGGATTCAGCAAGGCATTCGGCCACCGCCTCGACCAGCTGCGCGCTGCCCAGCATACCGGTCTTGATCGCATCGGCGCCGATGTCAGCCAGCGTCACACGCATCTGGCCGAGCACGGCCTCCAGCGGCACCGGCCAGACGCCATGCACGCCGCGCGTATCCTGTACGGTGATGGCCGTCACCGCCGTCATGGCATAGCCGCCCAGCATGGTGACGGCCTTGATGTCTGCCTGAATGCCGGCCCCGCCGCCGGAATCGGATCCGGCGACGATCAGCACACGTCCTTTCGGGCCTTCGGCCTCGGCCATGGATCAGACCTTGATGCCGGCCTTCTTGGCGTCGGCGAGGAAGGCTTCAAGGCCCTTGTCGGTCAGCGGGTGGCTGGCCAGCGTCTTGATCACGTTCGGCGGCATTGTGGCGACATCGGCGCCGGCCAGGGCGGAGTCCTTCACATGATTGGCCGAGCGGATCGAGGCCGCGAGGATTTCGGTATCGAACAGGAAATTGTCATAGATCGTCCGGATGTCGGAGATCAGTTCCATGCCGTCGAGATTGATATCGTCGAGACGGCCGATGAAGGGCGAGATGAAGGTCGCGCCGGCCTTGGCCGCCAGCAGGGCCTGGTTGGCCGAGAAGCAGAGCGTGACATTCACCATCGTGCCCTCGCCCGTCAGCGTCTTGCAGGCCTTCAGGCCATCCCAGGTGAGCGGCAGCTTGACGGCGACATTCTCTGCAATCGCGGCCAGCTTGCGGCCCTCGGTGATCATGCCGTCATAGTCGGTGGCGACGACTTCAGCGCTGACCGGGCCGTCGACCAGGCCGCAGATTTCCTTGATCACATCCGTAAACGGACGGCCCGACTTGGCCACCAGCGAGGGATTTGTGGTCACGCCATCGATCAGGCCGGTGGCCGCCAGTTCGGCGATGTCGTCAGTGTTGGCGGTATCAACAAAGAATTTCATGGATCTTGTCCCTCAATGAGATCGGATGGATCAGACGGCCGGGCGGCCGATGGACGTGTAGGCGAAGCCCTTGGCGGCCATGTCGTCGGGCGCGTAGATATTGCGCAGGTCGACGACGACGGGCGCCTTGAGGGCCGTCTTGATACGCTCCAGGTCGAGCGCGCGGAACTGGTCCCATTCGGTCAGGATGACGAGCGCGTCGGCGCCCTCGGCGGCCTCATAGGCGTTCTTGGCGAAGGAGATGTCCTTCAGCAGGTGGGAGGCCTCTTCCATGGCTTCCGGATCGAAGGCCCGGACATTGGCACCGGCCGCCTGCAGCGCCGGCAGGATGTCGAGGCTCGGCGCGTCGCGCATATCGTCCGTGTTCTGCTTGAAGGCGAGGCCGAGCACGCCGATCGTCTTGCCCTTGACGTCGCCGCCCATGGCCTCGATCACCTTGCCGGCCATCGCCTTCTTGCGGGCGGCATTGACCTCCACAACCGTGTCGACGATGCGCACCGGGCT
>JAGQRO010000278.1 GCA_020425315.1 Hyphomonas sp. | reverse complement strand
TGCCGATTGTCGACTGGGCCGAGATATACAATTTCGGACAGCCGCCGACTGACGGCTCGACCGACCTGATCACAATGGGTTCGGTCGCATCGCAACATGCTGTCTTCATGGCCCGTTCGACGGTTGACCTTGTCCTGATCGCTTCGCTGCTTCAGGCCATCTCCATCTCCGGCCGCAATCGCCAGCAAAAGCGTCTCTACAAGGCCGGGACGGATCCGGAAAACTGGTACCGCCCCGGTTTGATCGACCGTCTCGACATTTTCGTTGAGCGCACTGAGCTGCGCCGCGCCTGTATGGCGGTGCTGAACCGCAAAGCGCCCTGGCCGGACAGGAACACGACCGCCGAACAGGCCAACAAGCTCCACTTCGATCTGAAGAAGCTCCGCCAGCCCAACCTGGTTGACTTCCGCCGCTACAATTCTGACCGGCTTGCCCAGCTCCATGGCGAGCTCAAGGACCCGGTCGCGCGCGCCTTCATCGCGGCCATTGCGTTCGAACGCCCGGACTTTGACCTCGCGCCGCGAATCGTCCTGCTGGACAATCTGGCCGAAAGGAAAGCGCCGGAGTCCGAACTCTACACGCTTCTGGACAGGGTCAGGTCAGACATTGTCGATGCTCCTTCCTCCGGCGATGTTTCCGTAGACCAGCTGCGCTCCATTCTGTTCCATTCGGCCAAACGCGCCGGGCTGCAGGAATTCAAGCATCAGGTCATCGGCCTGATGAAGGATAGCAAGCCCGGCCGGGAAGCCATTGAGGCGCTGGCCGATGTCGCTGGCCGGTCGAACCCGGATGCCTACCAGTATACGAGGAAGTCAGCCGTTCACGCGATCCGTGAAATCGCCCGGAGCAATCCGAACGTGCCGGATGTCCGGTTCGCAATCGGCATCCTCAATGAGCTGCGCGGCTGCAATACGGGAGCCGGCGTCCTGAACGCGATCAATGAGGGTGTTGCGGATCTGGAGCGGTTGCTCCAGACTCTGAAGCCCTAATCCATCTGTCCCCGGAAGAATTCGACGATCATCGGGCCGAATTTGTCTTTCTTTTCGCCGAGGCGGCGGTTGAGGCTCTTGTGGCTGCGTTTGCGGGCCAGCACGGCCTGCGCCATGTAGCCGTTCTCGCGCAGCACTTCGGCAAGTTCCTGCGCCTTCTTCGGCGACTGGGCCCGGTCGACATAGAGCAGCAGCATCGGCGGCACGTCGCGCCCGTCCAGAACCTGCAGGGTCGGGGAAGCCTTCTCCCAGGTCTTCACATCGCTGCCGAAGGCCGGCCGGTAGAAACGCGGCAGCTCGCCCTTGCGCTCGCCCGTCTTGACGAGATTGTAGGCGGCCCCGTCCAGCGGCACCGTGCCCTTGATCACATTCAGGCCAAGGCCCTCGGCGGCAAGATAGGACGGGTCCACCGAGACGAGCGCCACCGAATGGGCGCCGGCCGAATGGCCCATCAGGAAGATCTCGTCCTTGTCGCCGCCGAAATCGCCGGCATGGCGATAGGTGTAGGCAATGGCGGCAGCCGCATCCTGCACCTGCGCCGGGAAGGGATGGTCCGGGGCGAGGCGGTAATTGATGGCGATATAGATGAAGCCGTTCTCGTTGAAGAAGCGCGGCTGGTCCTTGCCAATGGCCGACTGCTTGTTGCCCACGGTCCAGGCGCCGCCATGCACCATGATCACGATGGGCGCGTCCTTGGCGCCGTCGGGGGCGTAGACATCCATGGTGAAATTGCCGTCGCCGACGCCGGATTTGTGGTCGTAGACGACATCGCGCCACACCTTCGCATGCGCCGCGCCCGGCAGGCTGAGCCAGGCGGCAAGGGCAATCAGGAGGGCGGTCAGGATACGCATGGTGCCAGTTCCCAATACATGAGGCCTCTCTGAAACGCCAAGAGGCAGCAAAATCCGTCGGTGCGGCATGTTCCCCGGTCTCCTGCCTTGGAAACGCCGCGACCGGTCCGCTAGAGTGAAAATGTGACGGCAGCGGGGCCGTCCCTGCAGAAATTCTGGCCCCCGGGAAAGGAACCACGCGTATGGAGCATGGCGGCAATGAGATCCTGATCAAGGATGCGCTGGTATTCCTCATCGCCGCCGGCCTGCTGGTGCCGGCGCTGAGGGCGCTGCGCCTGCCGGCGGTCGTGGGATTCATCTTTGCCGGCATCGCGCTCGGCCCCTTCGGCCTTGGTGCTTTCAGCGAGACCTGGGCGCCGCTCGGCCTGTTCAGCATTTCCGCGCCCGAAGCGGCCCAGCCCTTTGCCGAGCTTGGCGTGTTGTTCCTGTTGTTCCTGCTGGGGCTGGAACTGTCGGTGGAACAGCTCTGGTCGCTGCGCCGCATCGTGTTCGGCGCCGGCAGCCTGCAGGCGGGCGCCAGCGCGGCGGTGCTGGCCGGTGTCGCGCTCCTGTTCGGGTTCGACCTCACCGGCGCGATCCTGGTCGGCCTTGCGCTTGCGCTCTCGTCCACCGCCATTGTCATGCAGCTGCTGACCAGCAATCACATGGCGGCGAGCCCCGTGGGGCGCTCGTCTCTCGGCGTGCTGCTGTTCCAGGACCTGCTGGTCGCGCCGATCCTGATCTTTGCCGGCTTTGCCGCCGCCGATGCCGGGCCGAACCTTGGCGCTGTCCTGCTGGAAGCCGTGGTGCAGGGCGCCATCGCCATCGGCATACTGCTGATCATCGGCCGATTCCTGTTGCGCCGCCTGTTCCACCTGGCGGCCAATGCGGGCGGGCGGGATTTCCTGATGGCGATCACGCTGCTCACCGTGGTCGGCGCGGCGGTGATCACGGCCAGTGCGGGCCTCTCCATCGCGCTTGGCGCTTTCCTCGCCGGCCTGATGCTGGGCGAGACCGAGTTCAAGCACCAGACGGAAGTGGACCTCGACCCGTTCAAGGGCCTGCTGCTGGGCCTGTTCTTCATGACCGTCGGCCTCGGCCTCGACCTCGGCGTGATCTTCGAGGAATTCGGGCTGGTGATTGCCGGCCTGGTCGTGCTGCTGGCGGTGAAATTCGTCATCGCCTGGGGCGCGCTGCGCTTCTTCGCGCGCAATGCGCCGATCGCCACCGAGTCTTCCGGCCTGCTGGCCCCGGCGGGAGAGTTCGCCTTTGTCGTGCTGGCCGCCGGCGCGTCTGGCGGCCTGATCACGGGGGAGGAGGCAACGCTTGTCTCCGCTGTTGCGGGCCTCTCCATGCTGCTGATCCCGGTCACCTGGCGCGCCGCCCGCGCGGTGGCCCGACGGCAGACCAAGGCCGAACCCGGCCACGCTTTGCCAGCAGAGTCGGCCGAGCTGGAGGGCCATGTCATCGTCGCCGGCTTCGGCCGGGTGGGGCAGTCGGTGGCGCGCATCCTTGAAGGGGAGAGCACGTCTGTCATTGCGCTGGATGCCCGGCCGGGCACCGTGGCGCGCCTGCGCCGGGAAGGCTGGACCGTCTATTTCGGGGATGCGGCCCGGCCAGAGATCCTGAATCGTGCGGGCCTCGCCGGCGCCTCCATGGTCGTGGTGACCATCGATGACCCGGCCGCCGCCGCCCGCATCGTCTCGACCGTGCATGCCGCCCGGCCGGAACTGCCGATCCTTGCCCGCGCACAGGATGCCGACCATTCGCGCACCCTGTTCCGCGCCGGGGCCACCCATGTCGTGCCGGATGCCATCGAGGCCGGCCTGCAGATGTCGGCCCGCGCCCTCGAACGCTTCGGCTATACGCCGGAAACCGTGCGCAGCCTGATCGGCGCCGAGCGGGATGCCGAATACCGCAAGGCGACGCTGGAAGAGGCCTAGGCCGGCACCGGCGCCATGGCGCGGATGTCGGCCGGCACGAAGTCCTCATGCGGCAGGCCGGCAAGGTTTGCGACCAGGCTGACCGTGTGATAGGCGCCGCAGAGGGCGAGGATTTCGAGCTGCTGCTCCGTCGTCCAGTCCGCCTCGAAGGCGGCTTTCAGCTCCGCATCCAGCGCGCCGCGCGTGCAGAGACGATCCACCGCCGCGATCAGGCGCGCTTCTTCCGGTGCCCATAGGGGCGCCTCACCGCCCGGCTGCACCGTCCCCGCCACCTGCGCCTCGGTGAATTTCGCCGCCTTCGCAAAGATCGCGACATGCACGCCCCATTCGTATCCGCAGCCGAAATTGGCGGTGACCCGCAGGATGACGATCTCCCGCACCCGCAGCGGCAGGGGGCTCTCCCGGTCCAGCAGGTTCGGCACGCCCTTCTGCAGGAAGCGCTTCGACTGCGCGAAGGTGCGGAAGAGGGAGAGGATGTAGCCGTCCGAGGTCGGATACCGCGCCAGCATGGCGGCGATGTCCTCCGGCCAGGGTTCGGGCAGGGGCGCGAGTGTCTTGGCCATGGTCAGGCTCCATGCTACGGAAAACGTAGCAAACTCATGCGCTACAAAAACCGTAGCGTCAAGCGGGAGGCCACCATGGCGAAGAAACCAGGGCAAAGCGTGCGCGGCTCGACGACGGGCCGGCCGATCATGGTGCTGCTGGACGCGCTCGGCCGCCGCTGGGCGTTGCGTGTCCTGTGGGAGCTCTCCTCAGGCCCGTCCTCCTTCCGCGACCTGCAGGCCCGCTGCGGCGATGTCTCGCCCACCAGCCTGAACGCCCGCCTGAAGGATTTGCGGGACCTGCAGCTGGTGGCCCTGACGGAGGAGGGCTACGCACTCACCCGCCATGGCCGCGATCTCGCCGCCCGGCTCGGCCCGCTGAACGCGTGGGCCAACACATGGGCGAAGGCGTTGGGGTAGGAACCTTCATCCTCCCCTGCGAAGCGGGGGAGGTGGCAGACGGCGTAGCCGGCTGACGGAGGGGGCCCTTGCCGCAAGTTCAGTGTTCCCCCTCCGCCTCGCTACGCTCGGCACCTCCCCCGCAAGCGGGGGAGGATGGGGCTTTCCATCAGCGACTCTGAGACACACGCTCCGCCTCTGGCCGATTCCCGCTTCGATCGTGTATGAAGGTATGCATTCCGGGGTAGCGGAGCGCCGCAGCCATGACATCATTCACGAAGAACGCGGCGCCGCCCGCGCCGGGCTTCTCTGACCTCTTCACGCCGAAGCTGGTCACTGTCCTGCGCGAGGGGTACACGGCGGCGAATTTGCGCGCTGATGCGCTGGCCGGTCTCACCGTCGCCATCGTGGCGCTGCCGCTGTC
>JAGQRO010000277.1 GCA_020425315.1 Hyphomonas sp. | reverse complement strand
GCAACGAACTCGGCGTCCACCCGGACACGGGCGAAACCGTCTGGCTGAAATCCGGCCGGTTCGGGCCTTATGTCGAGATGGCCAATGGCGAGAAGCCGAAGCGCGCTTCGCTGACCAAGAACGACACGCCGGAGACGCTGACACTGGACCGCGCCGTGGAGCTCCTCTCCCTGCCGCGCGAAGTTGGTCCGCACCCGGAAGATGGCGAGATGATCTACGCCAATTTCGGTCGCTTCGGCCCCTATGTTCAGCATCACAAGACCTATGCGAACCTGAAAGACCCGGCCGATGTGTTCAATATCGGCCTTAACCGCGCCGTTGCCCTGATCGAGGACAAGAAGGCGCGCGGCTCGGCCCGCGGCGGTGCGGCGGCCCTGAAGACGCTGGGCGAGCATCCCGATGGCGGCCCGATCGAAGTCTATGAGGGCCGCTACGGGCCGTATGTGAAGCACGCCAAGACCAACGCCACCCTGCCGAAGGAGATGATGCCGGACACGGTGACGCTGGAACAGGCCATCGAGCTGATCAATGCGAAGGCGGCCAAGGGCGGCGGCAAGAAGAAGGCCCCCACCAAGAAGGCCGCCGCGAAGAAGAAGCCTGCCGCAAAGAAGGCCGCCAAGCCGAAATCTTCCGGCGAATAGGTCCGCCCGGGATCACATTCGGTCCGGCTTCCTTGCCCGGCGCGCCACGCGGTGTTTAATGGCCCGGTCCTTTCAGCCGCGCGCGCTTAGCCATGTCCGGAACAGAAAAATTCCTGTTTCTTGGAACCGTCACCCTGGCGATCCTCGTCATGTCGCATCCCGACATCGACCTGTCGCTGACCGGTGACCGGACCCTGTCCGGCGTGCTGAACACGCCTCCTGCGGCGGACGAGACCGACGCGGCCCCCGAAACGGACACTACGCCCGTCACGGCAGAGCCCGAACCGGCGCCGGCGCCTGACCCTGAGCCGCCCGCCCTGCTGACGATCTCCACACCGGCCGATGGCCCCGGCCATCTCGCCGCCCTATCGGCCTGCAAGGGCCTTTCCACCGCCAGCGCCCCGAATGTCGACGCCGAGCTTCACGTCACGGACTACCGGCCCTTCGTTCTGGCGCGCGGCAAGGTGCGCCTGGCCACCGCGCCCATCGCGGAAGGCTGCTATTCCTCCGCCTTCGGCATGCGCGACGGCAAGCTGCACAAGGGCGTCGACTATTACAATGAGACGGCCGTGCCGGTGTATGCCGCCGCCGACGGCACCATCCGCACGCGCACATATCGCAACGACTATGGCAACATGCTGGTGATCGACCATGGCGACGGAGTGTTCACCCGCTATGCCCATCTGGAGGAATTCGCCGCCGCCGATGTCGGCGATGAGGTCAGCGCCGGCCAGCAGGTCGGCCTGATGGGCCACACGGCGGGCTATGCCGTACCGCGCCACCTGCACTATGAAGTGCTGACCGGCACCTGGCAGGCCCAGGCTGGCTCCTTCGCCCTCGCCCCGGTCGACCCGATGGGCCTGCCGGCGGCGGAGTGATCCGCCATCTGGGAGCAGAAGCCGGCAGCCACGCTGACGGCTAATGAAGTTCTGTTCAACAATCAAAATTCACTTGAATCTATGGAGTGGTTCGCCACCCGGGATTGGGCTACGCTTCGCCGATTGGTAGTGATTGAATTGGAATATCCGGGATGCTCAACTGGTCATTTGTCCTGCCTCTCTTGGCCATCCTTCCGGCCCTTTTGGTGATATACGGCTTTGCACGCAAGCGGCTCAGGAAGCCAAAATCGGAGCAAATGGGAGCACGAGGCAAGCAGCTGTTGCTTGAACAAATCCCGATCGTTTCCCACCTTCCGGACCCGCTGAAAGGCAGATTCTTTGAGCAGGTCGCCAAACTTCGCAAGAACTGCACCTTTTACATCGGCCTGGGCGATCCTCCGACTTCGGAAGGCTTCGTCAAAATAAAATCCGATGAACATGCAATCTATCTTGGACAAATCGCATTGCTGACGCTCTTCCGCCCGGCAGGCTTCCCAACGCAGGTTTTTCCGGTCGCCCTGACACCTGATATTGTTGTCCAAACAGATCCTATCATTCAGGGCAGCCTTGGAACGGCTTATCCCAGAACCGTTATGGCGGACGACGTCAGCCCAAACTCAACCATAAATATACTGGGCCTGTCCGCATTTGCCTTTCAGATTGCCAAGTTCATGGACACACCGGATTTGCATTCGGCCACCGCGGTTCACCGCCAAGAATATCATGCTCTCCTCGATGAACTCGACAAGGCATACCGGGAGTTTGTGCTGGAACCAGCGCAGCAAATTGAGCGGGAAACCGGGGAAACTCCGGAAGTATTGTCGCCTTTTGGTTTTCTGCTGGATCAGCAGCAAAAGTTTTTTGGCTCGTTCTCGGAATACCAGACAATTGTTCCGGAGGTGCGCACGGTATTGGACACATTCTTCGGCAAGCGAATTCAGCTTCACTGAGGCTTCCACAATGCCGCAATCGGAAGTCCGGCCACCCCACCGCAAATCCTGCGCGCATTCCGGCTCGATTCGGCCTATATGGGCGCCATGAGCTTTCCAGACAGACAGACCGTCCTCGATTATCTGAAGGACCACCCCAACGCCACGACCAAGCAGGAGATCGCCCGCGGCCTCCGCGTGAAGGGCAAGGAGCGCAACACGCTGCGCCAGATCCTGAAGGAGCTGGAGGAGGAAGGCGTGCTGGAGCGCACCGGCAAGCGCGCCTGGGCGCAGGCAGACCGCCCGCCGCCGACAGGCGTCGTCGAATTCACGCATCTGGATGACGATGGCGAGCTGATCGGCAAATCCGTCGGCGACCAGGGCCTGTTCGGCCCGGAGATCCGCCATGCCGGCCCCTCCGGCAAACCCAAGGCCAAGGCCCCCGCCGTGGGCGACCGCGCCCTCTGCAAGATTTCCGAGCGCGACGGCGAATGGCTAGCCCGTGCCATCACCGTGTTCGAGAAGCGCCTGTCGGACAAGATTGTCGGCCTCTATTCGACCACCTCGCGCGGCGGCAAGGTCGAGCCCTCCTCGCGCAAGGAGAAGCGCGAATTCGTCATCCAGGAAGCTGACCGCAATGGCGCCGAGGAGGGCGACCTCGTCATCGCCGAGCCGAAGCCGGTTGGCCGGCGCCAATATGGCCCGGCCTTCGGCGTCATCACCGAGATCATCGGCCACATCACCGATCCGCGCTCGGCAAGCCTGCTGGCCATCCACGCGCACGACATCCCGACCGAGTTCCCCGAAGCCGCCCTCGAACAGGCGCGCAGCTTCACGCCGGCCGAGGCGCCCCGCGAAGACCTGACGACCATCCCCCTCATCACCATCGACCCGCATGATGCGCGCGACCATGACGACGCCGTCTGGGCCGAGGAACTGGAGGATGGCTGGCGCGTCATCGTCGCCATTGCCGATGTCGCCGCCTATGTCACCGAAGGCTCCGCCCTCGACAAGGAAGCGCTGAAGCGCGGCAACTCCACCTATTTCCCGGACCGCGTCGTGCCGATGCTGCCGTTTGAATTATCCGCAGACGAATGTTCCCTGCGCGAAGGGGAACTGCGCCACACGATGGCGGTGGAGATGGTGTTCGACAAGTCTGGCACCAAGCGTTCGCACCGCTTCATCCGGGGCACGATGAAGTCTGCTGCCAAGCTTTCCTATGAGGAGGCGCAGGCCGCCATCGACGGCAAGCCGGGTGGCAAGGCCGGTGAGCTTCTGGAGAGCGTGCTGAAGCCACTCTGGGGCGCCTATGCGGCGCTCT
Organism: Hyphomonas sp.; assembly: GCA_020425315.1. Taxonomy (GTDB): domain Bacteria; phylum Pseudomonadota; class Alphaproteobacteria; order Caulobacterales; family Hyphomonadaceae; genus Hyphomonas. The sequence continues at coordinate 144 of JAGQRO010000277.1, read as the reverse complement.
CCAAGGCGCGCGACAAGCGCAGCCCGCTGGACCTCGACCTGCCGGAGCGGCGCATCCTGTTCACCGAGGATGGCGAGATCGACGGCATCATCACCAAGGAACGGCTGGACGCCCACCGCCTGATCGAGGAGATGATGATCCAGG
>JAGQRO010000276.1:5475-16678 GCA_020425315.1 Hyphomonas sp. | reverse complement strand
TCCCCGTCCGCGTCATCGTCTGGCCGGCGCTGGTGCAGGGCGATCAGGCCGCCGCGCAGGTGACCGCCGGCATCCGCGGCTTCAACGCCATGACCGGCGCCGACCGGCCGGACGTGCTGATCGTCGCGCGCGGCGGCGGCTCGATCGAGGATCTCTGGCCCTTCAACGAGGAAATCGTCGTCCGCGCCGCCTTCGAGAGTGAGATCCCCCTCATCTCCGCCGTCGGCCACGAGACAGACACGACCCTGATCGACTATGTCTCCGACGCCCGCGCGCCGACGCCCACCGGCGCCGCCGAGATCGCTGTGCCGGTGCGCCAGGAACTCCTCCTGCAGACCGGCGAGTCCGGAGAACGCCTGAAGCGCGCCCTTGCCCGCCGCACCCGCCAGGCCGCCGACAAGCTCGCCGCCGCGCGCCTTCCGCGCCCGGAATCGCTCCTGCAGGCGAAACGCCAGCGGCTGGACTTTGCCGCCGCCAGCCTGCCCCGCGCCGCCCTCGCCCTCACCCAGAAGGCGCGCGTGCGCCTCTCCCGCCTCGCGCTCAGCCCCGCGAGCCTGCGCGCCGAAATCCGCACCTCGAAACAGCGCCTGCGCGACACCGCCATCCGCGCCCGCCCGGCCCTGATGCGCCTGATGCAGCAACGCGCCACCGCCCTCGGCGCGCAAGGCAAGTTGCTGGAGACCCTGTCCTATCAGGCGACTCTGAAACGCGGCTACGCCCTCGTCCGCGACGAGGCTGGCAAGCTCGTCCGTTCCGCTGTGCCCGCTGCCGCCGCGCCGAGCCTCACCGTCACATTCGCGGATGGCGACGTGACGGCCGTGCCATCAGGTTCGGAAACCGCGCCGAACAGGAAAAAGGCGAAGCCCAAGGGCGAACAGGGATCCCTGTTCTAGGCCCCCACGGAATTCACAGGGGCTAATCCCGAAGGCAAAATTTTCCTTTTTTCTGTTGGACAGGTTGCGGTTGATGCAGGCTATCCGCAATAATTGGAACGACTGATGCGGATATTGAGGAGATTTCCGGAGTGCGTTCCTTTCTGATTGCTGTTCTGGCTTGCCAGGCGTTCCTGGCGGCCTGCGCAACGATGGAAGTGCCTGAGCCGCCGGTCGCCGAAGACGAGTTGCCGCCAAATACCGAGATCGTCCTGCTGGGCGAGCCGCAGGATGGAATGCGCCTGCCCGTCATTTATGTGTTTGATGCCGACCGGAACCTGCATGTCGTCGAAAGCGCGGTGAAAGTGCTGCAATGGGCCGAAGTGATGCCGCCTGTCTTGCTCGTCGGCGTAACACCGACAGACCGCATGGCCGAGTACACACCGACGCTGGACGAGGAAGTCTCAGAGACCAGCGGCCAGAGTGATGAGCTGCTTGGTTTCATCGACGAGACTGTGCGGCCCTACCTGTCCAGAAACTATCCTGTTTCGGAATTTGAGGTTCTTCACGGCCACTCCCTGTCCGGTCTGTTCGTGCTGGATGCGATGCTGAAGGAACCGGATCGCTATGACGGTGTCATCGCGATCGGACCCTCTGTCTGGTGGGATCAGGAAAATGTGCCGGTCCGGGCCTCCGCCGATTGCAGCGCCCCGGAAAGGCGCCGCGTCTTCCTGTCATTGTCGAACGAGACGGACTCGCGCCCCGGCACCCTGTCGCTCGCCGCGTCCTGCGCAAGCGAAACCAGCGACGGGCCGGCGACGGTCCTGAAGGAATATCCCCGGGAAGACCATGTCACGGCCGTCACGCCCGCCACTCATGATGGCCTGCGCTACGTCTTTGCAGCCTGGAACATGGATCCCCTCTACGAGGCGCGCGATGTCGGGGCAATCGAACAGAGACTTGCACTCCTTGAGGACCTGACCGGCGGCACTCAATACGTAAACGTTCCTGCGTTCGCCTCGCTCGGAAGGTCATTCACACGCGGCGGAGATCCTCAAACGGCGATCAGACTGCTGGAGCAATTGAACGATATCGCGCCCGACCAGATCATGGTGCTGAATTTTCTGGGCGAAGCCTATAATGAGGCGGAAGACTATGCGTCAGCCTGCCAGACCCTGCAGAAGTCCTTTGTGATTGCCACCGAGAAGAAAAGCCCGATGACGCGGTGGATTTCCAGGCAGGCCGATGTTTCCAACGAACATGTCGATTGCACGGTGGAGTAGCGGGGCACGACGCCTCCGCCTACGGACAAATACGCACTTGCCTTGCCCGCGCAAAGCCGTTACCCCGCGCGCATGCACAAGAGCGTAACCTTCGTACAGCAGCAAACCCGGCATCACATGCCGGCGCGCGCTTGTGTGTTCCGATTGCCCATCTGACCGCCCGTCAGACGCGCACTCAACCGACAAGCCCCGCCATTCCGGCGGGGCTTTCGTTTTGGCCCAGCCGGAATCCGGCCAGAACACGAAAAGGACTGACTGACATGCCGCTCTCAACCGATGCCAAAATCCTTGCCCTGACAGACGGGTTCCGGGCCTGCACCCTGCCAAAGGAACAGTGGACACATGGCGCCCACTGGGCCGCCGCGCTGACGCTCCTGCGGGAGGATCGCGACGCCGCCTTTCGCGACATGCCGGGCATGATCCGCGCCTATAATGAATCCTGTGGCGGGCGGAATACCAAGACCGAGGGCTATCACGAGACGATCACGCTCGCCTCGCTGCGCGCCGCCGCCCAGGCGCTGGACGAGGCCCCGCCGGACACGCCGCTCAGCGCCGTGCTGGCAAGCCTGCTCGCCGGGCCCTGCGGGAAGCCGGACTGGATTCTCGATTACTGGAGCCGCGAGCGCCTGTTCGGCGTGACGGCACGGCGCGAATGGGTGGAGCCGGACATCCGGCCCCTGCCCTTCTGAGGTCGCCTATCCGGCGAGGTCTTCTTCCAGAACCGTCATCTGGAACTGGTAGGAGGTCTCGCCCTCGTCGACATCCTTGTAGATGACGGCCAGGAATTCGGCGCCGAGATAGACTTCAACCGAATCGTCGGTCTTGTCGCGCGGCAGCAGGCGAAGGCCGGGGTGCAGCTTCTGCTTCAGGTACGCCTCCAGGCGCAGCGTTTCTTCGCGGGTCATTCCAGGTTCCTCCAACAGCGGGGCGCACCCTAGTCATTTTGGACGCCCGCGCAACCGGTGGCGCTGCGATCAGATTCCGCCCGATTCAGCGAGACAATGTTCGGACAATTCGTCCACCGCGCCGGAATATTTCTCCGGCAGGAGGCGCATCAGTTCGGCCTTGTCGATCTGGCCGCAATCCATCAGCGACAGCACCATGTCGGTGTCCGACTGGATGCGCTTCATCTCCTCAATGGCTGCGCGGCTGGAGCCGCCCCGCCGCAACGCCTTCTCATTCTCGCGGGCCGCGATATTGCGCACGGTGAGGTTCCAGGCCAGCGGCAGGATCTGGTCGATCCGCTCGGTATGGTCAAGCGCGGCCGGCCAATCCTCCTCAAGCACATAGATGAAGCCCATATTTTCCTCCGTGTAGGCAACACCGACGCGCGTGGCGCCCCGGTCGGCCCGGATCTTGGCGGCGATGCGCAGTTCGGCCAGCGCCTCCGCCAGAGCTTCGTTGCGCTCGCGCCCTTCCGGCAACTGATCTTGGGCGGCCAGCGCCACCAGCGTCGTGCCGACGCCATGATGGGCCATCTGCGACTGGTCCAGGGTAATGTCTTCCGGGTCCTGTTCCATCAGCTGCGCGGCCTGGCTGAAGGCACGATAGGCCAGCAGCGCGTCGCCCCGCTTGCGCAGGCATTGGCCTTTCCACAGCAACAACATCGGCTCGGCCGTATCGCGCGCGACCGACTGGTTCACATAGTCGACCACGGTAGAGCAACCACGGTTCCAGCTCAGCGAATTGCCGTTCGCCTTGCGGTATTCCAGCATGGCGAGGCCCGCCGCGCCGATGGCCTGGTCCGGCAGGCCGTCGCTCTTGTCCAGCAGGTCCTGGAACTCACTGCGCACGATGGAGGAATCCACCTGCCCGCCCCAATCGTCGAGGGCGGCCTGCATCAGGATGCGCTCCGGTTCCGTCAGCAGGCTGACTTCCCCGGTCTGGTCAGTACGCAGCACCATGGCGACCACTTGCGAGGTCACTTCATTCATCGGCTTGCCGAGAATGTGCCCCCGCGCGATGGCGACGGCGCGATCCTTGTAACTGGCGATCTGGCGGGCCGAGCCGGCCTGCTGCAGCTCGCGGGAAAGCTCGGCCTGCCGGCGGGCGGATTCATTCTCCTCACGGATGGCGACGAGCTGGGCCTGCGTCGATTCCCGCTGGCGGCTCGCCTCGCCGGCCACGATACGCAGATTGACCTCATTGAGGCGCGCCTGCCGGGCGTATTCGGCGCGCAGGCCCTGAAGCTCGAAATAGAAATAGAGCACACTGCCCACCGCAATCAGCGCCGCCGTGGCCAGCAGCGCGGCCAGCGCGCGCATCAGGAACCGGAAGGAGCGCTGCTCCCCCTGCAGCTCCCTCAACAGGTCGATCGATGTGACGGGCGATCTTGAATTGTCGTTGCCGGCATCCATGCCTCAGCTCCCCTCAAACGGATTGACCTTTGCGCCCTTCCAGACGCCGGTTCCGAACATCGGCTCCAGCAGAAGGCGCAGGCCCGTATCGTCATCATCCTCGCGCAGGAAGGCCTCGGCCACCAGCAGCTTGATCCGTGTCTGGCGCGTGCGCCACATTTTCAGCGCCGTGCCGATGGCGGTGGCGACAAAGAAATTCGACGCACCCAGAATCCGCTCCGGATTGTTGGCGAAGATGCGCTCGCCCACCGGCAGCGGATACGCGCCGAAGAAGGTCATCAGGAAGATCGAGAACGCCACCAGCGCCGCCACCATGGCCCCGATCAGGATGTAGCGGTTGAGGCGGGATTCCGCCTTCAGCGACTCGCGATGCGAACCGATCAGGGGGCTGAGCGATCTGATCATGACGGGTCAGGATCCCTCGCCACCCGGAAGCCGATGGCATCGTCGCGCCCGCTCATCGGATAGGCATCGCGCGCGGCCGAGCGGACATAGGAGGGGATCTTCTCCCAATTGCCGCCCCGTGTGACGCGCGAGCAGGTGTCACTGCCGGTCATCGCGGCCGCCTTGCCGGACCGGCCGAGATAGTTCGAATACCAGCAATCGGCCGTCCATTCGGCGGCATTGCCGTGCATGTCATAGAGGCCGAAGGCATTCGGCGCATACGACCCGACCGGCATGGGCGAGCGCGGCCAGCTGCCCTTGGCGCTGCCATTGTAAACGCGCGTGGCGTTGAAATTCGCCTGTGTCCCGCTCAGCGTGTCGCCGGTATTGAACGCGGTCGTGGTGCCGGCGCGGGCGGCATATTCCCATTCGGCCTCGTTCGGCAGGCGATAGGGCTCGCCCTCCACCTGGCTGTTCAGCCAGCTGACATAATCGGCCGCTTCCTTCCAGGTGATGTTGACCACCGGCATGGCCGGCATCGCCCATTGCGCGCTGCGCGTTTCGGCGCGGGCCGCATTGCCGGCACAGCCACCGGCCGCGATACAGGCATCGAGATCGACCCAGCTGATTTCCTTTTCCGAAAGCGCGAACAGGCTTACATCGGCGCGCCATTGCGGCCCCTCGCCGGTCTTGCGCTCGGCCTCGGTGTCGGGCGAACCCATCAGGAAATTGCCCGCCGGGATCGCCACCATGCCCGGGCAGGAGGCGCAATCCTTGAACCGGCGCAGCTCCACCTCCCCGCCGGCCGCCGCCGCAGCGAAGGCGCCGGCGCGCAGCGTGTCTGACACGGCGGTGAATCCCGGCGCGCCAGCCTCCGGCGCCGTGGCCGCATCGTCCGCCGAGCGCGTACCGGCCGGCAGGCGGCTGGAGGTGACCGAATCCAGGACAATGACCGGCACGGGCGCCGGCGCGCCATTGCATCCGGCAAAGCAAAAATCGGCCCCGGTCAGGCCGGAATTGTAGAACGGCGTCTGCAGCCCGCCGGTCGCCGCATTCACGCTGTCGGCGACGCGCTTGAACACCTGCTCCGCGATCAGGTTCTTCTGGCCGAGCGTCTTGGCCAGCGCGAGCGCGAAGGCCGAATTCTGTCCATCCCCGTCATAGGCGACATAGCCGGGCGCGGTGGAGTAGGAGATCAGGAGGCCCCGGGCCGGCTTCACTTCGGCGAGGCCCCCGCCGGCACTGCGCGTGGCGCTCGGCAGCGGATTGTCGCGGCAGGCATCCAGGATGACGAAATTCACCGAGTTGCCGGCATCCTCCACATATCGCAGCGCATCGCCGAGCCGCGGCGCCTGGCGCCAGATGTCCTGTTCGGAGCGCGCATCGGCATCCACCGGCACGAGATAATTCAGCCCCTGCGACTGCACGCCATGGCCGGCATAATAGATCAGGCCGATGGACTCCGGCCCCGCCGCCTTCAGCCGCGCGCCATGGGCGGCGAAGGCGATTTCCATCTGCTTTTCCGTTCCGTTCAGCAGAAGCGTCACGTTAAAGCCCACGTCAGACAGCGAATCCGCCATCAGGCGGGCGTCATTTGACGGATTGGAGAGGCGCCAGCCGGGCTGGTAATATTGCGAATTGCCGATCACCAGCGCATAGCGCGCCGGGTCCGCTGCGGCCTGCAGCGCGGTGAAAATCAGGGCAAATCCAAGCAAAACAAGGCGAAGCATGGCACGTATCCCCTTCCCATGAGATCCAGACCGACTTCCCCAGCACTGCCTTACCTAACCGCAATTTGGCGGCCGGGAAAAGGGGGCGATCCGTACCTTCGGGGGGCGGCCTAGTCGCTGCCCGGACGGCGGGCAGCACCCGGCCGCTGCGCCAGCTCCTTTGCCTGGTCGACCCATTCGTCGCGCTCGATCCGGCCCTTGAAATGTTCCAGCTTCTCGTCGACCCAGGCGACCTCTTTCGGCGTCCATTCGGCGATCTGCCAGAAATAATAGACACCAATCTCGTTCAGCAGTTCGCACAGCATCGGCCCGATGCCGCTGACTTCTTCCAGGTCGTCCGGCTGGCCGAAGGCCGCCTCGGTCAGCAGGTTCGCCTCGTCGCCGGGGCGCAGCATCGCCTCGACCGGATCGGCCGGCGGGACCGGATCGGGGGCGCGGTGCACCGCCGGTTGCGGTTCCGGTTCCGGCTGAATCGGGGCGGGCGCCGGCTCCGGCGCCGGGATTGGCTCGGGCTCCTTCGGCGCGGTGTAATAGGGCTGCGGCGGCTCATAGGCCGGACGGGACCAGGCCGCCGGCGGCGCGCGATAGCCATAATCCTCCTGCCGCATCAGGCTGGCGCCTTCGCGCGAGCGCAGCATGTGGTGGATCGAGGCGAGGCTGTATTCGATCGCCGTCAGCCGGTTCTCCACCGCGCCCATGTCCAGCCGGGCTTCCATCTTGCGCACGGTCGACACCATCGGCGTCAGGTCCGGCATCGACTGCACTTCCATGCGCACGGCCGAGATGGCGGATTCGAGCGCCGCGATGCGGCCCTGCACCGGCGTCAGGTCCACGCCCGTGCGTGCCATCACGGAGATGGCATTCTCCACGCCCGTCAGTTTGGAATGGATCGAGGCGCTGCCGCTCTCGATATCGGCCAGCCGGTTCTGCAGCATACGGACATCATCGGACGGCGCGCGCAAATAGTTCTCCATCAGGCGCATACGGTCCAGCAGCGGCTCGATGTCGAGTTCCGGCGCAGGCAGATTCTCGAGCGAGGTTTCGATCCGGGAGAGACGTTCCTTGACCGGGTCGAAATCCGGTATCCGCAACCCGGCCAGCGAGGACGACAGGGTCGACATGCGGATGGTGAGGTTTTCAAGGTCGGTCTTGCGCTGGGTGTCGAGGCGTTCGGCGAATTCGGCGAGGCGCGCCTCCATCGCGGCCAGATGCGTGCGCAGCGGCTCGATATCGGTTTCCGGCAGGTCGATGTCCTGCATGGCGAGTTCCAGACGGGCAAAGCCGGCATGGACGGGGCCAAGGTCCACGTCCGGCGCGGGCGGCTGTGATTTCACCGCCTCTTCCAGCTGCGCCAGCCGCGTCTCGACCGGGTCGAGGTCGGCCGGCTGGAAGCGATTGATCTCGCCCGAAATCGAAGTGAGCGCGCCTTCCAGGTCAGCGAGGCGGCCGGCAATGCGTTCCAGTTCCTCGTCCGGCTGCTGCACCAGGGTTTCGACCTTGCTGAACCGGTCATTGAGCTGGCCGAGCGCCGGCATCAGATTGCCCGTGGCGGCGACGGCGGTCTCGATCCGGCTCAGCCGGTCCTGCAGCGGCTGGATGTCTGGCACGCGCACGCCGGAAATGGCCGTGCGCAGGTCTGCAAGGCCGGCCGTGACTTCTTCCTTCGTTGCCGGCACTACGGCCGCCCCGGCCTTCGATTTCGTCACCATCTCTTCATGAACAACCGTCACGTCCTCATAGTTCCGGCGGAACCACCACCAGGCCAGCAAGGCGCCCAGCACGGCCGCAAGGACCATGAGGAAGAAGATCTGGAGCAGCAGGAACGACATGACTATGGCTCATCCGGGGGCCCCGCGCCCCCATTGGGGTTAAGGTCTACTCCGAGGCCCGCACGACGCGGATCTCGATACGGCGATTGCGGGCGCGGCCCGCTGGCGTTGTGTTGACGGCGATCGGACGCTCGGCGCCGAAGCCTTCAGCGATCAGGCGCGGGGCCTCGACCCCGCGTGCCACCAGCGCATTGCGCACCGCATAGGCGCGGTTGCTGCTAAGCGTGACATTCGCGTCCGGCGGGCCGGTGGAATCGGTATGTCCCTCAATGCGCAGCGTGCCGGGGCAGGCCTTCGCCGCCGCGGCCACCTGGTCCAGCAGCGCATTGCTGGAGACGCTGATCACCGCGCTGGCGGAATCGAATTCGATGCGCGCATCGCCGAGCAGGCCGGCAAGGTTGCCCTCGCAGGTCTCGACCGCTTCATGCGTGACAATGCTGATGGCGCCGAATTTGCCATAGGGCAGGTCCGCATCCGCCTCGGCGCGCACGGCCGCTTCCCGGCCGGCCGGCAATTCGCACTGCAGGGAGAACGCCCCGGCGCGCAGGCGCGCGGTGCCGGCGTCGCACTGGCTGACCGTGGCGATCCCGCGCAGGGCGACCGGCAGGTATCCCTGCGGCGGGCGCCCGTCGCCGAGCTTCAGATTGTCCTCAACACTGGTGATGCGGGGCGGATCGATGCGCTCGCGGGCAGCGGCGCGGATGGCATTGCGGGTGCCGGCATCTGGCACGGTGCCGTCCAGCTTCAGCACGCCATGGGACATGCCGAAGGTCCAGTCGGAGAGCGAAGCGTCCGGTTCGGGTGCCGGAGCTTCAGGCGCCGTTCCGTCCGCCGGCAGCGTGTCTGCCACGCTGGCGATTTCGCGCACGCTCATGCAGCGCACCGGGCGGGCAAGGCCGAACGGCGTCGCAGATTTGCCCTCGCGCACGACTTTCTCGGCCAGGCGCCGCGCCTCCTGCGAGGGCGGCGCGCCGGTCAGCGTCACGCATTGTCCGTCCACGGAAACCTCGGCCCAGTCGATGCCATGGGCGGCGAGCGAGGCTTCGGCCGAGTTCAGCGCCGCCTGCTGCACCGCGCCGGCGAACGGCCAGAGTGCGAACAGGAGGGCAAGCAGGAGCCCCGCACCGGGCAAGAGCCCATAGGGCACGAACGGAAGATGGTTCTCCCGGCGGACCAGCCGGCGCGCACGCACCGTCCGCGATGCGGTCTCGTTCTCGACCGTCTCGTAGCTCACTGAGCCGCCCCCTTCTGACGCGGAAAAACCCGAAGAATTCGAATGGATTATCCCGGCAAGTCTAGACGAAACGCCCCTGCCCGCCAATATTCGCGGGGCCCCGCAGAGCGTCCCTGCAGGCAGAAAATGCATGTGCTTCGTGCCCTGCACGAATACGCCGCCGGGCCGCTCCCGCCTGACGGGAGATGGCCTCGTGAGGGTATGGTTAAGAGCGTCCGGGCCGGAGGATCAGGTCGCGGCGCTGTCGGGCAGCGACTGGTCCATCGTCTTCGCCGGCTGGCAGCATTCTGGGCCGGACACGATGCGCGCCGGCACGCCCGCCACGGTGCACCGTGCCGGAACGTCCTTCAGCACGACCGAACCGGCCGCGACTTTCGCCTCGTCGCCGATCTGGATGTTGCCCAGCACCTTGGCGCCGACCGAGAGCAGCACGCCGCGCCCGATCTTCGGGTGGCGGTCGCCGACCTCTTTGCCGGTGCCACCCAGCGTCACGCCGTGCAGCAGCGAACAGCCATCGCCCACCACCGCCGTCTCACCGATGGTGATGCCGGTCGCATGGTCCAGCATGACGCCGGCGCCGACGCGTGCGGCGGGGTGGATGTCCGTGCCGAAGAGTTCGGAGGACCGGCTCTGGAAATGGAAGGCGAGGCTTTCGCGGCCCTGGCGCCAGAGAATGTGCGCCACGCGGTGGGTCTGCAGCGACTGGAATCCCTTGAAGTGCAGGAAGGGCTGCAGCAGGCCGCGGCAGGCCGGGTCGCGCTCCAGAACGGCCATCATGTCGGCCTCGGCGGCGTCGACGATGGACGGGTCCGCATCATAGGCATCCGACAGGATATCGCGCACCTGCTGGGCCCCGATCATGCCGTCGCCGAGCTTCTCCGCGAGGTGGTAGGACAGCGCCTGGCACAGCGTCTGGTGCGACAGGATCGCGGCATTGATATAGCTGCCCAGCGCCGGCTCATCTGCAGCCGCGGCTGCAGCTTCGAAGCGAAGGCGTTTCCAGGCGGGCGGCGGGGCGCCGATGTCGGGATTGTCTACCATGGAAAGCCTCCCTGCGGCTTGCTGCGTAGCGTCGGTCGAACATGGGCGTGCCCGCCGGTTCGATCAAGGGCCCGGGCGATCACGATCGGTTCACTCCGCCGGGGCGGCGACAGGCTCGGGCCGCCAGCCGAACAGGCGCCGGATGGGCTTGGCCGTGGTGATGCGGAAGATCGCCGGCGTGAAATAGAGCGCCAGCAGCGCCGAGCCGGCAACGCCCCCGGAAATGCCCGCCGCCAGTGGCAGCCAGAAATTGTCGCCCGACATCAGGATCGGAATGAAGCCGCCCATGGTCGTCAGCGTCGTCGCCACGATATGGCGCGTCGCGTCCACGACGATCTCCCGCTGGGCGATCACATCGTCGGCCATGGCGCGTGGATCGGCCCTCAACAAGGAAAGCACGACAATCGAGGCATTGATCGAAATGCCGAGCAGGCCGACGCCGCCAATGATCGCGTTGAAGCCCATGGGCAGGT
>JAGQRO010000276.1:0-5381 GCA_020425315.1 Hyphomonas sp. | reverse complement strand
GCATGATCGCCCCGGCCATGACCAGCACGAGCGGAATGGCGACGACCGCAAGGTCGGCTTGCGTCTCGGCCGCATTCTCCGCTTCCCCGCCGGTGATGACGGTGTATCCCGCCGGTACGGAAAAGTCCGTCGCGGCGAGATTCGCGTTGAATTTCTCCAGCACCGGATCGGCCAGCGTGTAGGGGTCGAGATAGGCGAGGATCTGGTTCATCCGCTGGCCTTCCCAGCGCGAGATGATCGCCGTTTCGGGTGTCAGAGAAATATCGCCCAGCGCGGCAATCGGCGTACTTCGAGTGCCGACCGTTGCCGAGCGCAGGTTCGACAGTTCCCGGCGGCGCGAATCCGGCGCGATCACGCGCACCGGCAGTTCCTCGGTCCCCTCCAGCACGGAACCGGCACGCAGGCCCTCCAGTTCCGCATTGAGATCAGCAGCCAGATCGGTCAGGCGCTCGCCGGTCAGCGCGGCGGCTGTCTCGTCGGCATTCAGGCGCATGGTCGGCGCGCCGAGTTGCAGCGAGGCGACCGTGTAGGTCACCCCCGGTGTCTGTGCCAGCGTCGCGCGCATCTCGTTGCCGAGCCGGTTCAGAACCTCGAAATCATCGCCCAGAATACGCAGCTCGATCGGCGCATCGGCCGGCGGACCCTGTTCATAGGGCAGCGCCAGGAAGCGCGCCTCGGGGAATTCCTCCCGCACCAGCCGCTGGACATCGGCCACGATCTGCCGTGTGCGGAGATTGTTGTCGAGCTGCACCCAGCCCGATGCAAAGCCTTCGACGCCTTCGGTATTGTTGATGGCATTGTAGTAGACGCGCGGGGCCGGCTCCCCCAGCACCCAGGTCACGCGGCTGACGCCATCGAGCGACTTGATGAGATCCGAGGCGCGGCGCGCGGTCACTTCCGTGTCGGCCAGGCTCGCCTCCGGCGGCAGCTGAAGGGTCAGCTGGAACTGGTCGCGTTCGGTCTGCGGGAAGAATTGCGTCGGCAGCGTGCCGGCAAGAGCAAAGCCGATGAAAGCCGGCAGGATGCCGATCAGGATGCCCAGCGGCGGGAAGCGCAATACCGCCTCCACCGAGGCGCGGTAGCCGTCCGACACATAGTCGATCACCACGCCGTCGCGCCACCAGCGGCGCGGGCGCCGGCGCTGGCCCTTTTCCCAGCCGCGTGTCCGGTCGAACCAGCCGGCCATGGCCGGAATGATCGTGATCGAAATGAAGAAGGAGGCCGCAATGGAGAAGATGACCGACAGGCCGATCATGCCGACGAACTCGCCGGCCCCGCCCGGCAGCATGGCAATCGGCGCGAAGGCGAGCGCCGTCGTCAGCGTGGAGGCGCCCAGCGGCGCGAACAGATGGCCGAGGCTGCGCTCGATGGCATCGAGGCGCGACAGGCCCTTCTTGCGCCACTGGTCGAAATCGTCGACGACGACGATGGCATTATCGATCAGCAGGCCGAGCGAAATGACGAGGCCGGTGACCGACATCTGGTGCAGCGGATGGCCGAACACCTTGAACAGGATCAGCACCACCGCCACGGTCAGCGGCAGCGCCATGCCCACCACGATGGCCGAGCGCCAGCCCATGGTGAAAAACAGCACCGCGAACACGATCAGGGCCGAGACCATCAGATTCTGGGCAAGGCCGTTGAGGCGGCCATTGGTGTACTTGCTCTGGTCGAACACGGTCTCGATGGTCAGGCCGGGCGGCGTGTCGGAGGCGAAGGTCGCCACCACGCCGCGCGCCATCTCCGCCCAATGGTCCACGCGCTGGCCGGGCGAGATATAGACGCCGACCAGGATCGTCCGCTTGCCATCCTGCAGCGACATGCGCACCGCCGGATCGGCAAAGCCCTTGGACACAGTGGCGATGTCCGACACGCGCACCGCCGATCCGTCCGGCCGCTGCAGCAGGAGCACGGCGCGAATGCGCGAAATGGAATCGAATTCGCCGCCGATCTCGACGCCGACATTGCCGCCTTCCCCGCGCAGCCGCCCGGCCGGCGCCTTGGAGTCGGCGGCCGCGATCAGGCCGGCGGCCTGGCGGAAGGAGAGGCCCGTGGCGGCCAGCGCGTCCGGGTCCGGCACGATGCGGACTTCCTCGTCCGGCAGGCCGTAAGTGTCGGTAAGCTCCGTGCCCGGAAGACGTTCGAACCGGTCCTGCAGGTCCAGCGCCATGCGCCGCATCACGGCCAGCGGCGGGGCCGTCGCCTCATCCTCCCAGGTGATGCCCACGACCAGGGTCGCCGCGCCGACATATTGGCGGTGCACTTCCGGAATGGAGACCCCCTGCGGGAAGCGCGCGCGGGCCTGGTCCACCTTCTGGCGGATCAGCGTCCAGGCATCGTCAACTTCGGATTCGGTGAGGTCCTCGCGGATCTGCAACCCGACCTGCGAGACGCCCGCACGTGTGGTCGAGTAGATCTCTTCCAACTCCGGCAATTCCATCAGCGCCGTTTCCAGCGGCTCGGTGACCAGCGCCTCCATCCGCTCGGCGTCGGCGCCGGGCATCACGGTCAGCACGAAGCCATAGCGCTCGATCAGCGTCGGGTCTTCCTGCCGGCCCAGCGTGAACAGCGCGCCGAGTCCGCCGATCAGCACCACCATGATGGCGAGCGTCGTCAGCCGCGGCAGCTTGTAGAAGATGCTGAGGATGCCGATCATCGCGCGTCAGCCGCCATTGGTGTTTGCGGCGGCCGTCACGTCGCGCGGCGTCACGGGCATGCCCGGCGTGATCCGCTGCAGCCCGTCGACAATGATCCGCTCGCCCGGTTGAACCGGCCCACGCACATAGGCGCGGTCGCCTTCGGAATGCACCATCTCGACCGGGCGCGGCACCGCCGTCCAGCCCGCCTCGCGCGGTTCGGCAATGTACACATTCCAGAGGCCCCGCGAGGCCGCCGACAGCGCCTTCACCGGAACCCAGAAGCCTTCCTCGCCGACACTGCGATCCATCGACAGGCGCACCACCGCGCCGGCGGCGATCACGTCCGGGTTATCGATTTCGAACACGGCGGTCACCGTGCGCTGGCTTGAATCGATCACGCCGGTCACATTGCGCAACGTCGCAGCCACCGATCCCGTATCCGACGTCAACGTATAGTCATCCCCCGGCACGAGGCGCGAGGCCACCGGCGCCGGCAAACCGAGGCGCGCTTCCAGCACGCCGAGTTCCACCAGTTCCAGCAGCGGCTGGCCCGGCGCGGCGATGGCGCCCTCATCTGAAAACCGTTTCGTCACCACGCCGGCAAACGGCGCGCGGATCTGGGCGAGGTCGATCTGCACGCGCAGCGTATCGGCCTGCGCCTTGGCCGCATCGATGCGGGCGAGCGCGGTATTGGCCTGCGCATCGGCCTCGTCCACGCGCTGTTGCGAGACGTGCCCCTGCGCTTTCAGCGTGCGCTGGCGCTCGGCCGAGCTGAGGGCCAGTTCGTAGCCGGCACGGGCCTCTTCGACGACGGCATTGGCCGAGGCGAGCTGGGCGTCCAGCGCCCGCGTGTCGAGCCGGGCAAGCGCCTCGCCCGCCTTCACACGGTCGCCGACATCTGCAGCAACCGTTGCGATCCGTCCGCCGGACGGGAAGCCAAGCTGGCTGGTGCGCCGCGCCTCGGTGAGGCCGGAATAGCTCTCCTGCAGGTCAAAGGATTCGGCCGGTTTCACCGTCACCACGCGCACGGTCAGCGGGGCCGGCGCCACCTCGGCCACGCGTGGGCCTTCGACGCTGCGCAGGCGTGTCGCCGCCACCAGCAGGCCCACGGCGACCACCACCATCAGCAGCATGAAGATGATGCCCTTCACCCAGGAAGGCTTCTTCTCACGGACGTCATCGCCCGGAATTTCATAGGGCTGGGTCATGTTCCTGTTCCGCAGATTGAGGAAGGCGTGGGGGCCGCCGGTGCGCGCAGTCCGCGCAGAATGGTCTGGATGTGAAAGTCCACCGAGGCTTCCCGCGAAGTCGAGATGCCGTCCGGCTGCACGGTCTCGAAGGCCGGCAGGTGGATCAGCAGCAGCGCCAGTCCGTGGCAGGACGCCCAGACGGATTTCGCCGCGATAATGGGGTCCAGCGCCGGGTCGAACGTGCCGTTCGCCTTGCCCTGCTGAACCATGTCGATGAGGACGTGGAAGGCGCGCCCCTTCTGGGAATTCATGAAGTCTTCCCATGTCCGTGTGCGGGGCGCCTGCTCGTCCTGCGCCGGGATGGAGGAAAATGCCGCCGCATAGTGATGCGGGCGCGCCGTCGCCGTCTCGACATAGGCCTTCAGGCACCCGGCGGAGCAATCGAGGAAGGACCTGCCGGACTTCTGAACCCGGTCCACGGCCACCAGGAGCCGCTCGAAAAACGCCTCCTTCAACTCCTCCAGCAGCTCTTCCTTCGAGCCGAAATACTTGTAGATCGCGGACGGCGAATAATCGATTTCCTCGGCCAGCCGGCGAATCGACAGGCCGTTTTCGCCTTCGCAGGCAAAGACGCGCTCGGCTGCTGCGAGAATGGACTCGCGCACCTTCTGGCGCCGCCTGTCAGCCGGGCTGCCTTCAAGAGGGTAGTCGGAATCCATGGCCGCCCCATGAGCATCGTTCATTAAGTGAACACTGTTCACTTTGTACCATTCTACGCCCGTGACGGGCAAGCGGATTACGCTGAAAGCCCGCTTTGCGCTGTGATCGGTTCACAGTAAGCACACCCTATGACGAAAAGGTTTCCACCCGCCCCGCCCGTCGGCACGCCCATGCTGCCCGTCCGACCCAGCGCCGAAGTGCGCAGCCTGCTGGCCCTGCGCCGGTCCGCGGCCAAGCAATTCATCTCCGAGCCGGGCCCCTCGCCCGCCGCGCTGGACGAGTTGCTGCAGATCGCAGCCCGCGTGCCGGATCACCGCAAGCTCGCCCCCTGGCGTTTTGTCGTGTTCGAGGGAGAGGCCCGCAGCCGGTTCGGCGCCGCGCTCGCCGGCATTCTCTCGGCTCGTTCAGCCCCTCAGGCAGACATCGACAACGCGGCGGGCCTCCTGCTGCGCGCGCCGGTCGTGGTGTGCGTGATTTCTTCCCCGGTCGATGACGGCAGGACGCCCGTCTGGGAACAGGAACTCTCCGCCGGCGCGGTCTGCTACAACCTGCTGCTGGCCGCCAATGCGAGCGGCTGGGCCGGAACCTGGCTGTCGGAATGGCCGGCTTTCGATGCGGAGGCCGGCAAGCTCTTGGACCTGACCGCGACCGAGCGCGTCGCCGGTTTCATCTATCTCGGCACGGCGAATGTCTCGGCGCCGGAGCGCCCACGCGCCGACATGGCGGAAAAGATCACCCGCTGGGCTTAGCCCCGTCCGCGATAGGGCGCGACGCCGGTCTCCGGCACATGGAGCCCATCCGGCACGGCGCCGGACTGCCAGAACACGTCGAT
>JAGQRO010000275.1 GCA_020425315.1 Hyphomonas sp. | reverse complement strand
TCGCCCACCGGCACATGCGTCGCCTTGTAGGCCAGGATGTCAGCCGCCTGCAGGACCGGATAGGTGAACAGGCCCACCGAGGCACGCTCGGAATCCTTGCCGGCCTTGTCCTTGAACTGGGTCATCCGCTCGACCCAGCCCATGCGGGCGACGCAGTTGAACACCCAGGCGAGCTCGGCATGGGCGGGCACCGAGGACTGGGCGTAAACCACCGATTTGCCCGGATCGACACCGCAGGCGATGAAGGCCGCTGCGATCTGGCGGGTCTGGTCGGCGAGGGCGCCCTTCTCCACCGGCATGGTGATGGCGTGCATGTCGACCACGCAATAGACGCAGTCCCAGCCTTCTTCCTGCAGGTCGACGAACTTTTTCAGGGCGCCGAGATAGTTGCCAAGATGAAGGTTTCCCGTCGGCTGGATGCCGGAGAAGATGCGTTTGGGGCCGGAATAGGCCGGGGCGGTCGTATCAGTCATGGGCAGGGCGTGTAACGCATCTGCCTAGCGGCGCAAGGCCTGCCGCACGTCGCGGATGCGGATGGCGCCGGTCAGCAGGGCCGCAAATCCATAGGTGAGGCCGCCTGCCAGCACGACGACCGCCGCGCCCAGCGCCTTGGAATGGGCCGTGTAGGCGCGGATCGTCTCGAAATTCTGCAGCATGACCCAGACCACGGCGCACATCAGCGCGCTGGCGAGGGCCGCCCGGATGACGCGGGACACCAGCACCGGCCCCGGCCTGTACCAGCCGCGCGCGGCCAGCGTGGCGCCGAGGCTGATGGCGTTGACCCAGGCGGCAAAAGAGGTGGCGATGGCAAGGCCGATGAAGCCCGCCGTGCCCTGCCGGTTCAGCCAGAAGAACAGGCCCGCGCCCAGCACGGTGTTAATCGCCACCGAGACGAGGGCAAAGCGCATCGGCGTCTTCGTGTCTTCCCGCGCGAAGAAGGCCGGCGCCAGCACCTTGATCAGCACGAAGGCCGGCACGCCCCAGGCGAAATGGAAGAGCGCCGCGCCGGCCTGGTCGGCATCGCTCTGCAGGAAGGCGCCGCGCACGAAGAAGGCGGCGATCAGGAAGACCGGCGCAATCGCCAGCGCCGCCGCCGCCGGCAGGGTGAGCGCCATGGCGAGGCCGATGCCTTCGTCCATGGTCGACTGGCTCGTCGCCTGGTCTTCATTGCGCGCCGCGCGGGAAAGGCGCGGCAGGATGGCGACGCCGACCGCAACGCCGACAAGGCCGAGCGGCAGCTGGTAAAGCCGGTCGGCGGCATAGAGCCAGGACTTGGCGCCAACTTCGAAACTGGCGAGCGACTGCGAGACGATGATGTTGATCTGTGTCCCCGAGGCGGCAATCGTGCCGGGAATGGCGAGCGTCATGACGCGCTTCACCGCCGGGGTGACACGCGGCCAGCCGATGAGGCCGAGGCGCACCTTCTGCCGTCGCACCCCCCACCAGAGCACGCCGGCCTGCAGCATGCCGGCGACGAAATAGGCGACCGCCGCGACCTTGGCCGTGATCACCGGCGAGGTGCTGACGAAGCCGGCCGGGATGAGGCAGAGATTGAGCAGGGTCGGCGCGCCGGCCGACAGGATGAACCGCTCGGCAGAGTTCAGCACGCCGGACAGGAGCGCCGCAATCGCCATGAAGGTGAGATAGGGCATGGTGATGCGGGTCAGCAGCACGGCGAGATTGTAGTTCTCCGCATCGTTCGCCTGCCCGCCATGGATGAGCAGCAGCACCCAGGGCATGAAGATCTGGGCAAGGATGGTCAGCACGGCGGTGGCGGCGAAGAGCACGCGCAGCGCCTCCTGCGCCACGGCCTGCGCGGCCTCCGGCCCCTCGGCCTCCAGCGTGCGGGCATAGGTCGGCACGAAGGCGGAGGCGAAGGC
>JAGQRO010000274.1:1623-2342 GCA_020425315.1 Hyphomonas sp. | reverse complement strand
GTCCAGGCCGCGCCGACCGACCGCAACGCCATCAAGGCCAGCCAGGAACGCGTCGTCGACGCCAACAAGCGCCGCAAGAACGTTCAGGATGCGCTCAAGGAACTCGACGAGAAGCACAAGGCTCAGCAGACCAACAAGCGGCCGCCGCTTGCCGTGTTCCTGAAGCAGGCCGGGCTGGGGATCACCGTCCAGCAGTTCTACCTGGGCTCGGTCGCCTTCGGCGTCATCGTCGCGATCGCCGCCTATATCTTCGGTGCCGGCCTGCTGCCGTCGCTCGGCGTTCTGTTCGCCGGCGCGCTCGGCGTGCCGCGCTGGTTCGTCGGCCTGCTGCGCAAGCGCCGCATGGCCGCCTTCCTCAACGAGTTCCCGAACTCCATCGACGTCATTGTCCGCGCCGTCAAATCCGGTCTTCCGCTCAACGACGGCATTCGTCTGATCGCGTCGGAAGCCAAGGAGCCGGTTCGCACGGAGTTCCGCCGCATGGTCGAGCACCAGCAGCTCGGCCTGTCGATCCCGGAAGCGGCTATGCGCATGGCCGAGAGCATGCCCTGCCCGGAAGCGGGCTTCTTCGGCATCGTCATCCAGATCCAGTCCCAGGCGGGCGGCAACCTGTCGGAAGCGCTCGGCAACCTGTCACGCGTGCTGCGCGACCGAAAGAAGATGAAGGCCAAGGTGGGCGCCCTGTCGATGGAAGCGAAGGCATCGGCCGCCATCATCGG
>JAGQRO010000274.1:1364-1512 GCA_020425315.1 Hyphomonas sp. | reverse complement strand
TTCATCATGAAGAACATGATCAACTTCGATATCTAGGGTCCTGACCGTGGTCACGGATGCATTGAGGAACGGCTGCGATGATTGAACGGGTCATGGACACCATCATGGAACCGACGTTCCTGTTCGCGGTTCTCAGCGCTGTCTTCGT
>JAGQRO010000274.1:490-1177 GCA_020425315.1 Hyphomonas sp. | reverse complement strand
AGGGCATCAAGGACATCGTCGAGCGCCTCGACCTGCGCAAGGCGCTGGCGGACGACAAGACGGTGAACAACCTCAAATCGGCAGGCTTCCGGACGCAGAACGCGCTCAACGTCTTTCTGTTCGCACGCCTTGTCCTGCCTTTCGTTGGCCTCGCCGCGGGCTTCGTCTATGTGTTCGTTCTCGACAATCTCGCCGAGAAGACCACGATGGTGCGCGTCGCGGCCGTGCTGATGGCCGGCTACGCCGGCTTCTACGCCCCGAATTTCTACGTCTCCAACCTGTCGCAGAAGCGCAAGAAGTCCGTTCAGCGCGCCTGGCCGGATGCGCTCGACCTGATGCTCATCTGCGTGGAATCGGGCATGTCGATCGAGGCGGCCTTCCGCAAGGTATCCGAGGAGATCGGCTCGCAGTCGCCGGCGCTCGCCGAGGAACTCGTCCTCACCAATGCCGAACTGTCGTTCCTGCCCGAACGCCGCCAGGCCTACGAAAACCTGGCGCAGCGCACCCAGCTGGAATCGATCGGCAGTGCAACCCAGGCCCTGATCCAAGCCGAACGTTACGGCACGCCCGTTGCCAACGCGCTGCGCGTTCTGTCGAGCGAAAGCCGCGAGATGCGCATGACCGAGGCGGAGAAGAAGGCGCACGCCCTGCCGCCGAAGCTCACGGTTCCGATGATCCTGTTCTTCC
>JAGQRO010000274.1:0-381 GCA_020425315.1 Hyphomonas sp. | reverse complement strand
AAAAAAGCAAACCGCCGTCCGATCTCATATCGGGCGGCGGTTTCTGCATGGCGGTCCCGGATCGTATCGGCTCCGGGGCGCCGGCCGGCGTCAGTTCGACTTTTTCTTCTTGTCGTCCTTTTCCAAGAGGTTCCAGGCATTCTGCTGCGCCAGCATGGAGCGCAGATACTGGACATTGGCGTCTGCCTGTTCAGGTGACAGATCGCGCCGGGCAATCGTCTCGGCCTCCTGGAAGCGGCCCTGAAGGCCGACCACGAGGGCCAGGTTCTGGCGCACGCTGGCATCGGCTCCCGGCTGGGAGGCTGCCTGCTGCATGTACTGCTCCGCCTTCGCGAGGTCGCCGGCGAGCAGGTGGGACATGCCGAGGTTCGACAGGACGGA
>JAGQRO010000273.1 GCA_020425315.1 Hyphomonas sp. | reverse complement strand
TGCGCCTGCGGCGCAAAAATCGATCGAGGATCGATTTTCGGCAATGAATGATTGAGCGCCAGCGAAATCCAGAAAAAACCCATAAATGACGCGCAGCGTAAAAGAAAACCCCGCTCCAACCGAAGCGGGGCCTCCTGATCCGATACGGATGCGGCCTACCCCTTCAGGATCGCCCGCACCGCTTCCAATGCCTCGTCTGCCTTGCCCGCATCCGGGCCGCCAGCCATGGCCATGTCGGGCCGGCCGCCGCCGCCCTGGCCGCCGAGCGCGGCGGACGCTGCCTTGACGAGATCCACGGCGGAGAATTTGTCCGTCAGGTCCTTGGTCACGCCCACCGCGACGCCGGCCTTGCCGTCGGCCACGCCGACAAAGGCGACGATGCCGGAGCCGATCTGGGCCTTCGCCTCATCGACAAGAGCACGCAGATCCTTGCCGCCGACGCCTTCAGCGACGCGCGCGAGCAGCTTGACGCCGCCGATCTCTTCCGGGCCGGCCGGCGCGCCGGCGCCCCCGCCCATGGCGAGCTTGCGCTTGGCTTCGGCGAGGTCACGTTCAAGACCCCGCTTCTCCTCGCCGAGCGTGGCAACGCGTTTCGGCAGATCCTTCAGCGGCACTTTCAGACTGTCGGCGATATCGGCGGCAATCTGGGCGCGGCCCTTCAGCCAGGCGAGCGCCTCGGCGCCGGTGGCCGCCTCGATCCGGCGCACACCGGCCGACACGCCGCTTTCGGACGTGATGACGAACACGCCGATATCGCCGGCGCGCTCCACATGCGTGCCGCCGCACAGCTCCACGGAATAGCGCCGGCCATCACCCGTGCCCATCGACAGCACACGGACTTCATCGCCATATTTCTCGCCGAAGAGGGCGAGTGCGCCGGCCTCGATGGCTTTCTCCGGACTGGTCACCTGGATGCCGGTGGGCAGGTTTGCGCGGATCTGGGCGTTGACCTCTTCCTCCACGGCCTCGATTTCGGCGGCCGTCATCGCAGCGCCATGCGAAAAGTCGAAGCGGAGGCGATCGGCCTCCACGAGGGAACCCTTCTGCGTGACATGCTCGCCCAGCACCTTGCGCAGGGCGGCGTGCATCAGGTGCGTCGCCGAGTGATTGGCCATGACGTTCCGGCGGCGGACGGCATCGACATGCAGGTCGGCCGTCGCGCCTGTCTTCACAGTGCCGGACACAAGCTCGCCGATATGCACATTGAGGTCGCCGGCGCGTTTCTGCACGTCGCGCACGATGAAGCGCGCACCGCCCTCGAAGACGATCTCGCCATGGTCACCCGCCTGGCCGCCGGATTCGGCGTAGAATGGCGTCGTGTCGAAGACGAGTTCGGCCGGGCCTGCCGCAACCGTATCGGTCAACTCACCGCCGGCCGCGGCGGCGACCAGCTTGCCCTGGCCATTCGTGCCCGAATAACCGGTGAATTTGGTTGCGCCGGCCGTGTCGCGCACGCGGAACCAGATTTCTTCCGGCGCAGCATCGCCCGAGGCGAAGCCGGCCGCGCGGCTCCCCTCGCGCTGCACGTCCATGGCCGCATCGAAGCCGGCTGTGTCGACCGTCATGCCGCGGGCGCGCAGGATGTCCTGCGTCAGGTCCAGCGGGAAACCATAGG
>JAGQRO010000272.1 GCA_020425315.1 Hyphomonas sp. | reverse complement strand
GCATCGCCGGCCTGTTCGCGCTGGTGCCGGCTGCGGTGGCGCTGGCGGAGATCCGCCTCACGCCCGGTTACGGTGCGGCGCTGACGCTGTTCACGTTGATGCTGATCGTGGCGGCCGACACGGGCGCGTTTTTTGCCGGCCGGCAGTTCGGCCATGTGCCGCTCGCGCCCCAGGTGTCGCCGGGCAAGACCTGGGAGGGTGTGATTGGCGGCCTGGTTTTCTCGGGCCTGGTCGCCTGGGGCGGTGCTGCCTGGTTCGGCGTCGCGCCGCTGCAGATGGTGTCGGTGGGACTGGTCACGGCGGCGTTTTCGGTGGTCGGCGACCTGACCGAAAGCATGCTCAAGCGCTACGCCGGCGTGAAGGACAGCGGCAGCATCTTCCCGGGGCATGGTGGCGTGCTGGATCGCATCGACAGCGTCACCGCCGGCGCACCGCTGCTGTTGCTCGGGTTGCTGCAGATCGAGGCGCTGTCGTGATCGGCGTGGCCGTGCTGGGCTCGACCGGCACGATCGGCGACAGCACCCTCGACGTGCTGGCGCGCCATCCCGCAGATTTCCGGGTCGTCGCGCTGGGCGCCGGTCGCGATGTCGGCAAGCTCGCCGATCAGTGCCGGCGCTTCCGTCCCGACTATGCCGCGCTCGCTGACCCGGATCGGGCGCTGCAGCTCGAACGCGAGTTGCGAGCGGCGGGGCTCACGACCCGCGTGCTGGCGGGCGAGCAGGGTATCGAAGCGCTCGCCTGTCTGCCCGAGGCGCCGTACGTGATGGCGGGGATCGTCGGCGCGGCAGGGCTGCGCTCGACCCTGGCGGCGGCGCGCGCGGGCCAGCGGCTGATGATCGCCAACAAGGAATCGCTGGTCATGGCCGGGCCGTTGCTGATCGCGGCAGCGCGCGCGGCCGGCGCGACCCTGCTGCCGATCGACAGCGAGCACAACGGCCTGTTCCAGTGCCTGCCCAACGGCGAAGCCGACCCGGCGCATGGGGTGGATCGGCTGTGGCTCACCGCCTCCGGCGGGCCTTTTTTGCGTTGGAGCGCCGAGCAGATTGCCGCGGCGACGGTAGAGCAGGCAGTCGCTCATCCCAACTGGCAGATGGGGCGCAAGATCTCGGTCGATTCGGCAACCCTGATGAACAAGGGCCTGGAAGTCATCGAAGCCCAGCGCTTGTTCGACGTCGGGCCTGAGCGCATAGGAGTGCTGGTCCACCCGCAAAGCATCGTCCACGCGCTGGTGGAGTACGGCGACGGTAGCTTTCTGGCCCATCTGGGCGCGCCGGACATGCGCACGCCGATTGCCTATGCGCTCGGCTGGCCTGACCGGATCGAAACGGAGGTCGCGCGCCTCGATCTGGCCGCGCTCGGCAGCCTCGATTTCTGTGCCGTGGACGCCGGGAGATTCCCCGCAATTAACCTTGCCAGACAGGCGCTTGAGGCTGGTCCTGCGGGCACGACCGTATTAAATTGTGCTAATGAATCAGCGGTTTCTGCATTTATCGCGGGTCATTGCGGGTTTCTGGACATAAGCTTGCTTGTAGGCGACGTGTTGAGTCGTTTCCTGTCCGGCAATCTCGCCGGAACGGCCTGTGAGACGCTAGAAGAGATCGGCCAGTTGGACCGGTACGCGCGTTTTCTGGCCGAGGAGTGGTTAAAGCGGTCCCCAGGTGGTGGGGCGGAGGGAAGAGCCCTTGGGTGAACTGCTAAGCCAGGGTCCATTGTTTCTGGTCTGCCTCATCTTCATGATGGGCGTTGTCGTGATCGTCCACGAACTCGGCCACTATTATGCCGGCCGCCTGTTCGGAGCGGCGGTCGAGTCCTTCTCCGTTGGCTTCGGCAAGCCGATGTTCGAGCGCAAGGACCGCAAGGGCACCCGCTGGCGCGTCAACTGGATCCCGCTCGGCGGGTTCGTGAAATTCGTCGGTGAAAGCCAGCTCGCCGGCGATGTCGGCAAGGTGGAAGAGGGCCCGCAGGGCAAGGCCTATCCGGACCTCACGGTCGGCCAGCGCTCGATCGTCAGCCTGGCTGGCCCATTCGCGAATTTCGTGCTGGCGGCGCTGATTTTCGCGCTGATTTTCGGCATTTTCGGGCGCCCGAACGTCAAGGTCGGCATTCTCGAAGTCAGCCCTGGCACACCGGCGGAACGGGCAGGGCTCGCGGCCGGTGACGTTGTGCTGTCCGCCGCCGGCAAGCGGGTCACCAATGCCGGTGACCTGCAGATCGCCATCATGCTGAACCCGGATACGCCCGTGAAACTGGCCATCGAGCGCGACGGCGCAGCGGACGAAATCGTCGTGACGCCGGAAGAAGTCGTGCGCGAGAACGATCTTGGCCAGGTCGTCGCCCAGGCGACGATTGGCGTGGTCATCGGCAATGTGGAGGCGGGCCCCACGGTTCGCTACAATCCGATCGAAGCCCTGTGGCAGGGCGTGGTCGAAACCGGCGCCACGATCGAGCGGACCACAACCATGCTCAGCCGCATCGCGACGGGCCGCATGTCCATTCACACGATGACCGGGCCGGTCGGAATCGGTGACGTTTCGCGGCGCACGGTCAATCGCATCATGGAGCAGGAACAGGTGCCGCTCGGCGCGCGCCTCAATGTCCTGTTCTGGACCCTTCTCAGCATTTGCGCCGCCATCTCGGTCGGTGTGGGTTTCTTCAACCTGCTGCCACTGCCGGTTCTGGATGGCGGCCATCTTGTATTTAATGCATACGAGGCCGTGACCGGCCGCTCCTTGCCGGAAAAAGTGCAGGAGGTGAGCCTGACATTCGGTCTGATCCTGCTATTGGGAATGGTCGTCGTGATTACGTGGGGGGACGTGATCGAAACCGGCCTATTCGGAAGCAGGGGCGGCTGACCAGGCCGGACCAGGGAAGTTATCAGAGAGTAATTTGGACGATGCGTAAGTTTCTTGCAGCGACCTTCATGGCGAGCAGCGCCTTCGCCCTGACCGGTGCCTTGGGGATCACCGGCGAGGCTCAGGCCCAGGAGGACGCCCGCTATGGCGGCACGATCCGCTCGATCATCGTGGAGGGCAACCGCCGCATCGAGGCCCGCACCGTGCAGTCCTACCTGCTGCTGGAACCGGGCGATTCCTTCGATCCGAACCGGATCGACCTGTCGCTGAAGACGCTGTTTGCCACCAATCTGTTCGCGGACGTGCAGATCGACCGCAGCGGTGACGACCTCCTCGTCCGCGTGGTCGAGAACCCGATCATCAACCGCGTGATCTTCGAAGGAAACCGCGCCCTTGATGACGACAAGCTGAAGGAAGACATCCAGGCCGAACCGCGCGGCATCTTCACCGCCGCGCGCGTACAGTCTGACGTGCAGCGGATCCTGGAACTCTACCGCCAGTCCGGCCGGTTCGCCGCCAAGGTGGAGCCGAAATACAAGCCGCTGGAGCAGAACCGCGTCGACCTCATCTTCGAAATCACCGAAGGTCCGGTCACCGGTGTGCGTGCCATCAATTTCATCGGCAACGAGGCGTATTCGGACTCGCGCCTGCGCAGCGAGATCGTGACCCGCCAGTCGCGCTTCTGGCGTTTCTTCAGCTCGAACGACAATTACGATCCCGGCCGCCTCGAATATGACCGCGAAAAGCTGCGCCAGTTCTACCAGAACAATGGCTACTATGACTTCCGTGTCACTTCCGCCGTCGCCGAACTGACGCCGGACCAGAAAGACTTTTACATCACCATGACGGTGGATGAGGGGCGCCAGTACGATTTCGGCGAAGTGAAAGTCGAAACGGCGCTCGAGAAGCTCGACGGCAACGCCCTGCGCCGCGCTGTGCCGATCACGGAAGGGTCTCTGTTCAAGGGCGACCTGATCGAGGACGCCATCGATGCGCTGACCTACACTGCCGGCATCGCGGGCTATGCCTTCGTGGACATCCGCCCGCAGCTTGACGTGAATCCGGACACCGGCCGCATCGACGTGACGTTCGTCGTCGATGAAGGCCCGCGCGTCTATATCGACCGCATCAATATCGTCGGCAACACGCAGACTTTGGACAATGTGATCCGCCGCGAACTGCGCATCTCGGAAGGCGACGCCTTCAACCGGATCCTTCTGGACCGGTCCAAGAACCGTGTCCGCGCGCTCGGCTACTTCAAGGAAGTCGAGATCGAGGAAGTCGCGACCGACGAGCCGGACCGGACCGTCGTCAACATCACCGTCGAGGAGCAGCCTACCGGCGAGCTGTCCTTTGCGGCCGGCTTCTCGTCCGTGGACGCTTACCTGATCGACCTGTCGGCGAGCCAGCGCAACCTGCGCGGCCGTGGCCAGAGCGTCGTGGCGCGGGTTTCCTCGTCCAGCCGCCAGCAGGTCGTTGACCTGCGCTTCACCGAGCCCCGCTTCCTCGACCGCAACCTGTCGGCCGGCATCGACGCCTTCGCGACCCGCCAGGACTTCGAGGAATTCTCCGATTTTACCAGCGAAACCTATGGCACCGGCGTGCGCGTGGCGTTCCCGCTCACCGAGCGTATGCAACTTGGCCTCAGCTACCGCCTGCAATATGACGATGTTCAGATCACGGACAGAGATGTCCTGATCGACAGCAACGGCCTGCCGGTGGAGCGGTACATCCAGATTGCCGGGGAAGACACTCCGGACGATGCGGATGATGACCTGTTCCGGTTTGCCCTTCCCGCTGACGTCGATGCGTCTCTTGGGGAGATGGTGGTTGACCAATGCGATATTGCTTACCTGTATCGCAACACGATCTGCCGCTCCGAACGCAGTGAGATTTCGTCGATCATCGGTTACAATTTCTACTGGGACCGCACCAACGACCCGATCCGCCCGACGCGCGGTTTCAATTTCCGCTTCAATCAGGATCTCGCCGGCATTGGTGGCGACGTGAAATACCTGCGGACGGAAACGACGACGTCTTTCTATCGCGGCATCTGGCGCGATGTGGTGGCCAGCGCGACTCTGTCGGGCGGCTATGTCTTCCCGCTTGAAGACGGGCAGGGCGTGCGCATCAACAACCGCTTCTTCCGTGGCGGGTCCAGCTTCCGCGGCTTTGACGTCGCCGGCCTCGGCCCGCGCGAAATCATCCGTGTGTTCGATGAGACGACGGGTGAAGTTCTGAACACGTATCGTCTCAATTCGCAGGGCGGAAACCTGTATTATCAGGGTACGTTCGAACTCAGCATGCCGAGCTTCCTTCCGGAAGAATACGGTGTGAAGAGCGCCCTGTTCATGGACGTCGGCTCACTCGGCACGCTGCGCGGCCCGGACAAGAGCCCGACCATCTACCGGCCGGATCCGTATGGATCGGGCAACCCGGCCGTCCAGTATGTCAAGGATGCGGCCTCGCTGCGGGCGTCTGCCGGTCTCAGCGTGTTCTGGGATTCGCCGTTCGGCCCCATCCGCTTCGACTTCTCGCAGATCCTCCGCCGTGAGGATTACGACCGGACCGAGACCTTCCGGTTCTCGACCTCCACCCGCTTCTGATTACCAGCCCCCAGAATGGAGACTGCCATGTCCCCCCTCAAGAAACTCCTTATTGCTATTGTCTTTGCCTTCAGTAGCGCGGCCGCGATTGCGCCGGTCGCCTCTGCCCAGGGCACGGTTGTCATCGCCTTCGATGACGCCCGCATCCTGATCGAATCCAAAGCCGGCAAGGATCTGCAGACCAAGCTCACCAACATCGAAACCCAGATGAACAATGAGCTGAACCCGACCCGCACTTCGCTCCAGAACGATGCCAAGACGCTCGACACCAAGCTGAACGGCAAGACCCGCGAACAGGTTGCCGCCGATACGACGCTGGTCAACGAGCTGAAGGCCTACCAGACCAAGGCGAATGATTTTGCCAACAAGAACGCCCGTTATGCGCAGGAGTACAGCCTCACCGAGCGCGCGGCGCTGATCGAGTTCAACAAGGCGGTCGAGCCGGTTCTGCTCGAGGTCATCCGTGAAAAGAACGCCCAGCTGGTCGTGAAGAAGTCCGATGTGGTCTTCTCGGCTGACACGATCGACGTCACCTCGTCGATGATTGCCAAACTGGATGCGAAGTCGCCGACGCTGAACGTTGTGCGCCAGCGCATTCCGGAAAAGCCGGCCCAGTAACCGGAGTCACATGTGACGGTCGATCCGCGGTTCTATGCGCCATCGGGGGCTTTGACGCTCGGACGGATCGCGGACCTGGCCGGCGCAGAGCTTTTCGGCTCACCTGACAATGAAGTCACCGGAATCTCCTCGGCCGCAAATGCGCGCCGGGGAGATATCGTTTTTCTCGATGGCGACGGCAGGTCTGCCCCGGCGATTTCTGCCGAGGCCGGCCTGTTCGTCACCAATGAGGCGAACCGGAAATACGTGCCGGAATCGGCCAGCGGTGTCGTCACGCGCCTGCCGCGCTACGCCCACAGCCTTGCGGCGCTGGCCATGTATCGCGCCCGCCACGACGCCTGGAGCGGCGAGGACCGGATCGCAGCCTCGGCCAGTGTCCATCCGGATGCACACATTGCGCCCGGCGCCGTGATCGGCCCGGACGCCGCAATCGGCGAAGGCACGCGCATCGGCCCGAACGCCGTGATCGGCCCCGGTGTGCAGGTCGGGCGCAATTGCGCCATAGGTGCCAATGCCAGCGTCCTTTGCGCACTTGTCGGCGATCATGTAACCCTGCTCGCCGGCGCGCGTATCGGGGAGGCCGGCTTCGGCACGATGGTCGGGCCGGACGGCCTGCGCGATGCGCCGCATTTCGGCCGGGTGATCCTGCAGGATCATGTTTCGATTGGCGCCAATTCCTGTGTCGACCGCGGCGTGTTCGACGACACCATTCTCGGTGAGCGGACCAAGATCGATAATCTCTGCCAGATTGCGCACAATGTCGTCTTCGGCCGCAGCGTCCTGATGGCGGCTTTTGGCGGCATTTCCGGATCGGTGCGGATTGGCAACGGGTCCATGCTCGGCGGCCGTGTCGGCGTGGCAGACCACGTTCAGGTCGGCGACGGCGTCAGCCTTGCCGCCTCGGCCGGCCTGTTCCGCAATGTGCCCGACGGGGAAACCTGGGGCGGCACGCCGGCCAAGCCCGCACGCGAATGGATGCGTGAGGTCGCCTGGTTGCAGAGACAGGCAAACCCGAAGAAAAAGGGCTGACAGGCGCGCTGCTGCGCCGCGCATCAGGGCCACACCCCATGTCCACGACCATTCATCCCACCGCTCTCGTCGAAGACGGCGCCCGGCTGGGCGACAACGTCATCGTCGGGCCGTTCTGCCATGTCGGGCCGGATGCCGTGCTCGGCGATGGCTGTGAGCTGAAGTCCCACGCCGTTGTGACGGGGCACACGACGCTCGGCCGCAACTGCACTTTGTTCCCGCACGCCGTGCTGGGCAGCACGCCGCAGGTGATCGGCTTCCAGGACGCGCCGGAGTCTCGGCTCGAAGTCGGCGACGGCTGCGTGTTTCGCGAATACGCCACCGCCCATTCCGGCATGCCGAAATTCGGCGGGCTCACCCGCGTTGGCGACAATTGCTACATCATGATCGGCGCCCACATCGCGCACGACAATCGCATCGGCAACAATGTGGTGATGGCCAACAATGTCTCGCTCGCCGGTCATATCGAAGTGGGCGATCATGTCTGGTTTGGCGGGCTTTCCGCCGTGCACCAGTTCTCCCGCATCGGCCGCAATGCTTTCATCGGCGGCGGGGCCATCGTGGTCGAAGACGTGATCCCGTTCGGCTCGGTCGTCGGTAATCATGCGAAACTCTCCGGCCTCAACATGGTGGGCCTGAAACGCCGGGGCTTCGACAAGGCTCAGCAGATGCAGATCCGCTCCGCCTACAAGGCCGTCTTCCTCGGCGAAGGCCTGTTCCGGGAGCGCCTCGCCAAGGCGGCCGAAGACTTCGCGGACCAGCCGCTGGCCATGGAAATGATCTCCTTCATCCAGGCCGGGGGCGACCGCCCGATCTGCAAGCCATGAGCGCCATGGAAGGTCCGCTCGGCATTGTCGCTGGCCTCGGTGAACTCCCCGTCGCCATCGCCAGCCATGCCGTCGCCTCCGGGCGCGGTGTCTATGTGCTGCGCCTCAAGGGCTTCGAGGAACCAGCCCTGGCCGAGTTTCCCGGCGACACGATGGGCGTGGGCGAGATTGGCGGGATCATGTCGCGCCTCAAGTCCGCCGGCTGCAAGGACGTTGTCTTTGCCGGCATCGTGAAGCGGCCGGACTTCAAGGACCTGCACCTCGACATGCGCGGCACGCTTCTGCTGCCCAAGGTGATCTCCGAGGCACGCAAGGGCGACGATGCGCTGCTGCGCGTCCTGGTGGGTGAGTTCGAGAAGCATGGCTTCAACGTCATCGGCAGCGAAGAAGCGAACGCCGCGCTGCTGGCCCCGGAAGGCCTGATGGCCGGGCCGGAGCCGACGGAAGAGAATTTGCACGACATCGCCCATGCCGCCCGCGTTGCCGCCGCCACCGGCGCGCTGGACATCGGGCAGGGCTGTGTCGTCTGCAACGGCCTCGTTCTGGCCGTCGAGGCGCAGGAAGGCACCGACGAAATGCTGCGCCGCTGCGCCGGCCTACCGGCAGA
>JAGQRO010000271.1 GCA_020425315.1 Hyphomonas sp. | reverse complement strand
AAGCGCCAGCGCGAACTCGCCTATGTCGAGCGCCCGGTCGAACAGCTCTACAACCAGGCCGGCGAACAGCTTGACCGCCGCAGTTTCGAGAACGCCATCCTCCTCTTCAACGAGGTCGAGCGCCAGCACCCCTATTCCGAATGGGCCCGCCGCGCCATGGTGATGACGGCCTATGCCCAATACCAGCAGCACAAATATGACGAAGCGATCTCGACCGCGCAGCGCTATATCGGCCTGCACCCCGGCGGCTCCGAGGCGGCCTATGCCCACTATCTGATCGCCATCAGCCAGTTTGAACAGATCGTCGATGTCGGCCGCGACCAGGGGACGACGGAGCTTGCGCGCGCATCCCTGCAGGACGTGATCCGCCGCTATCCCGGCAGCGAATATGCCCGCGACTCCGAGATCAAGCTGGACATGGTCAACGACCAGCTGGCCGGCAAGGAAATGACCATCGGGCGCTGGTACCTGCGGTCCAACCAGACACTGGCGGCGATCAACCGGTTCCGCCGCGTGGCCAAGGAATTCGACACGACCTCGCACACAGAGGAAGCGCTTTACCGCCTGGTCGAGGCCTATCTCACGCTCGGCATGCGCCAGCAGGCCGTCGAAGCAGCCGCCGGTCTCGGCTATAACTATCCGGACTCCAACTGGTATCGCATGGCGTATGACCTGCTCTCGAATGAAGGCATCGTCATCGATTCCGAGGCGCCCAAGCGCACGCTGATCCAGCGCCTCATCCCCGGCGGGAAATAGGCCTCAGCCTCCGATCAGCTCAAACCATTCGTCCTCGGTCATCGTCTGCACACCGAGGTCCTGGGCTTTCTTGAGCTTTGATCCCGCGCCCGGCCCGGCGACGAGAATGTCCGTCTTCGCGGACACAGACCCCGCCACTTTGGCGCCGAGCGCGCTCGCCCGCGCCTTGGCCTCGTCGCGCGTCATGCGCTCCAGCGTGCCGGTGAAGACGACTGTCTTTCCGGCCACCGGACTGTCGGTCGAGGCCCGCGCTTCGTCTTCCACCGTCACTTCAGACAGCAGCGCCTCCAGCATGTCGCGATTGTGCGCCTCGCGCTCGAAATCGCAGAGCGCGCCGACGGCGGCCGAGCCGATCCCGTCAATGCCGGACAGCTCGGCCCAGGCCTCGCTCCCCTCCCCGCCCTCGGCGGCGGCCACGACCGCGCTCCAGAACGGGGCCCATTGCAGGTATTGCCGGGCAAACAGCTGGGAACTCGTCTGGCCGACATGGCGAATGCCGAGCCCGTTGAGGAAACGCGCGAACGGCACCTTGCGGCGCGCATCGATGGCATCGAACAGTTTCTTCGCCGAAGCGGCGCCAAACCCCTCCCATTCCTCCAGCGGCGGCAGGCCGGCGGCCGCAATATTGGTCTGCAGGCGGAAAATATCCTGCGGGCCTTTCATCACGCCCTTCTCATGGAACAGCTGCACCTGTTTCGCGCCGAGGCCGTCAATGTCGAGCGCCTTGCGGGAGACGAAGTGCTTCAGCCGCTCCACGGCCTGCGCCGGGCAGACAAGACCGCCCGTGCAGCGCCGGCGCACATCTTCCTCGCCCTTGTCGTCGATCTCGCGCACGGCATCGGAACCGCAGACGGGGCATGTATGCGGCATCTGCCACGGTGTTCCGCCGCCATCGGTCACGACGCGCAGCACTTGCGGGATCACATCGCCGGCGCGCTGGATCTCGACCACATCGCCGGGCTTGACGCCAAGGCGCGCGATTTCGTCCTCATTGTGCAGGGTGGCGTTGGAGACGACCACGCCGCCCACCGTCACCGGCTGCAGCCGCGCCACCGGCGTCAGCGAGCCCGTGCGGCCGACCTGGATATCGATGGCTTCAAGCGTCGTGGTCGCCTTCTCTGCCGGGAATTTGTGCGCAATGGCCCAGCGCGGCGCGCGGGAAACGAAGCCGAGGCGCTGCTGCCAGTCCAGCCGGTCCACCTTGTAGACAACCCCGTCAATATCATAGGGCAGGCTCGCCCGGCGCGCCTCGATATCGCGATAGACGGCGAGCAATTCCTCCAATGTCTCGGTACGGACCATCATCGGATTGGTCTGAAACCCCCAGGCAGCGAACTTCTCCACCGCTTCCGACTGCGTCGCCGCAAAGGGCGCGCTTTCAGCCGCCCAGGCATAGGCGAAGAAGCGCAGCGGGCGGGATTTGGTAATCTCAACATCGAGTTGGCGGAGGCTCCCGGCCGCCGCATTGCGCGGATTGGCGAAGGTCTTGCGGCCGGCCGCCTCTTCGCGCGTGTTCAGCGCGGCGAAGTCCGGCTTGGTCATGTAGACCTCGCCGCGGATCTCGATCACATCCGGCCAGCCCTTGCCGGCGAGCTTGTCCGGAATGTCGTCCAGTGTGCGGGCATTGGCGGTGACATCCTCGCCCACTTCGCCATTGCCGCGCGTCGCCGCCCGCTTCAACTTGCCCTTCTCATAGGTGAGGCTGAGGGACAGGCCGTCAATCTTCGGCTCCGCCGTCAGCGCGACCGGCTCATCCTCGCCGAGGCCGAGGAAGCGGCGGATGCGCTCGATGAAGTCGCCCGCATCCTCATCGCTGAAGGCATTTTCCAGTGACAGCATGGGCGCGGCATGGGCGGCCTTGGCGAAGCCGTCCTGCGCAGCGGCGCCAACCCGGTCGGACGGGCTGTCCTCCCGCTTCAGCTCCGGAAAGCGCGCCTCGATGGCCGCATTGCGCAGGCGCGCGGCGTCATACTCCGCGTCGCTCATCAGCGGCGCGTCTTCCTGGTAATAGGCCGCGTCCGCGTCGGCGATCAGTTGCGCGAGGCGCTCAAGCTCGGCCGCCGCCTGGTCCGGCGTCAATTCCTCGACCGGGGTCGCCTCGCTCATGCATCCTCCAACAGCCTCCCGGCGGCGGCCCGGGCTTCCGCCGTGATCTCGGCGCCGGACAGCATGCGGGCGATTTCTTCCTGCCTGTCCGCATCCTCTAGCCCGGTGAGGCGCGTGCCGCCAGACTTGCCTTTGCCTTTCTCCACAAGCCATTGCGCCCGGGCGGCCGCGGCCACCTGCGGCGAGTGGGTGACGGCAAACACCTGCCGCGCCTTGCCGAGGCGGACCAGCCGTTCCCCGATGGCCGCCGCGACGGCCCCGCCGACGCCCTGGTCGGCCTCGTCAAAGATCAGCGTCATCGCGCTGCCGGCCTCGGCGAGCGCGCATTTCAGCGCCAGCGAGACGCGGGCAAGCTCGCCGCCCGAGGCAATCTTGCGCAAGGCCCCGAAGCCGGCGCCCGGATTGGTCTCGGCATCGAACTCTACCTTGTCGGCGCCATGCAGACCGCCCTCGTCTCCCAGCGGCTCGATGTTCACGCGGATCACCGCCCGGCCGAGCTTCAGCGGCTCCAATTCCTTCGCGATGGCCTTTTCGAGGCGCCCCGCCGCCGCCTTGCGCGCTGCGGTCAGCCGGTCGGCCGCCGCGTGCCAGGCCGTATTGGTGCGTATCTCCGCCTTGCGGGCGCGCAGCAGCGCATCCTCGCCGGCCTCGGCAAGGTCCAGCCGGTCACGCAAATGGACCAGCAGGTCCGGCAACAGGTCCGGATCGACCGAATGTTTCCGCCCCGCCGCGCGCAGGGCGAACAGCCGCGCCTCGGCCGCTTCCAGCGTGCCGGTATCATGTTCCACGAGGCTTTCGAGGGCGGCGATGGCGGCGGCCGCCTCCCCTGCCTCGATCAGGGCCCGTTCGACCGCTTCGGCCGCAGCGCGCGCGGCGACGGCCATCGCGTGATCGGCCCCGTCGAAGCCCGGCAGGCGGCAGATGCGCTCGGCGGCGCGGGAGGCCTTCGACAGCGCCGCTTCCACTTCTCCATCGGCGAGCGCCTCTTCGGCCTCGGCAATCGCTTCCGTCACGCGTTCAGACTGCATCAGCCGCGTGCGCGTCTCGGTCAGCGTGGCGGCCTCGCCCGGCGCCGGGGCAAGCTGGTCCAGTTCCGCGACCGACGCCGCCAGCCAGTCGCGCGTGCGCAGCGCCTCTTCATGCTCATGCTCCAGCCGCATCCGCGCCTCGCGCGCCGCAACCCTTGCCGCATGCGCCGCGCCGCATTCGAGCAGCAGGGATTCATTGCCCGCGAACAGGTCCAGCAGTTTCCGGTGCGAGGACGGCCTGAGCAGGCTGGAGGCCGCATGCTGGCCGTGGATCTCCACCAGCGTGTCGCCGGCCTCGGCCAGCAGGGCGGCGCTCACGGCCTGGTCATTGACGAAGCCCCGCGCCGGCCCGTTCACGCGCACGACGCGCTTCAGTGTCAGCGTCTCTTCCGGCGAGGCCTCGACGCCATGTTCTTCCAGCACGGCCCAGACCGGATGGCCGGGCGGCACGGCAAACTCCGCCGCCACGCTCGCCTGCTCCGCGCCGGCACGCACCATGGCCTTGTCGGCCTGCGCGCCCAGTGTCAGCGACAGGGCGTCCAGAATGATCGACTTGCCCGCGCCGGTTTCCCCGGTGAGGGCGGTGAAGCCTGCGCCCGGCTCGATGTCGAGACGGTCGATCAGGACGAAATCACGAATGGATACCGAGAGGATCATTGCCAATCTCCCCAACTCTACCGGGCTCTCCTACCACGGGAACAAAACCGGAACAACCGGATTCTTGCAGGTGCCCGAATCCGGCCATCTTGGCGGCTATGATCGGGCGGGAGCCGAGCCGAGGGGCCGAATGCGATCCATCTTCCGTATCCTCCGGCACTTTGCCGTTCTCTCTGGCTGCGCCCTTGTGGCGCTTCTGGTCGTCTATGCCGGCGTCGCCTGGGCCTCGGCCGCGTTCCCGAAACCGGGGCGCGTTCAGGCGCTGACCGGCGCGGAGCCCGCCGTCTATGCCTGCGTCACCACCGTGCATGCCGATTTCGCCATGCCGCTCGATGATCCGGATACGGACTGGCGGGCGGAGCTCGGCAATTCCCTGCCTCAGGCCGTGCCGGACTCGGCCTACCTTCTCCTCGGCTGGGGCGATGCGGTGTTCTTCCGCGAAGTGCTGGACCTGAAGGACCTGACGCCGGGCCGCGCCCTGCCGGCGCTGGTCGGGCGCAACCCGTCCGTCGTGCGCCTCGTGCCGGTGGGCGACCCGGCCGGCGCGCCCTCCTGCCGGCTGCTCCCGATCGATGCGGCGGGCCGCAAGGCACTGGCGGACCATATCCTCGCCAGCCTCGAAACCAAGGTGGACGGCGCGCATACCGAACTGCCGACGCCGGTGGCGGGAGAGACACTGCTGCTGGCCAAGGGCCATTGGGGCGCGCTCAATACGTGCAACCAGTGGGCCTCGCGCGGGCTGGCCGCTGCCGGCTTGCCGCATGCCGCCTTTGCGCCCTTCGCGTTTGGTGTCACCATGCCGCTCGGCAAGGAGACGGCGGAGGGAGACACGGGCGATGATCAATTATGAAGGCACGGTGGCGCTGGTCACGGGCGGGGCTTCCGGCATCGGCGCAGCGCTGGCGCACGGCCTGAGCGCGCGCGGGGCGGATGTCGTGGTCGCTGACCGGCAGGGCGATCTTGCGAAAGAAGTCGCCGCCGCCCTGCCCCGCCCGGGCCTCGCCATCGAATGCGATCTTTCCGACGCCGCCGAGTGCGCGCGCGTCGTGAACGAGGCTTTCGCCTGGAAAGGCCGGCTCGATCTCGTCGCCGCCAATGCCGGCTTCGGGCGCCGCAAGAAGATGATGGAGGAGGATTTCGGCGCCGACACGATGAGCCTGTTCGCCGTCAACATGTTCGCGCCCTTCCGCATGGCGCAGGCCTATGGCGCCGCGCTTGCGGGCACCGGCCGGCGCGGGCGGCTGATGATCACCGGCTCGGAAAATTCGCTCAGCCTTCCCGCCGCTGTCATGCGCAGCCGGCTCGGCGCCTATGGCGCGTCCAAGCATGGCGTCCTCATCATGGCCGAATGGCTGAAGGAGGAACTCGGCGGCGAGGTGATGGACGTCCACGTCCTGATGCCGGGCGGCGTCTACACGCCCCTCATCGCCCGCAACGTGCCGGACCCGAAAGACCTGCCGCCGGAAATGGGCGTCATCATGCCGGAAGAGTGCGCGCGGATTGCGCTGAAGGGCCTCGACCTCGGCCTCTTCTACATCCCCACCCACAAGCATATCGGCGACGATATCCGTCCGAGAGCGGACGGCGTGTGGGAGGCGATCAAGGCGCTGGGACTCAGCTGAGCCCTCACCTCCCACGCCCTTCGGACGCGGGCCCCTCCTCTCCCTGAAGGGAGAGGGGTTAGACCCAGCGCCTCCGAAGCCCTATTGCGATGGCTTTAGAACAACCCCTCTCCCGCTCGCGGGAGAGGAGGGACCCGCCAGCGAAGCTGGTGGGAGGTGAGGGCCCTGCCCTAGATCCGCGCCGTCGCCGCTTTCAGCCAGGCCTTCACGTCCTCCGGCAACTTCCGGTTCAGGAGACGCCAGACGCGGCGGTGATAATCGTTGACGTATTTGCGCTCTTCCTTCGAGAGCAGTTTTACGTCGATCAGGTCACGCGAGAGCGGCGCGAAGGTCAGGCATTCGAAGCCCAGCATGTCGATCTCGCCGCCCTCGACGGGCGCGGCCGACGTGACATATTGAAGGTTCTCGATACGGATGCCGTAATGGCCTTCGCGGTAATAGCCGGGCTCATTCGAGACGATCATGCCGGGGGCCAGCGGCGTCGCATTCCACGCCTTGGCGATACGTTGCGGGCCCTCGTGCACGCCGAGATACACGCCGACGCCATGGCCGGTGCCGTGCTGGTAGTCGAGCCCCGCCTGCCAGAGCGCATGGCGCGCCAGCGTGTCGAGATGCGTGCCGGTCGTGCCCGGCGGGAAGCGCACGGTGGCGAGCGAAATATGGCCCTTCAACACCAGTGTATAGTGCCGGCGCATGTCCTCCGTAGGCGAACCGATGGGCACGGTGCGGGTGACGTCTGTCGTGCCGTCCGGATACTGGCCGCCGGAATCGATCAGGAACAGAGAGCCCTTGGCGAGCGTGCGGTCTGACGCGGTCGAGACGCGATAGTGCGGCAGGGCGCCATGCTCCACCGCGCCGGAGATCGACGGGAAGGAGAGGTCCTTCAGCCCGTCGACATCGTCGCGCAGGCTTTCGAGTTTGATCGTCGCCTCGATCTCAGTGACTTCACCGCTCTGGGCTTCGGTGTCGAGCCAGTGGAGGAAACGCGTCAGCGCGACGCCATCGCGGATATGCGCGGCGGTCGTGCCCTTGATCTCCGCCTCGTTCTTGCAGGCGCGCGGCAGGGCGACCGGATCGCGCTGGCGCACGATTGTGCCGCCGGCGGCAGCGACCTTGTCGAAGAACCAAGCCGAGGCGAGATCGGGGTCGAGGCTCACCGTCTTGCCGGCAAGCTCGCCGAGCCCGGCTTCAAGATCGGCCAGCGGGCGCACCGTCACCGTATTGCCGAGATGCTTGCGCAGCTTGGCGGAGACTTTCGCTTCGTCGAGGAACAGGTCCGCCGATCCGTCCTTATGCAGAATGGCGCGGCCAAGCGGCAGCGGCGTGCACATCACGTCTCCGCCGCGGATATTGAACGCCCAGGCGAGCGAGGACGGCGAGGTCAGCACGGCGGCATCGACGCCGGCCTCGTCGAGGGCCCGGCCGATTGCGTCCCGCTTCTCGTCATGGGCGACGCCGGCAAATTTCACCGGATGCGGCACGACATCCGCCATGGGCTGGGCCGGGCGTTCGGCCCAGGCCGTGTCGATCGGGTTTTCCTCGACTGCCACGATCGCGGCGCCCGCCGTTTCCGCCGCCGATTTCAGCGCCGCAACATCATTCGGGCTCATCAGGCGCGGATCATAGCCGATCTTCTGGCCTGCCCGTTTCTGCTTTGCCAGCCAGCCAAAGGCGCCGGGATCGGGCACGCCCTGCCTGTCCCAGAGTTCCGGGGCGGTCTGGTCGGCGGCCTGCAGCGTATAGCGCCCGTCGGCGAACAGCACGGCCGTATCCGCGAACACGAAGGCCGAGCCGAATGAGCCGGTAAAGCCCGACACCCAGGCCAGGCGCTCATTCGCGTCCGGCAGGTATTCGTTCTGGTATTCGTCCTCATGCGGCACGTAGAAGCCGTCGAGGCCCATGGCGGCGAGCTGCTTGCGCAGCAATGGCAGGTGCGCGCGCCCGTCCTGCGGGCCGCCCTTGATATCGAAAGTCTGTCTCATGTCAGAGTCTTAGCGCCCCGCCGGTGGCGTGGAAAGCGCATTTGAGCTTTGCATATATGCATGCAGTTTACCATTTTTGTATACTTTTTCGTATGCCTTCCCACCCTATATGGCGCGCATCGATATCTATTGTGCAGCGCAGCAAGCCTGCGGCTGCCGGAAAGCAAAAAGGAAAGATGCGATGAAACGTGAACTCACCACCCCGACCCACAGCGAAGCCGTGGTCACGGTCCCGGCCGGCCGTCCGCTGGAAGCCAATGAAGTGCGCCCTGCCGGCCCGCTTGCCGCCCGGCCGCACATCCTGGCCCGCCGCAATGCCCGCTGGGCCCGCCGCGCCGCGCACAGCTAAGCCAGATGGCGCCGCCCGCCCTGCCCCCGATCAGGTGGCGGGCGGTGTCAGCGGCCGGTTGCCGCGAAGCCCGAGAATGATCCGTGAGCAGACCGCCTTGTAGCCGCGATAAATGCGGCTGATCCATCCGGCGCTCAGCCTGTTCGCCACCTGGCTCACCTGCGGCTTGTAGATCGACGACAGCATCAGCGCGCAGAGGAAGGCCGCCACCGCCAGGAAGGCGAGATGGCTCTGCCCGGTATAGCCCGGCAGCAGGTTCAGGAAGATATTGCCGCCGCCATAGATGTAGAGCGTGTCGCGCCCGAGCGCGGCGAGCGAGAACTTGCCCGGCGCGGCGCCCTTACGCGCCCGGTCGATGCCAGCGAAGAAAATGAGCGACAGGCTCGAGACCGCAATCCCGAACGTGTAATAGAAGACGTCATTGTTCCAGCGGAACACATCCGTCACCAGGCGGGCATATTCGTGCAGGCCGCTGGTGGCGATATTCCACAGCACCACGGCCATCGCCCCTGCCCCGATGGCCGGCGCCCAGAACCGGGCGCGGCGCCCGGTCAGCATCTCCCCCACCAGCGCGCCGAAGGCGACAAGGGTCATGCCCGGCAGGATGGCCGGCCCGAAGCCGAAGCCATATCCGATCAGGTATTGCAGCGGGTAGATGGCGGGCGCGTGCGTCGCTTCCAGCGTGAATTTCAGCGCCCAGCCCAGCCCCGCAATGCCGGCATAGACGAGCGAGCCCCAGCGCCGCGCCAGCCCAAGCGTGGCAGCGATGATCGCGAACAGGACGGCGTAGATCTGCAGGATGACGCCATAATTCCCGGTCTCGAAATAGGCGATCGCCAGGAAGGCCTTGGTGAAGGAGAACTTGCCCGTCACCGCCCCGGCCATCATCACCAGGAAGAACAGGACATAGCAGGTAATCATCCGCTCCAGCAGGCGCGTCACCGTGCGGTCTGCCGGGGCGCCCTCGCGCAGGCGGCGCAGGTAGACGAGTTCGATCATGATGCCGAACAGGACCATGAAGGTCGGCGTCGCGGTGCGCGTGACGATCTGGATCCAGACCTGCGCATCGATCATGACCTGGATGCCGGTCACGTAATGGATCATCGAATGGGCCATCATCGCAAGGATGACGGCAAGGCCGCGGCTGGCGTCGATATAATTGATCCGCTTCATGCGTGCGGCTCCGCCATTGTGGATGGGGGGCTTCCCTCGGGGTCTGCAGATCGGGTGCCAGAGCATCCCGGCCTCAAACCCTAATGATTGCAGGCCCTCGGCGGAACCCCAGGCCCCGCACTGCGCGAACCCTTGCCGCCCGCACCCCACAGACGCGAGAACTGGCCGGGGATGAAACACGTCCCCTGCAGTCCTTCCGGCCTTCGCGATGGTTAAGGCTGGCGCATCACCAGGGTCGACCAGCCATCGCGGCGGATGCGGCGGATGAACACCATGCCATGGCCCTCGAAGGCCTGGCGCACCTGCCCGGCCTGATGGTGCAGCAGGCCGGAAAGGATAACCGTGCCGCCCGGCGCGGTGAGGCGTCCGATCTCCGGCGCGAGGCCGATCAGCGGCTTCATCAGGATATTGGCGAACACCGTGTCGAACGGCGCCGCACGGCGGATGCGCGGACTGTTGGCGCCGCGCACATGCAGCGCGGTGAAGCCGGTGACATTGTTCTTTGCCGCATTCTCGTTCGCCACGGCCACGGAGTCGAAATCGATATCGGTGCCGAGCGCCATGCTGGCCCCCGCCTTCAGCGCCGCGATCGCCAGCACGCCGGAGCCGGTGCCAAGGTCCAGCACGCGGCCGATGGCGCGGCGCCGACGCACCTCGTCCAGCGCCAGCAGGCAGCCAAGCGTCGTGCCATGATGGCCGGTGCCGAAGGCCGGGCCGGCTTCGATCAGCACCGGGATCTTTCCGGGCGCCATCTTCGCCAGCGCATGGCTGCCGGCGACATAGAACGGCCCGGCCGAGACCGGCGGCAGGCC
>JAGQRO010000270.1 GCA_020425315.1 Hyphomonas sp. | reverse complement strand
CCCGCCTGAAGGAAGGCAGCAAGGTTGCCGAGATCTACGGCACGCACGACGTTTCCGAGCGCCACCGTCACCGTTACGAGGTGAATGCCGGCTACATCCCGAAGCTGGAAAAGCACGGCCTCCTGTTCTCCGGCTTGTCGCCTGATGGTGTGCTGCCAGAGATCGTGGAAATCCCGGCGCACCCCTGGTTCATCGGCGTCCAGTACCACCCGGAACTGAAATCCCGCCCGTTCGAGCCTCACCCGCTGTTCGCCAGCTTTATCGGCGCAGCGGTCAAGCAGAGCCGTCTGGTCTAGCAGGGAATCCCCTCTCCCTCGGGAGAGGGGCAGGGGTGAGGGGCCACGGACGTCCGGCTCAAACTGCTCTCGCGGCAGCTTCGCAACCCCTCATCCCCAACCCTTCTCCCAGGGGAGAAGGGGGCAGGCCATTCACCGCTTCGACAGCTGGAACTGCCCCACATTGATGCGGCCGCCTTCGAAGCCTGCCTCGCAATAGGAGAGGTAGAAGTTCCACATCCTGCGGAAGGGTTCGTCGAAGCCGAGCTTTGCGATCTGGTCCCAGGCGCCATTGAAGGCACGCGACCATTCCCGGCAGGTGCGCGCATAGTCCTGCCCGAAATAGGTCACGCCGTCATGGCGTAGGCCCGCCGTCTGGAACTGATCCTTCAGGGCTTTCTCGCTTGGCAGCATGCCGCCCGGGAAGATGTGGCGCTGGATGAAGTCCACCCGCTTTCGGTAGCGGGGGAAGAGATCGTCATCGATGGTGATGATCTGCAGCGCCGCCTTGCCGCTATCCTTCAGGCTTTCGAAGATCTTGGCGAAATAGCTCGGCCAGTAGCTCTCGCCCACGGCCTCGAACATTTCGATGGAGGCGACGCCATCATACGTGCCCCGATGATCGCGATAGTCTTCAAGGCGGATCTCGACGCGCTCGCCAAGGCCTTCGCGCTGCATCCGCGCCATCGCATAGTTGCGCTGGGACGGGGAGATGGTGAGGCACGTCACCTTCGCGCCGCGCTGCTTGGCGGCATATTCGGCAAACCCGCCCCAGCCGCAACCGATCTCCAGAATCTCGCTCGACGGGCCGGCATCGATCCGGTCACAGATGTTCCGGTATTTCGCCTGCTGTGCCTGTTCCAGTGACAGGTTCGGGTTCTCGAACACGGCCGAGGAATAAGTCATCGAGGGATCGAGCCAGAGGGAATAGAAATCATTGCCCAGGTCATAGTGCGCCTTGATATTCTTCTTCGCGCCCTCGCGGGTGTTGCGGCTGGAAAACAGGTGCCGGA
Source organism: Hyphomonas sp. (assembly GCA_020425315.1). GTDB lineage: Bacteria > Pseudomonadota > Alphaproteobacteria > Caulobacterales > Hyphomonadaceae > Hyphomonas. The sequence goes on along the minus strand of JAGQRO010000270.1, from coordinate 4,572 downwards.
CCATATTGGCCCAGCGCACAACGGCGCCGCCGACGGCAAGGCGCCCGGCCGCCTCGAAGTTTGCTGAAAAGAAACGCAGCACTTCGGTGAGATCCGGCGTCGACCATTCGCCATCCATATAGGCCTCGGCAAAGCCGACATCGCCGCCGGCGAGCGCGCGCTTGACGAAAGCATAGTCATGCACTTCGACGACCGCGTCGGGCCCCGACTGCTCATGGTCGAATTTCAGGCGCCGCCCATCCGGAAGCAGGAACACCAGAGACCCCTTGCGCGTGTTGAGGAGAGCAAGGCAGGCAATGCGGAAGCTTGCCGGAACATTCTTCAGTGTCCGGATCGAATGTGTGGAGGCAGTGATCGTGTCGGTCATGCGGCTTCCTTCATGGCGCGGGGCGCAGCGGCGGGCAGGGCGATGCTGGCCGCCTCAGGTGCGGCCGGGCGGCGGCGATAGCCGGCGCCTTTCAGCCATATCCACAGCGCCTGCCAGTGAATGCCGATGGTCACGCCCAGAGTTGACATGGGGTTGGCGAGCGCAAGCTGCAACAGCCTTCCCGAAGTCACCGGCTGGCGCCGCGCGACAATGGAGGCGACGTGTAGGCGCGTACCGTCCACCATGTTGTCAACGACCAGCCCCGTGCGATCTTCCCTCCGGCGCAGCGTGAAACGGTACTGCCCGCTGACATCGAAGAAGGGTGAGACGTGCAGCGCCTTGTCGGCGGCATGCTGCCCGCCCTCCGCGCCGGTGGCGGCGACATAGCAATGCGTGTCACCAAATGTGTTGTTCACTTCATAGATCACGCCGCGCAGTCCGCCATCCTGTCCGTAGCCATACCAGAGGGAAATCGGTGCGAACTTGTAGAACAGGTGCCGGGGGAAAGTGGTGAGGCGCACGACGCCGCCGTCCAGCGCCACACCAGCCTTCGCAAACATCTCCTCCGCCCACGGACGCAGCGGCGCACCCTTCACACGCGGGCCATGATCCTCCGTCCGGAAGCTGAACAGGTTCGGCTTGCCGACGGAGAAGGCGCCGCACTGGGCATCTGCCTCATCCAGGCGGTCGATATCCACTTCGATGAGGACCAGGTCATAGGCAAACCGGCGCTGGAACGGCGCAAAGCGCGCATGCACCGTTTTGCCTTTCCAGAGCGAGAGCGCGGGCCCTGTCATGCGGACACCTCGGCTGCCGGGAGTAGGGGTGCATTCTCGCGCGAAGGCGCCACGATGTCCACGCCCGTCGCCTCCCACGGGACTTTTCCGCCGAGCGACAACGCTGCCGAGAGTCCGGATTTGAGGCCATCCTCATGGAAGCCGCTGCCCATCCAGGCGCCTGCCAGCCATAGGCCACCGCGTCCCTGAAGCCGTTTCAGCCCACGCACGGCGGCTTCGGCGGCGGCATCGAATTGCGGATGATCGAACACATAACGATGGAAAGTGAGGTCTTCGCGCGGCGGCGTATCCGGGTTCAGCGTGATGAAGACTGGGCGTTCCTCGGTCAGGCCCTGCAGCCGGTTCATCCAGTAGGAAAGGCAAATGTCGCCGCTCTCCTGTTTCAACACGTTCCAACTCGCCCAGGCGGCGCGGCGCTTCGGCATCAAGGCAGGATCGCGGTGCAGATAGATCGCATTCGGACGGTATTTCATCGACCGCAGCAGGAAGACCTGATCGGGATACGATGCTTCCACCATCGACAGCGTCACATCCGAATGCGTCGCCGCGATGACATGATCGAACACATCCGTCCGGCCCGCCTTGGTTTCGATGGCGACGTGGTCTCCGAATGGGAAAATACGCCGCACGCCTTCGCCAAGGCGCAAGCGCGGGCCGAGGTCGGCGCAGACCCTGGCCACATAGGCCTGGCTGCCGCCGGTCACCGTGCGCCATTTCGGGCGCTCGCGGTGCATCAGGCGGTGGTTCTCAAAGAAGCGGAAGAAGCTGAGCGCCGGATAGTCCAGCATCCGGTCTTCCGGCGTCGACCAGATGGCCGCTCCCATCGGCAGGACATAATTCTCGCGGAAGTCCGCCTCGAAGCCATGCCGGTCCAGCCAGCTGCGCAGGCTTTCCGGCCCGATCTTGCCGGCGGCAAGCTCCGCGCGGGCAATATCATTGAAGCGCAGGATCGTGCGCCAGAAGCGATGGAAGCGCGGGCTCAGCAGATTGCGCTTCTGCGCGAACAGGCCGCGTGCGGACGATGCCCATTCCCAGCCATTCGGGTCCGACACGGCAAAGCTCATGTCGGACCCACGCGTTGCCATACCCAGCGCGTCGAACAGGCCTGTCAGGTTGGGATAATTGAGCCCGTTGTAGACGATGAAGCCAAGGTCCACCGCCGTCTCGTGGCCATCATAGTCGAACACATGCGTGCAGGCATGGCCGCCGGCGCGCGTGTCCGCCTCGAACAGGGTCACATCGGCCGTGTCCTTCAGGGCCCAGGCCGCGCCGAGCCCCGCAATGCCGGATCCGATGACAGCTATTCTCTTCATGCAGCGCTCCGCTTGGCTTTCAGGGTCTCGTAAGCTTCGAGGGCGCGCTTGCGGCCCGTCTCATGCTCGATGATCGGCTTGGGATAGGTCTTGCCCAGCCAGACGCCCGCTGCCTTCAGCACGCCGTCGCCGGCCTGCCAGGGCGCGTGCAGCACCTTGTCGGGCAGGGCGGCCAGTTCCGGGCACCAGCGGCGGACATAGGCGCCATCGGCATCGAATTTCTGGCCCTGCGTGATCGGATTGAAGACCCGGAAATAGGGCGCGGCATCGGCGCCGCTGCCGGCCGTCCACTGCCAGCTCGCCGGGTTGGACGCCGGGTCTGCATCGACCAGCGTATCCCAGAACCAGTCCTCACCCTTGCGCCAGTGGATCATCAGGTGCTTGGTCAGGAAGGACGCAACAATCATCCGTACACGGTTGTGCATCCATCCGGTCTGCCAGAGCTGGCGCATGCCGGCATCGACTATGGGGTATCCCGTCATGCCGCGTTGCCAGGCCGACAGGACCGCCGCTTCCTCGCGCCACGGCATATGCCGGAAGTCCTTGTTGTAATTCTCCTCGGCAAGGTCCGGATTGTGGAACAGCAGCGAATAGCTGAATTCCCGCCAGGCGATCTCCGACAGGAACACCATGGCCCCTTCGTCGCGGATGCGCCCGGCCTCGATCGCCGCCATCACGGCGCGCCAGACCTGAGCCGGGCTGATCTCCCCGAAGCGCAAATGCGGCGAAAGGCCGGAAGTCCCGTCCTCGCGCCCCGGCAGGTTCCGGCATTCGCCGTACTCGTCCACCGGACCGTCCAGAAAATCCGCGAGCCGCGCAGCGGCGCCAGCTTCCCCGGGCGTCCACATCGCGTTGAACCCCGTCGACCAGTCAGGCCCATGCGGGTGGAAGCCAAGCTCATCCACGCCGAGGCTGAACACATCCGGCCCGGCCAGCGACTTCGGCCGCGGAAGGGCCGGCGGCGGCGCATACATCGCCCGCAGCGCCTTCCAGAACGGCGTGAACACCTTGTAATAGCCGCCGGAGCCGGTCTTCAGCACCCAGGGCTCCACCAGCAGGCGGCCATTGAAGCTTTCCGCCTCAACGCCGCGCGCCTTCAGCGTTTCCTTGATCGCCGCGTCCACGGCCCGGCCGGGCCCGTCATAGCGCCGGTTCCAGTAGACGGCGCCAGCCCCCGTCTCGGCGATCACATCGCCAAGGCATTCGGCCGCCGCCCCGGTGCGGAGGGTCAACTGCCCGCTAAGACCGGCAATATCCGCCGCCAGCGCCTTCAGTGACTTGTCGAGCCACCATTTCGACGCCCCACCATGCGGGCGCAGGCCTTCGGAGGCCTCGTCATGGATGAACAGGCACACAATCGGCCGGCCTGACATTACGGCCGCATTCACGGCCGGATTGTCGGCAAGGCGCAGGTCTTCGCGAAACCAGATGATGGCGGGGGCTGAGCGGGGCAGGGCAGGTCTCCGGGCAGTCTGGTCCGTCGCCTTTCTTACGGGGCGGGCGGTCGATTGGATCAGCCGCCTGCCGCTTTGCCTTTCGCACAGTCTTCCCAGCCGCTATATCCGGTGAATCCAGCGCCCCGGCGCGATAATGAGAGGCGGCTGATGGCCACATCCACCCTCATCGACCTGATCCCCGCCGCCGCAGGCAAGCGCGTCGTCTGCGTCGGCGATGTCATGCTTGACCGGTTCGTCTACGGGCAGGTCATGCGCATCTCGCCGGAAGCGCCCGTGCCGATCATGCGCCGCCACCGCGAAGCCGCCATGCCGGGCGGGGCCGGCAATGTGGCGCGCAACCTCGCCAGCCTCGGCGTGCTGACCTCACTGATCGGCGTGGTGGGCGACGATCCGGAGGGCCGCGAACTTGCCGCGCTGCTGGGCGCCCTCGACGGAGTGGATGCCGATCTCATCGCCATGCGCGGCCGTCCCACGACGCTGAAGACCCGCTTCGTTGCCGGAGGGCAGCAGCTGCTACGCGTCGATGCGGAAGAAACCGGCACGGTCGACAAGTCCACCGAGGCCGAACTCATCGCCTCCCTGATGGACGAGGCGGCCCACGCCTCCCTCATCATCCTGTCGGACTATGCCAAGGGCGC
>JAGQRO010000269.1 GCA_020425315.1 Hyphomonas sp. | reverse complement strand
AAGCCCCGGCCGAGGAAGCCGCTTCGGAATAGTCCCCGGCCCCTGACGGTCAGGACACGGATGAGCCGGTGCCCCAAAGGGGTGCCGGCTTTTTCGTGCGCGCTGGGCACAAGCTGAACGCCAGACAACAACCGGGCCTGATCTCGTTCAGTTGCGGTGGCCTAGAAGCCCCCGGTAACTGAAGAGGGAGCCCGACATGCTCACATTCAAAAGACTTCTTGCCGGCGCCGTTGCGGCGGCTGGCCTTTCCGCCCTCACCCTGCCGGCTGGGGCTGACGATTATCGCGGCCGCGACAAGGGCTGGGACCGGGGCGGCGGATATGGCGGCGCCGTGCTGTTTGCCGATCCCGGCTATTCGGGGGAGGGCGTGCGCATCGTCGGCGCCGAACCGGACCTCAAGCCGCTGCGCTTCAACGACCGCGCTTCGTCCATCTCCATCGATTCCGGTGTCTGGGAAGTCTGCGTCGACCCGAACTTCCGGGGCCGCTGCGAAGTCATCGATGCCAGCGCCTCGCGGCTCAGCACCTATCGCCTGAACGACAATATCTCCTCGCTGCGCCCGGTGGGCTATGGCGATGCGCGCGGGCGCGACCGGGGCCGCAATACCGGCGACTGGCAGGGCCGCCGCAATGGCTGGAATGCCGCCCTCATCCTGTATCCGGACCGGGGCCAGCGCGGCCAGGCCATCGAGCTCAGCCGCGACGTGCCGAACCTGTCGGACTATCGCTTCAATGACCGGGCGAGTTCCTTCTTCGTCTCCGGCGGCACATGGCTGGCCTGTGAGCATGCGAATTATCGCGGCCGCTGCGAAGTACTGACACGCGGGGCGGGCGATCTCGGCCAGATCCGGCTGAATGACAATATCTCCTCGGTGCGCCGCCTTGGCGATGGCGAGGGATACCGGGCCAGCTATGGCCAGGGCTATGGGCCCGACTGGCGCCACTGACACCGCACAGGGCGGCTTGCCCCGCCGCGCGGGACGGCTAAAGAGGCGCGATGAGCGCTGGCGGTGACAAGAAACTGATCGTGGTGGGCTCCCTGAAGGGAGCCCATGGCGTTCGCGGCGAGGTACGGGTGAAGAGTTTCACCGCCGACCCGGAAGACCTGTTCACCTATGGCCCGCTGCTGGATGCTGACGGGCGCACGCTTTTGACGCCGAAGGCCGCCCGGCCGGGCAAGGATCATTTCATCGTCCGCCCGAAAGAGCAGAAGCAGAAGGAAGACTGGGACGCCCTGCGCGGGACGCTGCTGCATGTGCCGCGCGAAAGCCTGCCGGATGCCGATGAGGACGAATTCTATATCGAGGACCTTGTCGGCCTCGACGTCTATGCCGGCGGGGAGGCGCGTGTCGGCCGCGTAAAGGCCGTCGAGGACTTTGGCGCCGGCGACCTTGTCGACATCCGCCTCGATGGCGGCGGCAGCGTGCTGGTGCCATTCACGCTGGCCGATGTGCCGGTGGTGGATATGGCCGCCCGGCGCCTGGTTCTGGCGCGCCTCGAAGACTGGCTGGACAGTGGCGAAGAGGCCCCGTCACCGGAATAAAACAAGGGCGAACAGCGTGTTGCGCCCTGTTCAGCTTGGCTCTGGCATAAATCTCATCCAGAACTGCCAGAGGATCTGCCCATGCTGAAATCCATTCTCCGTTGCAGCACCGCGCTCGCCCTGCCGCTCATGATGGGCGGACTGGCGCATGCTGACTACGGATATGAGGATCCCGCCTATCAGGGCGAATATCGCGGCGAGGCGGCGCTGATCCTCTATAGCGGCGAGAATTTCACCGGCGACATCCGCCAGATCTTCGATCCGATCCCGGCCCTGCCGGACCTCTATTTCAACGATGCGGCCCGCTCGGTCTCGGTCCTCGCCGGCCAATGGGAGGTCTGCGAACATTCCGATTTCACCGGCCGCTGCGTGTTCCTGCGAGAGGATGTGCCGGACCTTGGCTGGTTCGGCCTCAACCGCGAGATTTCCTCCGTGCGGCCGGTCTATGAATATACCGATGCCGAACATGGCCTGATGTTCGTGCGCGATGACAATGGCTACATCCGCTATGTCGACAATGCGCATTATGGCTATGACGATTACAGCTATGGCTACGGCGCGACGACGGCCGTGTCTGTCTACCATTATGGCTATTCGTCCGACTATGCGCGCTATGGCTATTACGACCCGCGCCTCGGCTACGACCCCTATGGGTTCGGCTGGCATTACGGATCCTACTATCACCGCGAACTGCCGCCGCTGCGCGGGCATTATGGCGCGCGCGATGCGAACGTGACCCTCTATGTGGACCCGAACGGGCGCGGCGCCTCCTATGGCACCAATCGCGCCATTCCCGATCTCAGCCGCTACCGGTTCAACGACAATGTGTCGTCGATCAATATCCGGTCGGGCAAGTGGGAGATCTGCGAACATGCCAACTTCACCGGCCGCTGCCAGATCGTCGATGCCTCCGTCGACAAGCTGAACGGCATCCGCCTCAACGACAATATCTCCTCGATCCGCCCGGTGGGCGACAGCGGCCGCGGCAAGGGCGACTGGCGCCCCGGCCATGGCTGGACCGGTGGTGACCGGGGCGGCGATCGGGGCCGCGACAGAGGCGGTGACCGTGATCGCGACCATGAGCGCGACCGTGCCGGAGACCGGGATCATGACCGTGACCGGGATCGCGGTGGCCAGCGTGGCCGTCCGGGTCCGGACGGTGCCCGGACCGCCGTGCCCGCACCGGGCGTGAGCACATCGCCTTCGCCAGCGCCGCGGGCGCTGACATCGCCACCTGCCGCGCCGCGCACGATCACGCCCCGTCCGGGTGCGGACCGTTCGGCCAGATCGGATCGCCCGGATCGTGCCGGGCGCCCGGACCGTCCGCGCCGCGACGACTCGCTTGCCGGCGGCCTGCCGGACACGCCGGCCATGCGCACCCGCCGCGTCGAGGCGCCGAGAGCGCCAAACCCGGGAACGGCCCCGCGCGGTGAGACCCGCCGGCTGGACCAGCCCCGCATCGAGAATCCCCGGATCGAAGAGCCGACCCGCCGTCCGCCGGAACGCCGCATCGAGCGGCCGGCCGAACGCCGGATCGAAACACCGCGCGCTGTAGAGCCGCCGGCCCGGATTTCCTCGCCGCCGCCTCCGCCGCCGCCCAGGGCCCGGCCGCAAGTGTCGACCTCGAGCAAGCCGCCGTCGATGCGGACGCAACGGCCTTCGCGCCCGGCCTATACGCCGCCGCCGGCCCCGCGTGTGTCGAGCCCGCCACCGCCTCCGCCGCCGCGCGTGTCGTCTCCGCCGCCACCCCCGCCGCCAAAGGCGGAACGGATCCCGGACCGCCGCCCGCCATCGATGCGCAAGCGCGACAATTGATCCGGCTGTAAAAGCAGGCCTTCAGTTCGCCCGCGGGTCATCCCACTCGCGGGCGACGCCGTATCCGCCCCGGCGGACCAGCCAGAACATGCCGATCAGGTCGAAGATGCCGGCGCCGAGCCGGCCGAGGAAGCCGTATTTCGACTGCCCGGCCAGGCGCCGGCGGTCGTTCACCAGTTCCTCGCGCACATCCCATCCGGCCCGCTTGATCAGGGCCGGCAGGAAACGGTGCATGGAGGCGAAATAGGGCAGGTCGCGGAAGGCGTCTGTACGGATCAGTTTCCAGCCGCAGCCGGTATCGGTCGCATCGTCCTGCAGCACGAAGCGGCGCACGCCATTGGCCACACGCGACTGGATCCATTTGAAGCCGGAATCGTTCCGGCTGTTGCGCTTGCCGGCAATGATGCCAAGGCGCGGCGGGGCACCGGGGGCGATGATCGCTTTCCAGAGGCGGGCGGTGTCGGCCGGGTCGTTCTGGCCGTCGCCATCGAGCAGCTGCACCCAGTCGCCGCGCACCGATTTCAGGCCCGTGAAAAGGGCGGCGGACTTGCCGCGCCGCTGGACATGGCTGAACACGAAGACCGTATCGGGGTGTTTCGCCTTCGCCTCGGCGAGTTCGGTGCCGGTGGCATCGGAGGACTGGTCATTGACGCAGATGATCTCGAACTCGATGCCGGCCAGCTGTTCGTGCACCTCGTCGATCACGGGGTGGACGTTCCCTTCCTCATTGAAGAAAGGGATGATCACGGACAAGGCAGGGGTCGCGGCCATGCAGACTCACGTATAGAAGACGGGGCGTACGGGCAAACTGTATTGGGAGTGGCGCGGGCCATGGACGTCTATCACATCTGGTTCGATCTCAAGGCCGGGACCGACGAGCGGGCCTTCGCGGCGGCGTTGCCGGCCTTCCTGGACAGGATGAAAGCGGAAGGCCGGATCGAGACCTGGCGGATGATGCGCTGTAAGCTGGGCCTGCGCCCGGATGATGTGCGCGAGTTCCACATCATGATCGAAACCCGCGACCTCGCCCAGCTCGACAATGCCTTCCGCGCGGCCGCGGCACGGGAAGGGGAGACGGACACGCTGCACTTCGCGGCGAACGCGATGGTGACGAACGTGAAGTTTGGGCTGTTCCGCGACTGGCCGGATTGGGCAGGCTAGGCCGCGCTGTCACCGCCGGGCGTGTTCATCCCCGCAATCGCTTCGATGGCTTCCCACTCGGCGCAGATTTCGTCGACATAGGCGACGAAGCTTTTGGCGTAGAACTCCCGGGAGTCCGCCCACCATTCGCGGATGGCGGCGGAGGAGAGCGCGTCGCGCAGGCGGGCCTCGGTGCCGCCCCATAGCTCTTCCTCGAACACGCCGAAGCGGCGGTGGGTGTGCAGCACTTCGTAATGGCGGAAGCTGGCGGAGAGGAAATTCGTGGCGCGCAGGCGCTCGGTCGGTGTCCAGCAATCCGGGATGCCCTCCTTGGTGAACAGGTCGGCGAGGTCGGCATGTTCGATGATCCGGCCGAGATTGGTGGAGAGCAGCTGGGCCGAGGTCTGGGCGGCGGCCATTCGGGTGAGCTCGGCATTTTGTTTCAGCTGGATGCCGATGAAGACGAGCGTCAGCACCACGGCGGCGGACGCGAAGATATTGGCAACAGTGGCGACAGTTTCCAGCATGGTCATGCGGGTTCCTCCCCAGGATCGCCCGATTGAAGCGCTGCTTGGCCGGCCGGGTCAATCGGGCGGGCAATTGCCGTAGCGTTAACAAATCGCCCCGGACGGGGTAAACTCGCCTCAGGGACGAACACCGAAGAGTGGGGAGAGACGACATGAAACGCCTTCTGACGGGTCTTTGCGCCCTGTTGGCCTTTGCGCAGGCCGCCGCCGCCGAAACGGTGCGCGAAGTGGTCTCCTTCCTCGGCGAGGATGGCAAGGAACTCGTCATGTATGAGGGCCTCCGGTCGAGCTGGGGCAGCTACAATCTCTATTATGAGAAGGGAAAGGAGATCGACGACTATCTCTATTTCTTCCCCAACCAGTACAGCTGGGACCGCAGCGGCGACGCCAATGACATCCTGCGCATCCCGCAGGGCGACTATTCCTTCGTCGATATAGTGGACATGACACCGGGCCTGACAGAAAGCGCCGACGGGGTCTTCACCTACGCCACCGAACGGCCGGATGCCGACGCGGCAGACCCCCATTATGGCTATTGGAACCAGCCCCAGAGTTTCGACAAGTTCGTTTATGCCTGGATCCTGCCGGACAATATCGAGATCGTGGAGGCGAGCTCGAACCGGGCCGGCGAATGGGTCCGCCGCGACGGGGCCGTGGCCTTCTTTGCCGAAAATGCCAACAATCTCTCCTTCGTGATGCGGTTCCGGTTCAAGTCCGCGGCGTCGGCCACCGGTGTGCGCGAGGCGATCGGCACGGTGGACGGGGTTTCGGTGGATGAGGAGGCCGCCGGCCTGCGCCTGACGCTGGCCGACCGGCTGCTGTTCGCCTCCGGCAGCGCGGCGCTCACCGCAGACGGCCTCGCCCTGATCCGCGACGTGGCCGGGGCGGTCGATTTTTCCAGCGGCGCCGGCGTGATCGTGGAGGGCCATACCGACAATGTGCCGATCCAGGGCGCGTTGACGGCGACCTTCCCGACAAACTGGGAATTGTCGGCCGACCGGGCGCTGGCTGTGGTGAAGGCGATGGAAGCGGCGGGCGCCCCGCCGGACCAGCTGGAAGCGCGGGCCTTCGGAGAGCATCGCCCGGTTGCCAGCAATGCCAGTGCCGAAGGCCGGGCCGCCAACCGGCGCATCTCCATCCTGATCGCCAATCCCTGACGGGGCGGGCATCTGGGCAGGACAGGTGACGGGGCCGCGCGCCCGCGCTAAAGCCTCGCCTCATGTTCGAAGTCAGTTTCATCACCCTGTTTCCGGAAGCGTTTCCGGGCCCGCTGGGCGTCTCCATCCTGGAGCGCGCCCGCCGTGAGGGCATCTGGGACTGGGAAACGCGCGACCTGCGCGAGCACGGCATCGGCAAGCACCGCAATGTCGATGCGCCGCCAACCGGGGGCGGGGCGGGCATGGTGATCCGCCCGGATGTCGCCTCCGAGGCGCTGGACAGCCTGGTCATCACCAACAAGCACATTGTCTATCCGTCCCCGCGCGGCGTGCCGTTCACGCAGGACATGGCGCGGGACTGGGCCGGGAGCCGGGGCCTCGTCTTCCTGTGCGGCCGGTTCGAAGGGCTGGACCAGCGGGTGATCGACGCCCACGGCCTCGAAGAGGTTTCGGTCGGCGATTATGTGCTGGCCGGCGGGGAGGTCGCTGCGATGGCGATGGTGGAGGCGGTGGTGCGCCTGTTGCCCGGTGTGGCGGGCAATGCGGCCTCTCTCAGCGAGGAATCCTTCGAAAACGGCCTCCTCGAACACGACCAGTACACCCTGCCGCGCCAATGGGGCCCCTATGGCACGCCGGACGTGCTTTTGTCGGGGGATCACAAACGCATACGGGAATGGCGTTTGAACAGCGCAAAGGCGTTGACAAAAGAACGCCGCCCCGATTTATACGCCGCTTACTCCGAACCCCATGAATTCCAAGCGCCGGAGACAGGCGATGAACATGATTGAACAGCTCGAGGCGGAAGAAGTTTCCCGCGTCCTCGGCGACAAGGAAATCCCGGCATTCTCCCCCGGCGACACGCTGGCCGTGAACGTCCGGATCAAGGAAGGCGACCGTGAGC
>JAGQRO010000268.1 GCA_020425315.1 Hyphomonas sp. | reverse complement strand
CACCTGGAAACAGGCCAAGGTCATCTCCGACCTCGCCGACCTCGTCGCCGCGAAAGACCCGGACCTTGCGGCGGCCTATGCGGACTGACCTCAGGGAATGATTGCCCGCCTGAACCTGTCCGCCTAGGGTGGTCTGCACGGAGGACACACCATGGCACGACAGCACGAGATTCCGATGACCGGCTACACGCCGCATCTCCAGCGTTGGTTTGACTGGATGGAAGGCGATCATTCGCCGGAGGGCCTGTCCGGCCAGCTCGCCGACAATGTCGTCTTCCGCAGCCCGGTCGTGCACACGCCGCAGGAAGGCAAGATGATCACGCTGGCCTATCTCACCGCCGCCGGCCAGACGCTGGGCGGGGATACGTTCCGCTACACCCGCGCCTTCGATTGCGGCGACAAGGCGGTTCTGGAATTCGAGTGCGAGATGGATGGCATTCACGTCAACGGCGTCGACATGATCGAGTGGAACGGCGATGGTCAGATCACGGACTTCAAGGTCATGGTCCGCCCGCTGAAGGCCATCCAGCAGGTGCACGCCGCCATGGGCGCGATGCTGGCGAAGATGAAGGCCGGCGCGTGACGCCACCTGTCCTGACGACGGACCGCCTGGTCCTTCGCGCGTTCGAAGAAGCCGACCATCCTCATGCCGCCGCCATGTGGAGCGACGAAGAAGTCGTGCGCTTCATCGGCGCCAGGACCCGCAGCGAGCAGGATGTCTGGTTTGCCGGCGTCCGCGGCCGGGGCATGTGGGACATCAAGGGTTTCGGCAACTGGACCGTTACCGAGCGCGATACCGGCGCCTATCTCGGCGAAGCGGGCTTTGCAGACTTTCGCCGCGGCCTGACGCCGGACCTGTCGCCCTGGCCGGAAGCGGGCTGGGCCTTCGCCCGGGCCGCCTGGGGCCGCGGCATCGCCAGCGAAGCCATCGCGGCGATCCATGACTGGCTGGACCGCACGCAGCCCGGCCAGTCGGTCTGCATCATCGATACGGGCAATGCCGCCTCCCGCCGCGTGGCGGAGAAATGCGGTTACCAGCACTGGTGCCTGTCGGAGATCAATGGCGATCCGGTGAACGTCTATCGCCGGCGCGCTATTCCCTGAAGCTCGACGCATTGCCGACGAGGCGCCATTCGCCGTCGATATTTCGGAACAGGCTGACCCAGGAACTTATGAACTCGACCGGGGTTTCAGAACCGTCATCTGACACGGCGGTGCCGCGCGCTTCGACTTCCGCAGCAACCCAGCCGAGCGTTCCGTCGTCCGACACTTCGGCGCGGGGCGGCTGGCGGTCCCGGTAGTATTCAAATCTGGTGGAGCCGAAATATGATCCGAAGGCAGAGCGCATGTCTTCGCGGCGCGCCACCGTCATCTCACCCCGATTGACGCTGAGCGTCTCATCTGCCCAGTCTTCGAGGAAGGCATCGACATCGCCGTCCCGGTGGGCCTGGAGATGTTTCTCATGCAGCGCCAGCAGGGCGTGTTCGGGCTCGCCGGGGCCCGCTACGCCCTGAGAGCTGACACAAGCCTGAAGGAGGCTGACCGAGAGCATAAGCGCGGCGACCGAACCCCGTCCCGGCCCGCATAGTCCGCGTTCCCGGCGGGGCGCCGTCAACATGGCCTAGCTCGCCTTGCGCTTGGTACCGATGCGGGAATCCCAGTTGCGCAGGAAGTCCATGAAGGCTTCGTGCGGCAGGCCGGGCGAATAGAGGAAGCCCTGCGCCATGGTACAGCCGCGACGCGAGAGGAACTCTGCCTGGCGTTCGGTCTCGACACCTTCGGCCACAGTCTTCAGGCCCAGCGTTTCGGCCATGGCCAGGATCATCTCGACAATCGCCGGCGCCTGACGATCCGATTCCAGCGCCATCACGAACTGCCGGTCGATCTTGAACACGTCGAACGGCAGCTGCGTCAGCATGGAGAGGTTCGAATGGCCGGTGCCGAAATCGTCGATGGCAAGCTTGGTGCCGAGCGCGCGCAGCGGGCGCATCACGCGGGCCACCTTGGCCGGGTCCGACACGGCCATGCTCTCGGTGATCTCAAGTTCCAGTTTCTCCGGCGGCAGGCCGGTACGCTTGAGGACGTCCAGAACGAGGTCCGTCACATTGGCAGACTGGAACTGGCGCGGAGACACGTTCACCGCGACCGACACATCATAGCCGTCGCGTGCCCAGATCACCGCCGAACGGCAGGCCGATTCGAGGATCTGTTCGCCGATCTGGTTGACGAGGCCGGTTTCCTCCGCCAGCGGAATAAACGCCGCCGGCGAGATGATCTTGCCATTGGCGCGCTGCCAGCGGGCGAGTGCCTCAGCGCCGACGATCTCGCCAGTCGCAAAATCCACTTTTGGCTGGAACACGGCCTTGAACTCGCGATTGGCCACCGCCTCGCGCAGTTCCGCCTCCAGCATGTACTTGCCGCGCGCGACACGCGTGAGGCGCGGGGAGAAATAGCGAAAGCCCGAGGCGGCCTCGCTGCGCACCTGGCGCAGGGCCAGTTCGGCATGGCGGAACAGTTTCTGCACCGAGTCCGCATCTTCCGGCGCGTTCACGATGCCGCCGGACATGCCGAGCGCCAGAACCTGGCCGTTGATCTCGAACGGATGCGAGAAGGCGATCCGGATCGCCCGCGCGATGGACGACACATTCTCGCGCGAGATGGCGTTTGGCAGGAACAGGGCGAACTGGTCGGTGTGCAGCGCGGCGACGACCGATCCGCCGACACTGGCCGAAACCGGCGGCTCAAGCCGGGCGAGCGCCTCGGTGAGGCGGGCACCGGCCGCGCGCAGCAGCGTCTCGGTCGCCAGGCTGCCGAGGCGTTCGGAGGCGCGGCTGAACTGGTCGAGGTCCAGCAGGAAGAAGGCGGCCGGCGCTTCGAAGCTTGCCTTCGGCAAACGGGCCTGGATCTCGGCCTCCAGCGCGATCAGGTTGGGCAGGCCGGTGCGGGTGTCGACATAGGCGATGCGGCGCAGGTGTTCGTTCTCACGGCGCAGGCGCCGCACAGCGCGCGTCACCGCGATGCGCAGGCGGCGCAGCTCGATCAGCGACACGCTGTCGATCGCGGCCTGGGCTTCGGAATCGGAATCGTCCAGATACGCCATGAACCGGTTCAGGATGCGCTGGAAGAACCGCATCATCAGGTACATGGACAGGCCGGCCAGCACCATCGTGGCCGCGCACATGATGGCAAGGCCTTCGAGCGGCATCCACCATTCGTTCCAGGCTGCCGTGCCGGTCGCCACCCGGTAAACCTGCTCAAGCCCCGTGATCACAAGGAACAGCAGGACGGCCGTCAGGCCGCCGAACATGCCGGCAAAGACTGGAAGCGTCATCGTGCCGAAAGCCCGGCGGATGATGGACGGTTTGCGCAAGAATTCCTCGCCTCGGACGACCGCGGGAGACAAAACCCCGGTCGAAACATCGTCCAATATGTTTAGAAATCAGTGAACAAACTGCGCTAGCTGTAACGGGCTTTACACAGTATATGGGCCGCCATGAGCCAGAACCGCACCGCCACCATCGCCCGCAAGACCAAGGAAACGGATATTTCCGTCACCGTCGGCCTCGACGGTACCGGGAAAGCCGATATCGCAACGGGAATCGGCTTTTTCGACCATATGCTGGAGAGTTTCGCCAAGCATTCGGCCATCGACCTGACCGTGCGCTGCAAGGGCGACCTGCACATCGACATGCACCACTCGGTCGAGGATACCGGAATTGTGCTCGGCCAGGCCATCGCCAGCGCGCTTGGCGACTTTGCCGGCATCACCCGGTTCGGCCATGCCTATATCCCGATGGACGAGACGCTGAGCCGCGC
>JAGQRO010000267.1 GCA_020425315.1 Hyphomonas sp. | reverse complement strand
TCGACTTGCCATGGTCGATATGGGCAATGATCGAGAAATTGCGGATTTTGTCGCGTGGGGTCATCCGCGCGATATAACCGCGCGCGCGAAGGGCGGGAAGCCTTATTGAACGGTTGGCCTGCCGGGCGGGGCCGGCCTGCTGATTTTTCCCCGATTGAGCGTATTCCGGCCACAATATGCGGTTAACGAGACGTTAAGGGGCGTCAAACTGGAGATTTTGCGCCCCATGACCACGGAATCCCTTGGCCAGAAGAAAGACGCGTTTTCGGTTGTGTCGTCTTCACAGGCCTCCCCCGAAGACCTTCCTGCCCCGGCCGATGCGAACGAACTGACCGCCCACCGCCTGCCTGACGGCTATGACGAGCCGGCCGATCCCGGCCTTGAGCAGGACCATGCCCGCCGCCTGGCGGTGATCGACAAGCGCTATGACGCCAAGCTGATGACCGCCCTGTCGCGGGCCCACCGCGCCAATTCCCTGTGGGACGAGATCCAGGGCGAAGTGAACCGCCAGCCGCGCTATTCCAGCCCCTGGTTCTACCTGCCCTTCATGATCGCCCTCGCCATTGCCGAAGTGCCGATCAACCGCCTCAGCTTCGAGCTGTTCTTCCGGGAGAGCCCGGCGATCTCGCTGGTCGTGTCGCTGCTGGTCGGCGGCGTGCTGGTGGCCCTGTCCCACCGGATCGGCATGCTGCTCTGCCGGTTCGGCTATTTCGCCCAGCGCCGCGGCTGGAAAGTGGAAGTGGCGCAGGTCCTGGCGATCGGCGCCCTGGTCGGCGCGCTATGCTACGGCCTGTCCGTGCTGCGGCAGGGCTTCCTGCAGGCGGCCGTGCAGCCCGATGTCGGCTTTGCCGAGGCGATGAACGGTGCCGGCGCGCTGGAAATGCTGACGCTGAACGCCGCGCTGGGCCTGGAAGGCTGGATCTTCCTGTTCATCAACCTCGCCGTGGTGATGGTCGGCGTCTCGGCGGCCTTCTTCTGCCATGACGGGCATCCGGACTTCCAGAAGGCCGATGTCGAACGCAAGCGGGCGGAAAAGGCGGTCGCCGCGATCCGTATCCAGATTGCCGAGGCTGAAGCCGCCGAACAGCGCCGCCATGCCAATCAGCTGCGCCGCATCGCGCGCTGAACCGGCTTCGAGGGGCTCTGACATGAAGTATGGAATTCTTGGGCTGGGGCTCGCCCTGCTGGCGGCCTGCTCCCCGCAGGAAGGCGCGGGCGGGCCTTATGACTACTGCCAGGCGGGCAAGACCTCGTCCCTGTTCCTGATCGACCGCACGACGCCGGCCGATTCCATGGACAAGTCCGTGATGCTGGAAAGCCTTGGCACCGTGGTCGACAGCCTTGGCCATGGCGACCGGATCGTGGTGGCCACGATCGGGCCGCACTATACGAACACCGAGCGGCTGGTGAATGCCTGCAAGCCCGGCTGTCCGGACAATCAGGGCGCGGTCGACTATATGCTCGGCCAGTGCAGCACCATGCAGGCCAAGGCCGACGAGCGGGTCTTCATGGCCGAACTGGTCAAGGCGCTGGAGCCGGTGACGACCGATGCCGAAGAGGCCGCCACGTCCGACATTGTGCGCACCATCGCCCAGTGGACGCAGAGCCCGCCGGGCGGGCGGCAATACTCCACCGTCTACATCTTCTCCGACATGCTGGAGAATTCGCAGGTGCTGCCCTGGCGCGAGTTCAAGGCGAACGAGCCGGAGACCTCGCTGGAGGAAGTGGAGAAATACCGCCTGACGCCGGACCTGCCGGGCGCCGATGTGCGCATCGTCGGCTTCGGCCGCTCGCACAATCCCGGCCGCCCGCCGCTGGACCCGGATATCGACTTCCGCGTGCGGACCTTCTGGAAGGAGTATTTCGCCGAGGGCGGCGCGCAGGCGACCTTCGAAGGCTCGATCCAGAACTGACAAGTCTGGCGCGCGGATGCCGGGCGCGCTAGCCTGCCACCGCAGATGAGCGGAGGGTATGGAATGCGCATGATCGGGATCGGGCTGGCGGCAGTCCTGTTGCTGGCTGGCTGCAGGGAAGAGGCGCCGGCCGTGCCGGAAGAAGCAATAGACGCGCCCGCCGTGCCGGAAGAGGTCGCGGATGAAACCGCCGCCGACGTACCGGCGAACGCGGCCATCCTCTATGCCGGCGCGGACATGGACGGCACATCCGTCACGCTGGCGATGGGCGAGACGCTCCGGATTGAACTCGAATCCATTCCGACGGCGGGCTATATCTGGCAGATCACTGCCCGGCCGGACATTCTGGAGCTTGCCGGCGAAGGTGGGCGCCCGACCGATCCGGACGTCCAGAACCAGCCGGGCTATACCGGCGGCAATCACTACCTCTCCTTCGACCTGACGGCCGTGGCTGCGGGCACCGGCACGCTGGAACTGGTCGAAGGCCGGCCCTGGGAGCTCAAAGCCGGTGAGGCGCCGGACGATACTTACTCCCTGCAGGTGACCGTCACCGAGTGAATCCCTACGTGCCTCTCCGGGTTTTCCGGGGGCCCCAGCGGGTGTAAGGGGCTTGTCATGGCTGACACGCACGCCCCCGCAACTGAAAAGACCGGCATCACCGCCGAAGGCTGGCTGACCGATTGCTGGTATCTCGCCGCGCCGTCGGCAGACCTGAAGCCCGGCAAGCACATGAAGATCATGGTGCTGGGCGAGCCGGTCGTGGTGGGCCGCACGCCGGCGGGCGAGGCCTTTGCCCTGCGCGATATCTGCCCCCACCGCCTCGTGCCGCTCTCGGCGGGACAGCAGGTTCAGACCGATGGCGAGTGGACGCTGCAATGCCCCTATCATGGCTGGCGCTTCGGGGCAGGGGACGGCGTCTGCAAGCTGATGCCGAGCCTGACGCCGGACTCGCCCTATGACCCGTCCAAGGTGAAGGTGCGCCGCTATCCGACCCATGAGGCCAATGGCGCGGTCTATCTCTACATTGCCCACACGCCGCGCTTCGACGGGGAGCCCGCCGTTCCGCCGCCGGATTTCGGGCCGCTGCCGGACAAGCCCAAATTCGTCATCCATGACGTCTTCAACGCGCATATGGACGATGCCGTGGTCGGCCTGATGGACCCGGCGCATGTGCCCTTCGTGCATAACCAGTGGTGGTGGCGCCCGCCCTCGGCTGGCCTGAAGCTGAAGGAAAAGCCCTTCGTGCCGACCGAGCGTGGCTGGGCCATTGACCGGCATGCGCCCTCGTCGAACTCGAAACTCTATCGCTGGATCTTCGGCGGCGACGTGCAGACGGAGATCCGCTTCCAGCTGCCGGGCTATCGCTGGGAGATCGTGTCGAATGACACCGCGCGCCTGCTGACGCTGACCTGCCTCACACCTGAGGCGCCGAAACGTACACGGATCACCCAGTTCACCTGGTGGACCGGCGCGCCGCTGCTCAACCTCGCCATTCCGATTGCCAAGCCTGCGGGCCGGAAATTCCTCGACCAGGACGGCACCATGGTGAACCTGCAGAACCAGGGCATGGAACACCAGAAGGCGATGCTGTGGATCGACGATATCGATGTGCAGGCCAAATGGTACCAGCGCCTGAAACGCGAATGGACCGAATCCCGCACCGAAGGCCGCGACTTCGCCAACCCCATCGAACCGCGCACCCTCCGCTGGATGAGCTGAGGCGGGCATGCCATGCGCCCATTCGCGCCCAAGGACTTCCTTCGCATCTTCTGGCCACATTGGTTGGGCGCTTTGGTCTTCTTAGGCCTGTTTGCGCTGCAGCTGATTCACGTACTGCCCTCGCGGCCCAACCAACCCGATCCGGCACACGGCTTCACGATCGAGATGGACTATAATTCGGAGGCTATTTACGTCTCCACTCAGGATCTCGCTTTGCTCTACGGCACACTCCTGATCGGTGCGCTGATTGTCTTGTCCGGCATGCTGCGGGTCAGGATGGCGCAGAGATCATCGGCCGATAAGGGCTGACAATCATGCCCGGTCTGCCTGCGGACTATTTCCCGATAGAGATTGTCATTGAACCGAAGAGCAAGGCGGTGGCGGAGGCACTTCCTGCCCTGTTGGAGGCCTCCGGCCACGACATCCGAATCGAAACGAATTTCGAAACCGGGCAGGTCATCATCGCGGGCCGCTCCGAAGCCCAACTCCGGCAGGTCGTCCGTCGCATCGAGGACGCCACGGACTCCTGCATTCATGTTGGCGAACCGCAGGTCCTCTATTGCGAAAGGTTGGGATGTCCGGCGGAAGTCGATTTCACGCACAAGAAGCAAGCGGCGGGCACGGGCTCCTTCGCCCGCATCAAGCTGCTGTTCGAGCCGCTGCACGCAGGCGCAGGCTTCGTCTTCGAAAACCGGATTGTTGGCGGCGCGGTGCCGGAGACATTCATCCCGGCGGTGGAGAAGGGGCTTGAGGCGGCCCGCCAGAACGGGCTCCTCGCGGGCTATCCGGTCATCGACTTCCGGGCCGTGCTTTTGGACGGCGCATATCATGACCTCGACTCGACGCCGCTCTCTTTCGAGATCGCCGCGCGGGGCGCCTTCCGGCAACTGAGGCACTTGGCCGAACCTTGTCTCGCCCAGCCGGTGGTGGACATCGATGTGGCCGTGCCGGATGCGCTTGCCGGCGCCGTGTGCTCGGTGATGGGTGCACGCGGCTTGACGGAGATCCTCCCGATGAAGCGGGAGGCCGGAGCGCCGCTGCGCTTTCATGGCTGGTATATCCGCGCCCTCGGCGTCGAAGATGAAATGTTGCAACGCACGGGCGGCGCGGCGCAGCTGGACATCCGGTGTACCGGCCTCGATACAGTGCCGAGCGCGCCGGCGGGCGGCGATGACGACACTTTCCCGCCCGCCATCGGCATGCGCGCCTGACAGGGCAATGCCCTGAAAGGCGAGTCCCCTCGCCAACCTCCTGAAAACGAGGCAAAGTGGTCGTCCATATGCAGGGGCGGCCGCCAAGAGCCGACCCGCAAGGGGAGGAAAACATGCAGCAGCTGCAGGGCACGGACGCCTCGTTCGTCTCGCTCGAAACGCCGAATTCGCCGATGCATATCGGCTCCATCCTGATCTATGATCCGGCCACCGCGCCCGGCGGGTTCGTCCGGTTCAAGGACATTCTGGATTTCTACCGATCGCGCATGCAGCTGTCGAAGACGATGCGGCAGAAACTCGTCCGTGTGCCCTTCAACATCGATTATCCCTACTGGATCGAGGACAAGGATTTCGACCTCGAATACCATGTCCGCCATGTCGCGCTGCCGAAGCCCGGCGACTGGCGCCAGCTCTGCATTCAGGCAGCGCGCATCTTTTCCCGCCCGCTGGACCTGTCGCGCCCGCCCTGGGAATTCACCATCGTCGAGGGCCTCGACAATGTGCCGGGCATCCCGAAGGGCTGCTATGCCATGGTGACCAAGGTGCACCATGCCGCCATCGATGGCATGTCGGGCATCGACCTGATGCAGGCGCTGCACACGCTGACCGCCGACGAGCCGCCGCCGTCTGCGCCCGACAAATGGGCGCCGGAGCGCGAGCCGAACAAGGCGGCGCTGTTCGCCAAGGGTTATATCCATGCCTGGATCAATCCCTGGCGGCAGGCGGGCGTTGCCGCGCGCTCCATCCCCGGCGCCTACAAGACGGTCCGTGGGCTGATCCGCGGCGACTTCGACATGGATTCGGCGGTGAAGACGCCGCGCACGCGCTTCAATGTGAAGATCTCCCCGCACCGGGTGACCGAGGGCCGGGTCTTCCCGCTGAAGAACATTTCCGCCATGCGCAAGCTTTCCGAAGGCGCCAAGGTCAACGACGTGATGCTGACGATTGTCGGCGGTGCGATGCGGAAATACCTGAAAGCCAAGGACGATTTGCCGAAGACGACGCTCACCACGATGGCGCCGATCTCCGTACGCTCCGAAGGCGAGAAGGACACGATGGGCAACCAGGTGGCGGCCATGATGGCGCCACTGGGCACACATATCGAAGACGCGGCCGAACGGCTTCGCTACGTACACGAACAGACATCACGCTCGAAGGCGATGACCAATGCGATGGGCGCGCGGCAGATGTCGGAAGCCTCCAAGGTTTCGCCGCAACTGTTCATGGCCCTCGGCGCACAGCTCTATACGCGTCTTGGCGTCGCCAACATCATGAAACCGATGATGAACACCGTGGTGACCAATGTGCCCGGCCCGCCAGTGCCGATTTATTCGGCCGGCGCGCAGCTGTTGCACATGCAGGGCCTCCTCTGCCTGTTCGATGGCGTGGCGCTCGGCCATGTCGTGCAATCCTATTGCGCGCAGGCGACGATCAGCTTCACGGCTTGCCGGCAAGCCCTTCCAGACCCGGAATTTTATTCTGAGTGCCTGCAGGATTCGTATGAAGATCTTGCGCGGGCCGCCGGGCTGGACCTGTCGCCGCCACAGGCGAAGCCGGCGGAGAAGCCAGCGCCAAAGCCGCGAAAGCCGCGCAAGGCAACTGCAGGCTGACGGTATCTGGCGCTTGCCCATGGCCCGGAACCGTCGCAGACTTCTCAAAACAGCTGGCGCAAACAGGCCGGCGCGGGGAGGCAAGGATATGAGCATGGTCGATGCGGGGCGTCCGCCCCATTTGTTCTGGACCCTGACGGAAGGCCGCGCGGTTTTCGAATTGGGCGCGTTCCGCCTGTTCGGGCGGATGATGCGAAACCTGCCACGCGGCGACGGGCATCCGGTGCTCGTGCTGCCGGGCTTCATGGCGTCAGACCGGTCGACCCGGCCGATGCGCAGCCTGCTGAACGATCTCGGCTATGATGCGCGGCCTTGGGGCCTTGGCCAGAATGTGCGCTTCAATGCGGAACGCGAGGAGGCGATGTCGCTCACCCTGTCGCGGCTGCATGAAGAATCCGGCGAGGCCGTCTCGATCATTGGCTGGAGCCTCGGCGGCGTGTTCGCGCGTGAACTGGCCAAGCAACACCCCGACAAGGTGCGCCAGGTGATCACGCTCGGCAGTCCGATTTCCGGCGACCGCAATCATTCCAGCGCCCGCCATGTGTTCGAGGCGATCAATGGCAAGGCGACCGAGCCGGAAATGGCCGGCCGCTATCAGAGCCTCAACCATGCCCCGCCGGTGCCGACGACGTCGATCTTCACGCGGACGGACGGCATCGTGTCCTGGCAGGGCTCGCTGCAGCACCGCCACAATGCCCATGCTGATGTGGAGAATATTGAAGTGCCGGCCAGCCATGTCGGCCTCGGCGTCAATCCGCTGGTCATGGTGATCATCGCCGACCGCCTCGCGCAGACGGAAGGCGAATGGACGCCGTTTGACCCCTCGGGCTGGCGGTCACTGGCGTACAAGCTGCACCACTAGTTCGTGAAGATCTGAACCTTGTAGTCGCGATGCGCGCCGCTGACTTGCGGCTGCGAACAAATCGGGAATATGGTAGCGATTCGTTAAGCAACACCCCGGATACGTCGCGGGATGACTCACACGATACGCATCCTCGGCATCGACCCCGGCCTTCGCCACACCGGCTGGGGCGTGATCGAGCTGACGGGCATGCGCCTGACGCATATTGCCCATGGCGTGATCTCGGTGGACCCGAAGCTGGAAATGTCGGAACGGCTCGGTGGCATCTTCGAGGCCGTGGGCGAGCTTGCCCGCTATCACGAACCGACCGCCGCAGGCGTCGAGGAGACGTTGGTGAACGCCAACCCGCGTTCGGCGCTGAAGCTCGGCCAGGCGCGCGGCGCGGCGATGGCGGCGCTGGCGATGGCGGGCCTGCCGGTGGCGGAATTCGCGCCCCGCAAGATCAAGCTTGCCGTCGTCGGCACCGGCACGGCGGACAAGGAACAGGTAATGTTCATGGTGAAACGCCTGCTGCCCAAGGTGACAGATCTGAAATCGGACTCCGCCGACGCGCTCGCCTGCGCCATCTGTGCGGCGCATCATCTGCCCACGGATCTGAAGCGGGGCGCGGCATGATCATCGGACGGCTGACAGGCGAGGTTGCCGCGCTCGGGCTCGACCATGTGCTGATCGATGTGAACGGCGTTGGTTATGTCTGCATGAGCGGCACGCGGCTGCTGTCCCGCGTGCATGCGGGCGAGAAAGTGACCGTGCATGTCGAGACGCGGGTGACGGAAAACTCGATCACGCTGTTCGGCTTCGGCACGGATGAGGAACGCGCCTGGTTCGTTCGGCTGCAGGATGTGCATGGCGTCGCCGGTAAGGCGGCGATGGCCGTCCTCGATGCGCTGACGCCCGCCGAACTGATGGATGCCATCGCGCTCGGCGATGCGAATGTGCTGACGCGGGCCAAGGGCGTCGGCAAGAAACTGGCCGAGCGGATCGTCGGCGAACTCGCCGGCAAGGCCCCGCCCATGGGCCGGTTCGGCAAGTTCGAGGCCGCGAGCGCCGCCGGCATGGCGAGTGCGCCGGTCGCGGCCAGCACAGGCCCGCGCGGGGAGGCGATCTCGGCCCTCGTCAATCTCGGCTATTCGCAATCGGATGCGGCGCGCGCCGTGGCGGGCGTCGCGAAGGATGCCGGCGATGAGGTCGGCAAGCTGGTCAAGGCGGCGCTGAAGGAACTCGCGCGATGAGCCGGGAAGGTGAACTTTCCGACCCGAACGCGCAGGGCGGCGATGCGCTGGACCGGGCGCTCCGTCCCCAGACGTTTGACGACTATGTCGGCCAGCGCAAGGCGAAGGCGAATCTGAAAGTCTATGTCGACGCGGCGCGTGGGCGTAGCGAGGCGCTGGACCATGTGCTGCTGTTNNTCGGCCCGCCGGGCCTTGGCAAGACGACGCTGGCGCAGATCCTCGCGCGGGAAATGGGTGTCGGCTTCCGCGCGACGTCCGGGCCTGTCATCGCCAAGGCCGGCGACCTCGCCGCGATCCTCACCAATCTTGAGCCCAATGATGTCCTGTTTATCGACGAGATTCACCGCTTGCCGCCGGTCGTGGAGGAAATTCTCTATCCGGCGATGGAGGATTATGCCCTCGATATCGTGATCGGGGAGGGGCCGTCGGCCCGTTCCGTGCGGCTGGACCTTTCGCCCTTTACCCTTGTCGGCGCCACCACGCGCGCGGGCCTGTTGGCGACGCCGCTGCGCGACCGGTTCGGTATCCCGGTGCGGCTCGATTTCTATGAGCCGGAAGAACTTGGCCGCATCGTCATGGCCGCCGCGCGCAAGCTGAACGCTCCGATCACGGAAGAGGGCGCGGTGGAGATTGCTTCGCGCGCACGTGGCACGCCGCGCATTGCGCTGCGGCTCCTCCGCCGGGTGCGGGACTTTGCCGAGGCCGCAGGCGCGACCATCGACCGGGAGAGCGCCGCTGGCGCGCTGAAGCGGCTAGAGATTGATGCCGACGGGCTCGACGCGCTCGACCGGCGCTATTTGCATGCGCTGGTGAAGACCTATGCCGGCGGGCCAGTGGGCGTGGAGACGCTGGCCGCCGCCCTCTCCGAAGCGCGCGATGCGGTGGAGGACGTGATTGAGCCCTACCTGATGCAGAAAGGCTATGTCG
>JAGQRO010000266.1:1867-2531 GCA_020425315.1 Hyphomonas sp. | reverse complement strand
CAACCGATCCGCTGATCGGCATCAGGAACATCAGCGCGTACAGCCCCAGATGCACCACCTTGGCCAGCATCTTCTGAGACGATGAGCCGGACTGCGGTGGTACCCCGCGCCGGGCGCGCACCACCAGACGCCAGATTGCAAGGCCGAGCACCAGGGCTCCGCCCACAACGTGCCCGAGAACGAGCGGATCGAAGGCGACCTCGACACCTTCTGATGCCCGCTCCCAAGCGGCGGAAATCGCATCCTTGAACAGGTATTGCTGTGCGACAAGGGCGAAAGCAGCCCAGTGGAGAACGATCTGGGTTCGAGAGTATCCGACAAGGGGCTGCATGGAGATCCTTCCTGCGGGGTTGGCGACTCAAAGTCGGTGTTGCAATCTGCATGAATGTATGTGAGTTATAAATCACTCACAAGAGGCCACCCCCATGCAACGCAGAAGCGCGGAAGACCGGAAGTCGCAAATCATCGCGCAAGTGCTTAGACTGGCATCGGAAATCGGGCCGGATCGCATGAGTACGACCGATGTCGCGCGCGCCGTTGGAATCAGCCAGCCCGCCGTGTTTCGCCATTTCCCTACCAAGGGAGACTTGTGGGTGGCTGTGGCGGAAGATGTCTCTGCCACCCTGAGGGAGCATTGGACAACGGCCGAGACGCGGGCGCAGAC
>JAGQRO010000266.1:0-1734 GCA_020425315.1 Hyphomonas sp. | reverse complement strand
CGCTGCGCGAGGTGTTCGACCGTCTACTCGCGTCATTTCAGTCACGACTTGCTGCTGCGGTCGGCGAGATGCAGTCCGAGGGCATGCTCCGCCCGGACATCGACGCGAGAGATGCGGCGGTCCTACTTGCCTCGATCGTGCAGGGCGTCGCAATCCGGTGGGCTCTCGGCAATCGCGGCTTCGACCTCGTCGGCGAAGGAAAACGCCTGGTCGAGGTTCAATTGACACTCATGAGCGCTGGAAAAGGAGATGTGTCATGACCGGACGAAAAAGGGGTACACAGATCGCGGCGCTGGTCGCGATGGTCTTCGGCGGGCTTACGATTCTGTCGGGTGGAACGACGATCATGGGCGCCCTCGACATGGGGGCGGTTGTCCCTTTCGTTCTGTGGTTCAACACCGCAGCGGGGTTCTTCTATGTCGCAGTCGGTGTGGGGCTGTGGTTGGGGCGTGCCTGGGCCTTTCCCCTTGCGCTTGGCGTACTCGCGGCCACCGTCCTGGTCTTTGCCGCCTTCGGCCTTCATGTCGTCCGTGGAGGCGCGTTCGAGATGCGCACCGTGGCGGCGATGACGCTGCGCTGCGCCGTGCTCGCTGGGGTGGCGCTCGCCGCGCGTCATGCCTCGAAAGGGCGATAGACGCAATCCGCAAGCGAACTGCGGTTGAGATCGGCGATGAAGGCGGCTTCCGCGCCGGCCAACCGCGCTTTCAGGCGGCAGTGCGGCGTCAGTGTGCAGGCAGCACCGCCGGGCGAGAAACATTCGACAAGCGACTGATCCGCCTCGAGGCGGGCAACGACATCGCCGAGCCGGATCTCTTCAGTGCGCCGCGCGAGCACCGCTCCGCCTCCGCCACCGCGCCGCGTTTCCAGGTAGCCTACAGCTGATAGCGTTGAGATCACCTTTGCCAGATGATTGCGCGACACACGGAACTCGGCGGCCAGCTCGGCGGTGGTGAACGGTCGATCTGGGGTGCCGGCCATCCGCATGAGCACACGCAGGCCGTAGTCAGTGAAGGACGTGAGGCGCAAGATCCGGCTCCTGTTTAGGCATTTACAATGCGCATTCATCGGGTGTATTCGGTATTTCAAATACCAAATCATTCCTGCCACGCCAAGACACCGGATTTCGTCACCGATGACAGAGCTTGCAGACCCCGCTTCCGATCTGGGCACGGATGCCCTGATCGCCCACATCCGTTCCCTGACGGCGAACCTGACACCTCCTGACCATGCCTGCGGGTCATGGCGGGCGCTTTATTCGGGAACGGAGAAGCTGTTAGACGATCTGGCTGCGCATATGGCGCTGGAGAACGACGTGCTGTTCCCCCGGTTCGAGGAGGGCTGAAACGATGGCCATTGCGACTGTCACCGCTAGTAGCGGAGATGCCACGGATCGCCTGTTGTCCGATGTCGTCGCGCGCTTGCAAAGCGAAAGTGTCCGCATCGTCGGTGCACTACGGCATGTCGCGGCGGATGGATTGGCGGGGCATTGCGACAGTGACCTGTGGCTGCTTCCCGACGGTCCGGCGGCCCGGATCACGCAGCAGCTTGGGCCCGGTTCCCACGCCTGTCGGATGGACGCCGGCGCCATGGAAGAGGCCGCGGGTCTGGCCAGTTCGCGCCTGTCCGCACAGGGTGCGGACCTGGTTGTGCTGAACAAGTTCGGTCTGAGCGAAGCCGAGGGGCGCGGCTTTCGCGCGATGATCGCGGAAGCGGTCATGCAGGGCGTGCCGGTGC
>JAGQRO010000265.1 GCA_020425315.1 Hyphomonas sp. | reverse complement strand
GCACGATGCCGGGCCGCTCAACCCCGCCAATGCCGGAGAGCTGGCCCCGGCAATGATGCAGCAGCGCGTTGACCAGCGTGCCATCAGGGCTGCCGGGCGCCGGGTGCACCGCCATGCCGGCAGGCTTGCTCAGCACGATCAGGTGGTCGTCCTCGAACAGGATGTCGAGCGGGATGTCCTGCGCCTCCGGCTCCGCCGCCACCGGTTCAGGCAGGTGCACGACATATTCCGTGCCGGCACTCACTGCCTTCTTCGGATTGGTTTCCACCGCCCCGCCCGCCGTGACGGCTCCCTCCAGAATCAGCGCCTTCAGCCGCGAGCGCGACAAGTCTTCCGCCTTCCCCGCAAGGAACACGTCGAGGCGCTGGCCCGCATCTTCGGGCCCGGCAGTCAGGGTCAGGTCTCTCATCGCCCGGGCTTATAGACGAAACCGGCCGGCGGCGTCATGGTGCTGTCGTCAACCGGCCTTAAGACCGGACCATCGACAGGAGGACCGTCCATGACCGAACTTACCCGCCGCTCGCTTTTCGGCCTGGCCGCAACAGGTTCCGTGGGCCTTGCCGCCTGCACGACCCTGCCGGGCGCCAGCCAGGCTTATGATGGCGAGGTCTCCTTCGATCATGGCGTTGCCTCCGGCGACCCGCTCAGCAACCGGGTCATCGTGTGGACGCGCGTGACGCCCAAGTCGGGCTCCGGCCCGATCCCCGTGAGCTATGAAGTGACGGATGCGGCCGGCGCGATCGTGTCCTCCGGCCTGTTGAGCGCCGAGGCCTCCCACGATTTCTGCGTCAAGGCGGATGCGGCCGGCCTGTCGCCGGCGACCGCCTATTCCTACAAGTTCACGGCCCTCACCCGCGCCGGCGAGGTCACCTCACCCACCGGCCGCACGCGCACGACGGCCGCTTCGGGCACCGCGCCGGTGCGCTTTGGCGTCGTCTCCTGTTCCAACTGGCAGTTCGGCCTGTTCAATGCCTATGCCGCCTTGGCGGCCGAGGACAATCTCGACGCGATCATCCATCTTGGCGACTATTTCTATGAGTACGGCACGGACGGCTATGGCGGCGAGGTCGCACTGGCGATCGGGCGGCCCCACGAACCGACCCATGAATGCGTCACGCTGGCCGACTACCGGGCCCGCCACGCCCAATACAAGACCGATCCAAACCTGCAGGCCGCCCATGCCGCCGTGCCGTGGATCTGCACCTGGGACGATCATGAAAGCGCCAACAATTCCTACAGGACGGGCGCCGCAAACCACAATCCGGAGAAGGGCGAAGGCAACTGGTCTGACCGCAAGATGGCCGCCGTGCAGGCCTATTTCGAATGGCAGCCGATCCGCGACATGGAAGCCGGACGGATCTCCACCGCGGTCTGGCGCAGCTTCGATTTCGGCGATGTCGCCACGGTCTGCGCCCTTGAATCCCGCCTGACCGGCCGCTCGGAAGACATCAGCTGGTTCACCGCCCTGTCGGGCGCGACCGGCGAAGAGGATCTTGCCCAGCGCGCCGCCATCACCATGGGCCAGGTCAACGACCCAGACCGCACCATGCTGGGGGTCGACCAGGAAGCCTGGCTGGACAGCGAACTCAAGCGGTCCGTCGATGACGGCAAGACCTGGCAGGTACTCGCCAACCAGGTCGTGATGGCCAAGGTCGCCCTGCCGAAGATGCAGGACACGCTGACGCCGGAGCAGATCGCTGCGCAGGACAATTCCTATGTCCAGCAGATGATCGGCTTCTCGGCACTCGGCCTGCCCTCGAACCTCGACGCATGGGACGGATTTCCGGCGGCGCGCGAGCGGCTGTATGACAGCGTGACCCGTGCCGGTGCACGCCTGGTGACGCTGGCCGGCGACACGCACACGGCTTGGGCCAACACGCTGCACGATGCCGCCGGCAAGCGCTGCGGCGTGGAGTTCGGCTGCACCTCGATCACCTCGCCCGGCTCAGGCTCGGCGGTGAAGGATGTGCCGGAGCTCGGCAAGCTCTTCTCCGATGCCAACAAGGACGTCGACTGGCACGATCCGTTCGGCCATGGCTACATCCTCGTCACCCTGTCGGCAGACAGCGCCACGGCGGAGTTCCGGAAAGTGTCGGACATTCTGAGCCCCGACTGGACGCTGGAAACCGCGTCCGTCTGGAAGTCCGAACCGAAGGAGGGCGGCGTCACCTGCCTGAAGCCTGCCTAGACGTCGAGAACGCCGGCAAGGCCCCAGCGCCCGCCATCGAGACGGATCACTTCGCCGGTGATGATCGCAGCCTCTCGTGAGGCGAGGAAGGCGGCCGCGTCGGCGATCTCGTCGGCCTGTGCCGCACGGCCGAGCGGCGTGCGCTTCGAGGTCCAGCTTTCCATCTTCTCTTCGCGCGGCCGGATGGCGACGATGGCATTCACCCGGATACCGGCCTCGGCCAGTTCCAGCGATCCCGCCCGCACGACCCCGAGAACCGCTGATTGGGTGACTGACTCGGTAAACCGGCCCGGCATCGTGGCCAGCGCCGAATAGGACAGGACGAAGGTGACAGTCCCCTTCTGGCGCAGGCGCTCGACCCCGGCTTCAGGCAGGTCGTCCTGTTCCGCGATCCGCTCTGCGAAAACCTTGAGGGCCTGCGCGGCCCCGCGCACGGTCTGCGCCATCGCCTTGTCGAACCGTTCCTGGGAGAAATCCTGCAGCGTGTCCGGGTTCTCGATGCTGGGGATCACGACCAGATTGTCGATCCGCCCGAACCCCTCCACGGCAGCAGCCACCGCATTGCGCAGGCCCAGTTTCGTATGCACATCGCCATGGTGGAGTTCCACCTCGTCCGGCATTGCATTTCGGGCGGTGACCAGGCGCTCGGCGCTTGCGTCAGCCGCCAGCACCCGGTGGCCGAGTTCGTTGAACCGGCGGGCGACCGCGTCGCCAACCTCCCGGCCGAGCCCGAGAATTGCGGTGACCGGGGTTCCCACAGCCTCAGTCCTTCGGGGTTTCGCGCCGGGTGCGCAGGTCGTCGGCCAGCACCGTCAGGCGGTCGCCAAGCCGGTGGTGCGCCGCCAGCAGCTCCGTCAGCAGGCGCACAACGAGGAAGAGGAAGCCGAGAACGACAAGGACACCCAGCGTTTCCGCCAGTCCGCCGATGACATGCCCGGTGAAAACGCGCCCAAAGCCGCGCAGGATGGCGAGTAACGCCGCGGCTGCGAGCAGAAGGCTGAAGACCGCCCCGGCCTGGCGCACGACGCCAAGGCTCAGGGATTTGTCCTGATCGAAAATATCCCGCATGGAACGGTCCTTTCGCCAATTGCCGTGTGCGACGGCGAAAGGATCTCAGTCCGGTCTGCCGTCAGCTGGCCTCAAGCCATCGCAGTTCTTCTTTAATCTTGAGTTTCTGCCGCTTCAGATCCTTCAGGCGCGTCGTATCGGAGGCAGGACGCTTTTCTTCATCGTTGATCTGCTGGTCCAGTTGGCGGTGCTTGTTGGAAAGCTCGCTGATCCGGCCTGTTAGCGACATGGCAGTCTCCTTCTGCTGTTAAGTTATTGTGTCTTAACAGCAACACTTAAGCACAATGCGGGCCAAACGTCACCCTGCCTGACCTCCCGAGACGTTCGCCGCGTCGCCTGCATCAGGCCGAGGCAGACCGCCCGCGTTTCCTGCGTGATTTCTGGGCAAACATGGCCTGATCAGCCCGGGCAATCAGGTGTTCGGCGTCCTCGCCGGGCTGCCAGGCGACGACCCCGCAGGACGCCCCGATGATTAATTCTTCGTCGGGATTGTCCGGCGAGCGGACGACCAGGTCGTCGATCCGTTCGGTCACCTGCGCAGCCTTCTTGTTGGAATCGTCCAGCGTCGCCTGCGACAGGACCATGCCGAATTCATCCCCGCCAAGACGGCCGACAATATCGGTCTCGCGCGTGATGCCCTTCAGGATCTCCGACACCCTGATCAGCACCGCATCGCCCGTCGCGTGCCCGAATACGTCGTTGACGGGCTTGAAATTGTCGAGGTCGACGAAGATCAGGCAGAGCGGCGTGCGGAAGCGCGTGGCAAGCGCGATCTCCCGGCGCACCTCCCGCTCGAAGGCGCGGCGGTTGAAGAGCGGGCACAGGGCGTCATTGTCGGCCAGCAATTCGGCCTCCGACAGGGCCGAGCGGACCTCTCCCAACTCCTCACGCAGGGCGATGACCTCATCGCACAGCGCCTCGATGGCCGCCCGCGTATGCCGGTCCATACCGGCAAGATTGACGCCCAGGATTTCCACCAGGGCGCGGCGCCGGTCAGGCCGGGGAGAGAAGACATCATCCGCCATACAGCCAGAATACCGGAGTTGCGCCAATTGTGGAGCAGGTTCGCCCGTCAGGGGGCAGTTGACGGGAAAGGCCGCCTGCATATGGTGCGCGCTTTCCCGCTGCGAGGACGCCATGGCGACAAGCGAATCCCCCAAAGTCGGCATCATCATGGGCAGCCAGTCCGACTGGCCCGTCATGAAGGAGGCGGCCCGGATACTGGACCAGCTGGGCGTGCCGTTCGAGGCCCGGATCGTCTCGGCTCACCGCACGCCGGACCGGATGAGCGACTACGCCAAATCGGCGAAATCGCGCGGCCTGAAAGTCATCATCGCCGGCGCCGGCGGCGCGGC
>JAGQRO010000264.1 GCA_020425315.1 Hyphomonas sp. | reverse complement strand
CACCGATATCGAGGACAAGATCATCAGGGCCTCGGTCGAGACCGGCGAGCCGATCGAGAAGATCACGCACAAATATGCCGGCATCTACAATGCCGACATGGAGGCGCTCGGCGTCCTGCCGCCCACCGTCGAGCCCTGGGCGACGGATCATGTGGCCGAGATGATCGAGATCATCGAGAAACTGGTGCGCAAGAAATACGCCTATGTCGGCAAGGAAGGCGTCTGGTTCTCGGTCGCCCAGATGAACGATTACGGCAAGCTGTCCGGCCGCAAGCCCGGTGACAATGAGGCCGGCGCCCGCGTCGAGGTCGAGCCCGACAAGCGCGACCCGGCCGATTTCGCGCTCTGGAAATTCGCCAAGCCCGGCGAGCCGGAGGACGCGATCTGGGACAGCCCGTGGGGCAGGGGCCGGCCCGGCTGGCATATCGAATGCTCGGCCATGGCGGCGAAACATCTCGGCCGCACCATCGACATTCATGGCGGCGGCATCGATCTCCAGTTCCCCCACCACGAGAACGAAATCGCGCAATCGGAGTGCGCGCATGGTGAGGTGATGGCCAATTACTGGCTGCACAACGGCTTCCTCGACATGGGCGGGGAGAAGATGTCGAAATCGCTCGGCAATGTTGTGCTGGTGCATGACCTGTTGAAAGACTGGCCGGGTGAAGTGCTGCGCTTTGCCATGCTGAGCGGGCACTACCGCGCCCCGCTCGACTGGACCGAAGACCTGCTGAAACAGGCGAAGACCACGCTCGACCGCATCTATGGCGCGCTGCGCCGTGTGTGGGAGGCCGACGGCGGCGAGGCCCGCGACACCGGCGTGCGCCGCGCGCTGGAGGATGATCTCAACACGCCCGAAGCCCTTGCCGAGCTTTCCCGTCTTGCCGGTGAAGCCAACACGGCGGCCGACCAGAAGGACATGGTCGCCATGGCCAATGCGAAGGCAAACCTGCTGGCCGCCGGCGAACTGCTCGGCCTCATGACGCTGACGCCAAAGGAATGGGAACAGGGCGGCGACGAAGACGGCAATGCCCGTATCGATGCGCTCGTACAGGCAAGGGTCGATGCCCGCGCCGCCAAGGACTGGGCCGAGGCCGACCGCATCCGCAAGGATCTCGCCGCCGAAGGCATCGAGATCATGGACGGTCCGGGCGGCTCGACCTGGCGGCGCGTGTGAGGGCCCGCCCGTGGTAACGAAAGCGTCAATTGACCGGATCGCCCCGGCGGCGGACGATGAGCGCAGGCCCAAGGGCCATTTTTATTACCCCTGTCTTCGCCGCCCGGCTTCCTCAGAGAGGACGGGCGGCGTTTTTCTGCGCGCTTGCGAAAGCCGGGGCGCAGGGCCATCTTCGGCGCCATGAGCGAGCTCTATCATAACCGCATCCTGGAACTGGCCGCCGGCATCCCGCATGTCGGGCGCCTTGACGATGCCGAGGGCTCGGTGACCAAGGTCTCCCGCGTCTGCGGGTCCATCGTGCATGTCGACCTGAAGCTGGACGAGGCCGGGGAGACGGTAACGGCGATCGCCGTCGATCCGCAGGCCTGTGCGCTGGGGCAGGCAGCCACCTCCATCCTTGCTGAGCATGCCGTCGGCGCGACGGTGGCCGAGATCGTCGCCGCGCGCGACGGCCTGCGCGCCATGCTGAAAGAGGGCGGCCCGCCGCCGGAGGGCCGGTTCTGGGAGCTGCGCCACCTCGAACCCGTGGCCGATTACCCGCCCCGCCACACCTCCACACTGCTCGCCTTCGAAGCCGCCGTCGCCGCCATCGAGGAAGCGCTGGAAAAGCGCGCGCTGGCCCGTGCCGCCGCAGAATAGGAGCCTCCGCCGCCGGGCCGCCTATGCGCTGTTGTGGGCCTACAAGCATGGGCCGAGCCAGCTGTTCTATTTCTTCGGCGCGCGGTGCCGGTATCACCCATCCTGTAGTGAATACGGGGCCGAATGCGTCGCGCGCCATGGCTGGTGGGCGGGCGGCTGGATGGCGCTGGCGCGGTTCGTGCGCTGCCGGCCGGGCGGGCCCTGGGGCGATGACCCGGCGCCGGAAACCCGGCCCGACGTGCCCTTCTGGCAACCCTGGCGCTATGGCGACTGGCGCGGGCCGGCAGTTGAAAAACCGCCCGAGGCATGACATATGCCCCTCATGTTCCATCGCCTGATCACCGCTCTGACCACGCGAACCCGCCGGGGTGCCTGACGCGCCTTCGGCCCGCACCACCGTGCGCGCCCGCCTCATGCACCCGGACAAAAGCCCCCGAAAATCCAGCTGAACGCCTGACTGCATCCCGCCCGCTTTGAGGGTGGGAAATCCGGTAAAGACACGGTAAGCAAACCGCCGGAAAAGGCCGTTCGGAACCTTGAAGATTTCGCGCCCGCCAGGGCGGCCCAAGTCAAAGAAGAAGACCGATGATCAAAGTAACGCTGCCCGATGGCTCTCACCGTGAGTATGCCGACGGCGCCTCGCCGATGGATGTCGCCGAGAGCATTTCGAAATCGCTGGCCAAGAAGGCGCTCGCCGCCAAGGTGGACGGCGAGATGTGGGACCTTGTCCGCCCCCTCGAAGGGGATGCGCAGGTTGCCATCGTCACGGAGCGGGACCCCGAAGGCCTGGAGCTGATCCGCCACGATGCCGCGCACGTGCTGGCGCAGGCCGTGCAGGAGCTTTACCCCGGCACGCAGGTGACGATCGGCCCCGTGATCGACGACGGCTTCTATTACGACTTCGCCCGCGAGGAGCCGTTCTCCACGGACGATTTCGAGAAGATCGAAGCGAAGATGCGCGAGATTGTCGACGCCAATTATCCCATCGTCCGCGAAGTGTGGAAGAAGGAAGACGCCATCGCCCAGTTCAAGGGCATGGGCGAGGACTACAAGGCCCAGATCA
>JAGQRO010000263.1 GCA_020425315.1 Hyphomonas sp. | reverse complement strand
CGGCGCGGTGATCGGCCACGAGATCGGTCACGGCTTCGACGATCAGGGCCGCAAGCAGGACGGCGACGGCTTCCTGCGCGACTGGTGGACACCGGAGGACAATACCCGCTTCGAAGAGAAGACCGCGAAACTGGGCGCCCAGTACGCAACCTATGAGCCGCTGGAAGGCTATTTCGTCAATCCGACCCTTACCATGGGCGAGAATGTCGGTGACCTTGGCGGCCTTGCCGTGGCCTATCACGCTTACATGCTGTCGCTGCATGGCGCAGAAGCCCCTGTCATCGACGGCCTGACCGGCGACCAGCGCTTCTTCATGGCCTGGGCCCAGGTCTGGCGGCGCAAGTACCGGGACGAAAACATGATCCAGCGCATCTATACCGATCCGCACAGCCCATCCGAATTCCGGACCAATGGCATCGTGCGCAACATGGACGAATGGTACGCCGCCTTCGATGTGCAGGAGGGCGATGCGCTTTACCTGCCACCGGAAGAGCGAGTGTCCATCTGGTAGCGGTCTCAGCAGCTGCATCCATACTGCCCCGCCGTCCTGGCCCCTTGGACGGCGGGGAATTTCTTTTCCGCCCCTGACGCGGCGTGACGACGTTCTGCCGCTTGCGCCGGCCCGTCCCCTGTGGCGTTCTTGGCGGCCTATGGAGGGTCGCCATTGAATTTCGAGCTTGAAGAAGACCACCGGATGCTGCGCGATCTCGTGCAGCGGTTCGTGCGCGAGGAACTGATGCCGCTGGAGGGCGCCGTGCTGGCGCGCGATGCGGCCGGCGAGGGCGCCCATCTCTCTGCGGAGGAACGCACGCGGCTCGATGCCGTCTCGAAGGAAATGGGTCTCTGGAGCCTCGATGCGCCGGAAGATGTCGGCGGAATGGGCCTGCCCCATGTTGCGCTGGTCGCCGTGAACGAGGCGCTTGGCTCGACTGTGGCCACCTACACGCTGCCACCGGATTCCCCGAACCTGCGGATGTTGATGTCCACCGTCAACGAGCAGCAGCGCGAGACCTATCTCGCCCCCTATTCGCGCGGCGAGACGATTTCCGCCATCGGCATTTCCGAGCCCGGCGCGGGCGCCGACCCGGCCGGCATGCAGACCCGCGCCGTCCGCGATGGCGACGACTGGGTCATCAATGGCCGCAAGATCTGGATCACCCGCGCGGCCGAAGCGCACTTCACCATCCTGATGGCGATCACCGACAAGGAAAAGCGCGCCCGCGGCGGCATGTCGGCCTTCCTGATCGACCGCGACACGCCGGGCTTCAATGTGCTGCGCCGCATCCCGATGCTGGGCGGCGAATTCACCTATGAAGTCGCGCTGGAGGATTGCCGCGTGCCGGGCTGGAAACTGCTCGGCAAGGAAGGCGACGGCTTCGGCCCGATGCAGGTGCGTCTCGGCACACGCCGGATGGAAATGGCCGCCTGGTGTATCGGCGCGGCCCAGCGCGCGCTCGACATGATGCGGGAGTATGCGCCGCAGCGGAAAACTTTCGGCCACAAACTGTCCGAGCGTCAGGCCGTGCAATGGTGGGTCGCCGATGGCGCCGCGAAGATCCATGCGACGCGCCTGATGGCCTATGACTGCGCCTGGAAGATCGACGAGGGCCGCGACGTGCGCACCGAAATTTCCATGCTGAAATATGTCGCCACCGAAATGGCGCAGGAGATTGTCGACAATGCCATGCAATGCTTCGGCGCCATGGGCATGACCAAGGA
>JAGQRO010000019.1 GCA_020425315.1 Hyphomonas sp. | reverse complement strand
TCAGGTAGCGGTCGAAATAGGGATCGTTCTCCAGGCCCCACTTCTTCTGGAAGTGCGACAGGCTCTGGCGCTGCCACTGGGGTGACCAGCGCAGCAGGAAATAAGCGCGGTCGACCGCCTCGATGGGGAAATGCCGGCTCGGCACGCAGAAGGTCACGACGGATTCCGGTTCCAGCATGATCCGGCCGCCCTTGCTATGAACGGTGATGCTGAAATCCACATGATCCTTGGAGCAGGGCATGTTCTCATCGAAATCGCCAAGCCGGGCGAAGGCGTCCTTGCGGACGAGGAAACTGTGCACTTCGGTGACCTGCATCTCCGAGCGGCGCAAGTTCACCTCGTCGACCCGCTTGCCTTGGTGCATCAGGTGATTATCGCACAGGCGACGTTTCTCTTCCGGGCCATTGAAAAAGGCATCGAGATCATCGGTGAAATCGCCGCCGGCCTGGTGGATTTCGGTATGCAGCGGCGCGCCCTGGCAGATCAGCGGCTGGACGACTTCGGCGCCGGTCGCGTCGGCGCATTCGACCAGCTTGTCCAGCCAGCCGGGCGACACCATCACATCGTTCTCGACATAGACGACATAGGGTGTGGTCGTCAGCCGGTGGCCGATATTGCGGGACTGGCAGGGGCTGAGGAAATGGTCCTCACGCACATAGCGGAAGCCGTTGCGGCCACAGATCGCCTCGATTTCGCCGGCGATCTCGCGCGGGCTGCCGCCATCGACATAGATCAGCTCATACGGGCGGGGCGTGTGTTCCACGATGGTTTCGAGGGCGCGGGGGGCGAGGCTGAAACGGTCCCGCGCGGTCATTACGATGGTCGCTCTTGCGCCGGTATCGACAGTGGCTGACATGGCTCAGGCGGCCTCCATTTCAGGGGTTGGGATCGGGACGCTCAGCGCGCCGGCAGGCTGCAGGATCGACTGGTAGGCCTGCATCAACTGGCCCGTGGTCCGGGAAAGTTCGTAGGCCTGCTCCACAGCCCGGCGGCCCGCGGCCAGCATTCCGGGCCAGGACGGAGCAAGGTCCATCAGGCGATGGATCGCCGCTTCGAGGTTCTCGACATTGCCTTCCTCGCAAAGCGCGCCGGTCACGCCATCGTAGACGAGTTCCGGGATACCGCCATGGCGGGTGGCGACCACCGGGCGGCCAATGGCCATGGCTTCCTTGATCGTGTTCACCGGCGCGTCCTGCCCACCTTTCGGGCAGGTCATGCAGGGGGCGAGGAAGACGTCGCAACGGGTGAGGAACCCGGCAATGGCGGCATGATCCTGTGCGCCATGGAAAGTTGTGCGGCTACCGAGACCGCAATCCTGCGCCAGTTGCTGCAGGCGGTCGCGCATGGGGCCATCGCCGACAATGTCGATCCGGATGCGCCGACGGGAGGCGCGGGCGTAGCGGCCAAGCGCCTGTAGGGCGATGTGGAAGCCCTTGCGCTCGATCAGGCGCCCGACCATCAGGAAGCGCAGCTCCTCGCGTGGGTCATGAGCCTTGGGCCGGAAGGGGAAGCTTTCGAGACGGATGCCCGAACCGACGACGCGGATACGGTCTTCCGGGCAGCCGAGATCGATCGCCCGCTGGCGGAAATATTCGCAATTGGCGATGTAGCCGTCGGCCTCCGGCCAGACATGGTCATACACGCCCCGGCCCTGCGACTGGACCACTTCGGAAATGTCGTAGCCGCGGAAATTCACCACGACACGGCCCTTCAGGAATCCGGCGCGGCGGTGCTTCAGGACATGTTCGGCCAGTGTCGCGAACTGGCAGTGGAGGATGTCATAGTCGCCATCGGTGGGCAGGTCGCGGGCCTGATAGATGGCCGAGAGATCCGCGAAGGTCCGGCGGTAGGTCTTCGGCGACAGGCGGGTGAGGGCGCCTGCACCATGCTGGCGGGCAACATCATTGAGGGCGCCCGGCAGCTGTAACCAGCGCTGCAGGATGCCTTCCGGCCAGGACATGTTCGTGGTGTGCGCCTCAAGCCCGTATCGGGCTGCTTCCGGAACGGACAGGCCGCTCGGCGCAGCATTGCCGATGCCGAAAATGTCGACGGAATGACCGGCATCGAGCAGGGCCATCGCGCTGTTCGCGATGAAGGCTTCCGACATCATCGGGAAGGCATTGACGAAGAATGCGACTTTCACCCCGGCCTCCCTTTCAGCTCTGCTGGCACTGCTGGTGGGCCGGGCTACGTGCGGGCTGCGATCTCCCCGGCCGCTGGCACAGGTGTTGCAGGTTCAGCGCGGAATCCAGGACCAGCGTCATGACCGCCTTCAAGCAAAACCGATGCCATGACAGCCTCGCCGGCCCGGCGCAGATGGCTCAGGTGTCGGCTAATGACGATGCGCCTCGCAACACGGTCACTGTCCTGATCCCGACCTTCAATCGCGCCGAATGGCTGGAGCAGAGCCTGCGCTCGATCCTGTCCCAGACGCGCCGGCCGGACGAGATCATCGTCATCAATGACGGATCGACCGACGGCACGCTGGCGATGCTGAAGGCCTACGCCGAAGATGTCCGGGTTCTCTCCCAGGCAAATTCCGGAAAGGCTGCGGCGCTGAACAAGGGCCTCTCGAAAGCCCGGGGCGACCTCATCTGGGTGTTCGATGACGACGACATTGCTGCGCCCGATGCCCTTGAAACCCTGGTGTCAGCGCTGGCCGCATCCCCGAACGCCGCCTTCGCCTATGGCCGGCACAGCCGTTTCGAGATTGACGGGAACGGGCGCAAACGGTCACTGCCGGGCGGCTACTGGCGCGATTGCGCGCCGGAGAGCTTCCTGTTCGAAACCATGCTCGACATGTTCGTTCACCAGCAGGCCATGCTGGTGCCGCGCGCGCTCTATGAGCAGGTTGGCGGCTTTGACGAAAGGCTGATCCGGTCACAGGACTACGAGATGCTCCTGCGCCTCGCCCAGGCCGGAAATCCCGTCGCCACCAGCAAGGTGATCTTCCAGCAGCGCGTCCACGATGCACCGCGCGGCACGCTGCGCCGCCAGTTCCGCGGCGCTGACCGTGACAGGGTCTGGCAAGCCTATGACCGCGTGATCTTCGGACAGGTCCGCGACACGGTCGACCTCGCCGAATTCCTCGGTCCTGAGGGCGAAACACGCGACCCGGCCGGCCTGAGACATGCCCTCATCCGGCGCGGCATCGTCATGGCCCGCAAGAATCTCTGGTCTCTCGCGATGAAGGATTTCACGCGCGCCGCGGAAGTGGCAGACTCGCCGCTGACGCGCCTCGAACGCGAAGACCTGCGAAAGACGTTCATGTCGAAATACGCTTCCCAGAGCATGAAGCTCGGCGCCGACGTGCGCCGGATGCTGTGCGACCTGGCGCATGTTTCCGGCGCCGGCAGGCAGATGTCCGCAATCCTTGCGCGGGCGCTGGTCTGGCGCGTCCGGCAGGCCCTGATGCAGGGGCACCTGAAATGTGGACTGCAGCTAGTCGATCTGATCCTCCGCCTGATCTATCCCGTCCGGCGGACCGACCAAACAACCCAATGTTCCTATTCCCAAGGATGAGCTGCGCACCCGCGCAGGAAACCGCATGTCGCCATCTCTGCTGAAACGTGCCGGCCAGGCAGTCGCGCTCAACGCCGCCGCGAACTGGATTTCGCTGATCGGCAGCCTGACCTCCATGGTCATCATCGCGCGCATCCTGACGCCGGCGGACTATGGCGTCTATGTCCTGGCCCTGGTCGCCATCGGCATTCCCGAAGTGATCACGTCCGGCGCGCTGGCGGACTCGCTGGTGCAGCGCCGGGACCTGCGCTCCGGCCACATCAATTCGGTGTTCCTGCAGGCCATGGTTCTGTCGATCCTGTTCTGGCTGCTGATCATCCTGTTTTCGCCGCTGATTGCGCACATGTTCAACAATCCGGACGTGCGCCCGGTCCTGATCGTGTGCGGCGTCGTGTTGCCGATCGGGGCCCTGATGTCGGTGCCGGGGGCGTTGCTGCAGAAGGAACTGCGCTACAAGGAAATCACCATCATCGATGTGTCGGGCACCATCGTGGCGGCGGTGACCGGCATCCTGCTGGCCCTGTGGTGGCGCAATGAATGGGCCCTGGTGGGGATGGAACTCGCCCGGCGGCTAACGCGCCTGACGGGCTTCATGTTCTTCGCAAAATGGGTTCCGCGTGCCACGTCCAACTGGACCGACCTGATGGAACTGGCCCGGTTCAACCTCGCCAACACGGCCGCCAAGGTGATGGGCGCGATCGAGACGATGCTGCCCAAATCGATCATCAGTGCGACGCTCGGCGCCTCGGCGGTGGGCATCTTCAATCTGGCCGAACGCCTGTTCGAGCAGATGCGTGCCGGCCTGATCGAGCCCTACACGGCCGTGGCGATGCCGGTGGCGTCGATGGTTCAGGACGACCGCCCGGCCCTGCACCGGGCAATCGAGAATGCGGTTCGCATGTCGGCTTTCCTGGCATACCCGACCTTTGTCGGCGCCTTCGTCGTGGCCCCGCTGGCCATTCCGGTCGTGTTCGGGGAACAGTGGATTCCGGCCATTCCGGTCTTCCAGATCTATATGGTCATCGCCCTTCGATCTCCAATGACGGCTATTATTTCCGGCATTCTGCGCGGGGTCGGCCGGCCGGATGCGATCATCTGGCTGACGACGCTGTCGGTGGTGTCGATCCTGTTGATCCTGCTCAACACCTACCAGTATGGCCTGGTGGCCATCGCCTTCGGCCTGCTGGCCAAGCAGGTGATCCATTTCGTTGCGGCGACTTATATGATCAAGCGGATCGTCGGCTTCCCGGTCGTGGCCCAGTTCCGGGCCGGCGCGACGGCGTTTTTCGCCTCGGTGATCATGGGCGGCACGGTCTGGCTGGCGATGACCTTCCTGCCGACCGGATCGCAGCCGCTGGTGCATCTGTTCGTGATCGTGGCGATTGGCGTGGTGGCCTATGTCGGGGCGCTGTTCGGGTTCGCGCCGAAACTGGGCATGCGGATCCTGAAGGCGGTTCCGGTGCTTCTGTCAGGCCAGCCGCGCGAGGCCATCGGCCTCGTCCGGGGCGCGCTCCAGCGCTAGCCGGGCAGGGCGCCTGTCGCCTTCGCCTATCCCCCTTTTCAGGTGTCTGCGAGGTGATTGCGCGGTGACTCCCGGGGTTGACGAAGTTGACCGCCGGGAGGACTTGGATGGCCCCCAAGGCTGCCTGCGGAGACCCGAGTGACATCCCTCCTGACCCTGTTCAGCCCCGCTGCGCGGAAACAGGCCCGCCGGGCCGACGCCCTCTATCGGGGCTTGATGGCCGCGGCCCTGGCGCCCGACCTCTTCACCGGGGGCCTCGTGGCCGACGACATGGACCACCGCGTCCAGATGGTGGCGGTTCATGCGGCGCTTCTGGCCTGGCAGCTGCCGCTGAGGCCGGAGCCGGATCTCCGGCGCCTGCCGGAGGGGATACATGCCCGCGTGTTCGACGGATTCGATGCCGCCCTGCGCGAAACCGGGGTGGGCGACGCCTCGATTGCCCGCAAGGTGCGCAAGCTGGGAGAGCATTATTACGGCCTTGGCGCGGCGGTGGCCGACACCCTCAGCGGGGCCCCGGAAGGGTGGGAACCTGACCTTACGGAAGTCTTCGTCCGCAATGGCGTAACGGCGGCGGGGCGCGAAAGCGAGCTGGCGGCCCATGTCGCGGCACTGGCCGAGGCGTTCGAAGCGTCTCCCTCTGATATCTATCTGGCCGGCGATGCCCCCTGGCAGGCCTTTCCTGCGACACGCAGACGCGGCGTTGCCAAGGGCTGAGGCGCACCTTAAACAGCGCGAACAGCCCTTCGCTGGGGCAAGTGCGGAAGGCGCAATGACTCGCGAAACCATCCTGTCAGTTGATGCAATGGGCGGCGACCACGCACCGGGCGTGATCGTCGACGGCGCGGCGCTGTTCGTGGCCCAGCGCCCGGAGGCGAAGATCCTTCTGTTCGGCGACGAACCGGCCCTGGCGCCGCTGGTGGCCGCGCATTCGCAACTGGCCGGCCGCTGCACGATCGAACATTGCGAGCACAAGATCACTTCCGACATGAAGCCCAGCCAGGCCCTGCGCCGGGGCAAGGGCTCGTCGATGTGGAATGCGCTGGAAGCGGTCAAGGAAGGGCGGGCAAGCGCCGCCGTTTCGGCCGGCAATACCGGCGCGCTGATGG
>JAGQRO010000262.1 GCA_020425315.1 Hyphomonas sp. | reverse complement strand
ACGCCGCCCTTGATCACGGCCTCGACGATGCCCGGATAGTCCGGCGGCGTGGTCGACGGCAGGAAGGTGATGTTCACGCCGAACGGCTTGTCGGTCATGTCCTTGCAGCGGGCGATCTCGTTGGCGAGGTCCGCCGGGGTCTTCTGCGTCAGCGCAGTGATGATGCCGAGGCCGCCGGCATTGGACACAGCGGCGGCCATTTCGGCAAAGCCGACATAGTGCATGCCGCCCTGGACGATGGGGCGTTCGATGCCGAACATTTCAGTGATCTTGGTTTTCATGGATCGTCTCCTCCGGTCACGGTTTGCCGATATCCATGGCCGAACGGGCCCGCCCCGGCAAGAGTGACGAAAGGGAACCTTCCCGCCCCATTGTCGCGAGAGTGCGATAGACTTCTCCGCCGGATTGAAGGACAAATGCGCCATGAAACATCGCATTCTCCTCAGTACCATCGCCTTTCTCGCCGCCTGCCAGACCGCGCCGCCGCAGCCTGCCCCAACGGAAAAGGTCATCGTAAAGGTGATCGAGACAGCCCCGGAACCGGCCCCTGCTGCGCCCACCCAGGGCCAGCAATGGCTCTACGGTTCGGCGGAATCCCGCATCGCGCTGAAGCAGGACTGGAACGCCATCGCGGCCTATGTCGAGGCAAAGGCCGCAAGCCGCCCGAATACCAGCGTCGTGCTGGCGCCCGGCGCGGCGGCTGAGGCCGCCGACTTCCTCGCCTGCGATGCCGACCAGCCGCTCGCCGCCGTCTTCGATGCCGACGAGACGCTGATCTGGAACCTCGGCTCGATGGGCTATTTCACCCGGACCGGTGTCGGCTTCGATCCCGCCATCTGGGACGATTGGGAGAAAACCGGCGCCGGCAAGGCCGTCGCCATTCCCGGCGTGAAGGACGCGTTCAAGCGCATCCGCGATGCCGGGGTGGAGATCATCGTCAACACGAACCGCTCCAATGCGAACATCCAGGGCTCCGCCGACACGCTGAAAGCCGCGGGCCTTGGTGAGTTCGCGCATGGCCAGACCCTTTACCTGCGCGGCGACGCCCCCGGCGGCAGCGGCAAGGACGGGCGCCGTTACATGATCTCCGACAATTACTGCGTCATCGCCCTGGCGGGTGACCAGCTGGGCGACATTGCCGACATCTTCAACGACAAGGCCCTCACCCCGCCGGAGCGCAAGGCGCTGACCGCCGTCCCGGCCTTCGACCCGATGTGGGGCAATGGCTGGTTCATCCTGCCGAACCCGGTGTACGGCCCGTCGCTGGCCGGATCGATGGAAGAGGTGTTCCCGCCTGAAACGGACTGGGCGCCCCCGCCTGCCCCTCCACCTGCAGAGGAATAGGCCATGAAAGTCTTCATCCATGGCGTGCCGGATACGCCCCACCTCTGGAAGCCGCTCGTCGCGGCGCTCGGCCTTCAGCCATCTGAGTATTTCGCGCCAGCCCTGCCCGGCTTCGGCACGCCGGTGCCGAAAGGCTTTTCCTGTACCAAGGATGCCTATGCCGCGCACCTGATCGGCGAGATCGAAAAGCGTGTCCAGGAATCCGGGCAGAAGATCGACCTTGTTGGCCACGACTGGGGCGCGCTCCTGTCCCAACGTATCGCCAGCGTGCGGCCGGACCTGATCCGCACATGGTGCGTCACCAATGCCGTGATCGACCCGGACTATCGCGGCCACCGGACAGCGCGGATGTGGGCAACGCCCCTGCTCGGCGAATTCGTGATGCTTAACATGCGCAACAAGCAGCGCCTGGAAGCCGCCCTGATCGAAGGCGGCATGCCGGCGGACCTCGCCGCAGAGGAAGTCCCGCTGGTTGACAAGACGATGCGCCAGTCGATCCTGAAACTCTACCGCTCCGCCGTGGGCCTGCGCTTCTCGGGCGACTGGGTCAGCGACCTTGCGAACCTGCCCTCCCCCGGACAGCTCTTCTGGGGCGAGACCGATCCCTTCGTGGACCTCTCCGTCGCCGAACGTTTCTCGAAAAACCACAACGTGCCGCTCCACGTCGAAAAAGGCACCGGCCACTGGGCCTGCGCCGACCGGGCAGAACAGTTTGCAGGTGTCCTGAAAACGCTCTGGGCGAGGGGCTGATCCAGTGTATTCGCCTATAGTCCGGTATGATCACGGCTGGTCATGCATGATCATGGCGTAGACGGATTTGATCTTCCGCCAGTCATGTTCCACGCGCGTCACGCCCGATAGCTGAAAGCCATCTGGGTGCCCATCTCCGAACCACG
The DNA here is from genome assembly GCA_020425315.1 of Hyphomonas sp. GTDB lineage: Bacteria > Pseudomonadota > Alphaproteobacteria > Caulobacterales > Hyphomonadaceae > Hyphomonas. Next base: position 1,096 of record JAGQRO010000262.1, on the reverse strand, counting down.
CGGCCAGCACGTCATTGCATGACGCACCCGAGGCATGGTCCCGGGATGGATCCCCGGACAGAAGACAGAGCGCGCGATCCTGAAACCCGCCCATTGCCGGGATGAGTTGGTACTCGGGAACCTGTCCCTACCGGAAACCTGACGTCGAACCGGACCTGAAAACTCAGCCCACCCACCAAGCGCCTTCAGGGGGCGCCGCAGGTGCTGGCGGGAATGCTACCAGTAGCCCGCCATGATTTCCCTGGCCCAGTCCGGCTCATGGAAACCGCCGCGCGGCGCGAAACCGGACATGACGGGTTTGATGTCCAGCACCGGCGTACCGTCAATGGCATCGAGGCCGGTCAGCGTCAGGCGCAGGCCCTCCACGGAGGCGATGCGGCAGGTGGTGAGGCCTATCCGGTTCGGCCGGTTCTTGCCGCGCTGGGCGAAGATACCGATGCGGGGCCAGTCATCCCGGCCGCGCGGGTGTCGCGCGCCGGTCTCAATCTTCTCGTCCGGCACCCGGTCAAACAGGAAAACGATTTCACAGTGCGAAAAGTCGCCCAGGCCCATCAGGGCCTCTTCGTCAAACTGGTCCGGGTCGAGATCGATATGGGCCGGAATGGCATCCCAGTCGTCATCAATGGGCGTATCACGCGTGGAGGAAACCTTACCGATCGGGCGGAGGGTGAAAGCCTGGCTCATGTCACCCTCTCCTCCTCGGCTTCCTTTCAGGCGGCTTCCTTGCTGGGGCTGCCGAGTTCCTGTTTCACGCGTTCAGCCAGCTGACGAACTGTGAAGGGCTTCGGCAGAAAGGAGACGGCCCGGTCGTCGTCAAGCTGCTGGGCGATATCGCGCTCGGCATAGCCGGAGATGAAGATCACGCGGGCATGGCCCAGAAGGTCCTTCGCCTCGCGGATGAGGGTCGGCCCATCCTTGCCCGGCATGACCACGTCGGAAATGACCAGGTCGAAGCTCTGAGGATTGTCTTCGAGGATCTCCATGGCTTCCTCGCCATCGCAGGCCTCTTCGACTTCATAGCCGCGCGAGCGCAGGAGGGATGCCGCAATGCCCCGCACGCCATCCTCGTCTTCGATGAGGAGGATCCGTCCGCGTC
>JAGQRO010000261.1 GCA_020425315.1 Hyphomonas sp. | reverse complement strand
GAACATGGCGGCGATCCGGCCTCGGTCGGATTCTGCCACCGGACGGGCCTCGATTACGTGTCCTGCTCGCCTTACCGGGTGCCGATTGCCCGTCTCGCGGCGGCACATGCGGCGCTCAAGGATTCGCCCAGATAGGCGGCAGACCCGCCCAAACGATCGAAATTCCATGTGGCAATTTTGCCACATGTGAATTTGTGCAGCGCGAAATACGCGCCTGCGAGTTCCGTAAAATTTGATGAAAAATCAGATTATTGCGGCGCAATATTAAAGCGGTGCTTCAAGAGTTCGCCCCCCGGGCGAACGACGCCTCACAGAATTGTCACTGATCAGCGTGGCCGGGTTCTTGCTACCTACCCCTCCGACCGCATATGCCCCGGGAAGAATTGGGCGCGGTTAGTGGATTAACTAGTCAAACCAGCAAGTCCCGAAAGGCAGAAGTGGCGGATACAGACCGCCCGGCGGGATAATGGGAGCGGTGATGTTAAGGGTTCTTAAACCACGACGAACGACCCTGTCTCCAATGCATGGGCTCCATGGGAAGCTCAAGCGTTGGTGGATGGCGATGACAAACGAAGAACAGCGCGATGTAATCATCCGCGGTGCGACTGTCGCAGTCTGCGCCGTAGCGGCGACCGTGACGCTGCCGATGATCGGCGCTGTCCAGTCCGATATCCGCGCTGATGCCGATTTCCGCGAGAGCGCCCAGCGCCTTGCTGCCATTGAAGATGGCGGCGCCAGCGCCCGCATTTCCGCGAACGCCCCGGCCGTGCTCGACACGCCGTGGATCCGCTCGGTCGAGTATACGCTGGAGCGCGACATCGATTCCTCGATGAGCCGCTATGCCATGCGCGACCGCGACGGTGCTGCGCTCGCAAGCCTGATTTCCTTCAAGCCGGAACACCTCAAGCGCGCCGAAACGCTGGACGCCGAAACGCGCTGCCTGGCGCAGGCCGTCTATTATGAGGCCGGCAACGAACCGCTGGCCGGCCAGATCGCCGTCGCCGAAGTGATTTCCAACCGGATGCGCGACCATCGCTATCCGGACACCGCCTGCGGCGTGGTCTTCCAGGGCTCGACCCGCACGACCGGTTGCCAGTTCACCTTCACCTGCGACGGTGCAATGAACCGCGCGCCCAAGGGCCGCAACTGGGACCGCGCCAAGAAGGTCGCCTCGCACGTCCTGATGGACCTTGCCGAGGACAAGACGGGCGGCGCGACGCATTATCACGCCACCTATGTCGACCCGATCTGGAGCGCCGGCCTGATCAAGACCGACAAGATCGGCCTGCACATCTTCTATCGCTTCCCGCGCGGCTCCGAATGGGCCAGCGTGCGCCGCGACTTCAGCACGCGCAATGCCGCCCCGGTCGTCCAGGCCAGCGTTGAACAGCGTGACCTTGATGCGGCGGCAACCTCGGTGCTGCTGTCAGCCCAGTCCGAAGCCGAGGAGGCTGTCGAAGTGGCAGCCGTGACGACCGGCATTCCGGTGTCGACGGCCCCGGCGACGGTGACGACCTCGACGCGCACGATCACCAGTGGCGCCCCGCGCCTGACCTCGGTGCGCGAAGCTTCGTTCGAAGTGGCCTCGGCTGAGAAGAGCGCCATGGACGCCGTCGCGGCCTACACTGCTGCACAGGCCGCAAAGGCGGTCGCAGCCTCGGGCGGCATGCAGTAGTCCGGCTGACACAGAATTCCAAAGGCCGCCGCGGTTCGCCCCGGCGGCCTTTTTGATTCAGGACCCGAGGGGCGCTAGGATTCGGTGCGCGGCGGCACGGACTTCTTCACCTGTTTGAGGATGAAGCCGGGCACCCAGCGCGTCATGAACTTCATCCGCTGGGCATCCTTGCCGGCCATGTAGTGGATGGCATCGCCATGGGCGGCGTCCCAGGCGCGCTCTGCGGCGAGCGAGACCGGATAGACGTTCTGGCCCGCTTCCTTCAGTTCGTCAGCCATCTTCACATTGGCGCCTTCCTGGGTGCCCATGTCGAGGATCGGCGTATCGATGAACCAGGGCATCAGGCTGGTGACACGGATGCCAAGTTCGGTGAATTCGGCATCCAGTGCTTCCGTCAGCCCACGGACGGCAAACTTGGTAGCGGAATAGACCGCAAGGCGTGGCGAGCCGACAATGCCGGCGGTGGAGGCGGTGTTCACAATGCGCGCGCCCGGCGTTGCCTTCAGCAGCGGCAGGCAGGCCTGCACGCCGTTGACGACGCCCTTCACGTTCACGTCGATCACCCAGTCATTGTCTTCGCCCGAGATTTCCTCAAGCCAGCCATGGCGGCCGACGCCGGCATTGTTGAAGAGAACGTCCATCTTCCCTCCGGTTGCCTCGCCGAAGGATTTCACGGCGAGCGCCCAGTCGTCGCGGCTGCGCACGTCGAGCTTTCCGGTGATGGAATTGCCGGTGCCAAGCTCTTCGGAAACAGCGGCCAGACCGGCCGTGTTCACGTCATAGAGGCCGCAGAACCAGCCGCGCTTCGAGAAGAGGCGCGCGGTTTCCGCGCCAATGCCGGAGGCGGCCCCGGTGATGAAAATGCTTTTGCGGCCGTTGGCGGTTGCCATGTGATCATTCCTCCTCACGCGGGTCTTCGTGCCCGGTGCGGCGCAGTGTCAGACCACATCCATTCCCACGTCAAGGTTCGGCGCTGAATGGGTCAGCGCGCCGGAGGAGATGAAGTCGACACCAGTCTCAGCGATTGACGCAACGGAATCCAGCGTCACGCCGCCGGAGGCTTCGAGCACGACCTTGCCGCCCGCCATGGCGACGGCCTCGCGCAGCGTGGCAGGCGGCATATTGTCGAGCAGGACGGCGTGGGGCCCGTGCGGTAGCGCCTCTTTCAGCTGCTCCAGCGAGTCGACCTCGATTTCGATCATCCGCAAATGCCCCGCATAGGCCTTGGCCCGCTCCAGCGCGAGCGAGACCGAGCCGTCACAGGCGGCGATGTGGTTGTCCTTGATCAGGATGGCATCGTCGAGGCCATAACGATGGGCCGTGCCGCCGCCGCAACGCACAGCGCGCTTTTCAAGCGCTCGGTGGCCGGGCGTCGTTTTCCGTGTGCAGACGATACGCGCCTGTGTGTGGGCAATCGTGTCCGCGAAGGCGCGCGTCATGGTGGCGACGGCGGAGAGGCGGCCGAGGAAGTTCAGCATGGTCCGCTCCGCGATCAGGATGGAGCGCGCAGACCCTTCAAGGCGGGCGACAATGTCGCCCTTCTGAAGCCGGGAACCGTCCGGCTTCTCAATGGTGAGTTTTACCGACGGGTCCACGAGTTTCAGCGCATAGGCCGCCACATCGAGCCCGGCGATCACGCCCGGCTTGCGGGTGGCGATCACCACTTTCATCTCAGTGCCCGGCGCGATGGTGGCATCCGTCGTCAGGTCGCCTGCGCGGCCGAGGTCTTCAGCGAGGGCGAGGCGGACGATGGGGTCGAGGATGATATCCGGCAGCGGAGGCGGAACGAGTGTCATGCGGGCATCTCCTGTTCGATCGGGCTCTGGATGAACTGGCGTTCCGGCGCGATCATGTCCGGGAAGTCGGAGCGATAGTGGCCGCCCCGGCTTTCATGGCGGTTGATGGCGCTCTGCACGATCAGGCCGGCCGAGGTCAGCGAGCGGGCGGGGCCATGCTCGGCGCGCAACCGTTCGATCAGCGTAGCGACGCTGGCGAGCCCTTCCGCATCGCGCACCACGCCGCATTTCGAAGACATGGCGGTACGCAGCTGCTGCAGCGCCGGGAAGGGCAGTTCGGCCGGCACATGGCCACGGCTGACCTGGATATCCGGCAGCGCAGCCTCGCGCAGGCGCTCGGCAATGCGATGAGAGAAGACGACCGCTTCGAGCAGCGAGTTCGAGGCGAGCCGGTTGGCGCCATGAACCCCGGTGGACGTGCATTCGCCGCACACGGACAGGCCGTCCAGTGAGGACCGGCCCCAGAAATCCGGCACGATGCCGCCCATATGATAGTGCGCGGCGGGCGCCACCGGGATCATGTCGGTACGCGGATCGATGCCGGCGGACTTGCAGGCGGCAAAGACGGTCGGGAAGTGTTCGGGGAAATGCTCGCCCACCGCCTTGCGGCAATCGAGGAAGGCGCCGCGCCCGGATTCGCGTTCGGAATGGACGGCGCGGGCTACTTCGTCGCGCGGGGCGAGCTCGGCGAGGTCGTGATAGCGCGGCATGAAGCGGCTGCCGTCGCGATTGTGCAGGGTCGCGCCTTCACCGCGCAGCGCTTCGGTGGCGAGCGGGGCGGGGTCGCGGCCGATATCGATGGCAGTCGGGTGGAACTGCACGAATTCGAGGTCCGCCATCAGCGCGCCGGCCTCCCAGGCCATGGCGATGGCGTCGCCGCGCGCTTCGGGCGGATTGGTCGTCACCTGGAAGAGACCGCCGGAGCCGCCGGTGCAGAGCACGGTTTCGCGCGCGGTCTGGACTGTGAGGCGCCCTTCGGCATCGCGCAGGATGACGCCGGTCACGGCGCGGCTGTCGTCCTGCATCAGGCCGGCGGCGCGCACGCCTTCGATGACGGTGATGTGCGGGGCAGCGGCCACGGCGGCGACGAGCGCATCCATGATTGCCTTGCCGGCGAGGTCGCCCGCCACGCGCGCGACGCGGGGGTGGGAGTGCGCCGCTTCAAGGGAGAGGGCGAGCGCGCCATCCGGCGTGCGGTCGAACGGCACGCCGAGGGCGAGAAGGTCGCGCACGCGGGCGGGGCCTTCCTCTGCGATCAGGCGCGCAATGACCGGGTCGACCAGGCCCGCGCCGGCGGCAATCGTGTCGGCGGCGTGCTGTTCGGGGCTGTCATTTGGGTGCAGCGCGGCGGCGAGCCCGCCCTGCGCCCAGGCGGACGAGGCGGCTTGTCCGAGCGGGGCCGGCGAGATCACGACGCAAGGGCGCGGCGACAGTTTCAGCGCCAGGAACAGGCCGGCAAGGCCTGCGCCGACGATCAGTACATCGCTGTCGGCACGGGTGCCGGCGGTCAGCGTACGGATGGTGCCCCCCTCCGACAATCAGGAAATGCCGTTACTGGCGCGCCTGAATTCCGCCGGCGCGGTCACTGCGGAGACGAGCGCGCCGAACATGCGGTCAGCCGATTCCACGGTCAGGGTGAAATTGTCGGGCACATAGATGAGGCCCTCGACCTTGCTTTCCAGCATTTCCTCGATCTGGGACCGGATCGAGACCTGGTCACCGAACCGGCGGGCCTGGCAGGACTGGCGCACGACGGAGCGGCCCCACATGGAGCAGACTTCCACCGCCGTCAGCTCGCAGGTGTACTGCCCTTCTTCGGGATGCGGGGAGAGATACATGGTGCCGGTCATCAGGCACTGGCCCTGGCGATAGGGCTTGGTCTGGAAGCTCCACGTGCCGAGCACGTCAGTCGGGTCCTTGTCGCCGCCGGCCGCAAGGGCCGGGGTGGACGAAAACAGGCCAGCAGCCAGCACAAGCGCCGCCAGGCGTGCGAAACGGGGGGTCATCCTGCCTCTCCTATGGTCCTCACCAGAGACAGACTAGTTGGCTGTCCCACCGCGCACAACGGGCCAGCCGCTCAAACCACCATTTCGATGTCGAGCGGCTTCAGTCCGGTCACGAAGTCGAGCGGTTTTTCCATTCTGGGCAGGGCCATCATGGCGTCGAGGGCCTGTTTTGCCCGCACGCGCACGTCTTCCGGAATGGTCACTTCGTGTTCGCCGGTGATGAGGCAGTCGTAGATGTTTTCGAGGGTGATCCGCTTCATGTGGGGGCAGAGGTTGCACGGGCGGATAAAGTTGGTGCCCGGGTTCTCGGCGGCGACATTGTC
>JAGQRO010000260.1 GCA_020425315.1 Hyphomonas sp. | reverse complement strand
TGCTCGACACCATGTTCGAACTGCCAAACCTGCGCGGTGTCGAGGAAGTGGTGATCAATGCCGAAGTGGTCGACGGCAATGCCGAGCCGCTCTACGTGCACGCCAAGAAGAGCCAGCCGGAAGCCGGCTAAGGCTAATCCAGCTCCAGTATCCGAAAGCCCCGGCCCGCGCCGGGGCTTTCTGCTATTCGGGGTCAGGCAGGTGCACCGTCAGCACGTCTATCCTCGGCGGCATCAGGAACCGCATTGGCAATCCGCTCATTCCTGTGCCGCTGGAGACATAGACAAGCCGCTCGCCTGACGGGGAGGGGAAGACATGCAGCTCCTTGTCAAACGGCCCCTGCGTCGGGATGTGCCGCTTGTAGAGAAAGGGGATGCGGATCTGTCCGCCATGCGTATGGCCGGCCAGCATCAGGTCATAGGAAAACCCCGGTGGCACGGCATAGGCCGTGTCGGGATTGTGCGTCAGCAGGAGGACCGGAACCTCCGCGGGCAGGCCGGAGGAGAAGCCGAAATCCTGCTTCCGTTGCCAAAGGTCGGATGCGCCGGCAACGATGATGCGCTGGCCTCCGATGTTTTCGTCAAAGGCGCGGTTGTGCACGATCTTGCCACCATCGGCTTCGATGGCTGCAATAATGGGACGGCTGAGATCGGGCCCCGGGAAACCGACATCGTGATTGCCGAGAACGGCATAGAGCGGTGCGTTGAGATCGGACAGGGGCGCCAGAAGATTGGTGATTTGCTCCGGATGCGGATAAAAGGTGATGTCCCCGGCCAGGAAAACGGCGTCAACATTCTCCGCATTTATGCGTCGCACGATGCGTGACACCGGCATCGTATTCTCGAACATGCCGACATGTGTGTCGCTGAAGAGGGCGATCCGGATGGCCGGCGAGCCCGCTGATGCGCCAGGCAGGGTGATCGTTTCCCGGTGAACCTGTAAGAGGCGGGGCTCGACGAAGCGTGCCCAGAGGAAAGTGCAGGTGCCGGCCAGCAGGATCGCGCTCAGCCATCGCGCAAGTCCGCTACGGCGGAACAGTATCCAGGCCAGCAGGCCCGCAACGGGAAATGCCGCCCAGGAGAACTCGAAGATCAGGAGCTTCAGCATTCCCACCGGTTAGGTGGCGTTTGGGGCAAAGAAAAGGCCGGCACCCCGAGATGCCGGCCTTCCCTCAAAAATACCGATCCAGCCCCAGATCAGTATTTGTAGTACATGTCGAATTCGACCGGGTGCGGATGGAGTTCGAACTTCATGTTCTCTTCCATCTTGAGGTCGATATAGGCGTCGATCTGGTCGTCGTCGAAGACGCCGCCCTTCTTGAGGAAGGCGCGGTCCGCATCGAGGGCGGCGAGCGCTTCGCGCAGCGAGCCGCAGACCTGCGGAATGGCTTTCGCCTCTTCCGGCGGCAGGTCGTAAAGGTCCTTGTCCATGGCATCGCCCGGATGGATCTTGTTCTCGATGCCGTCGAGGCCAGCCATCAGCAGGGCCGCAAAGGCGAGATAGGGGTTCGCCATCGGGTCCGGGAAGCGGGTTTCGATGCGCTTTGCCTTCGGGTTCGAGCCGAACGGAATGCGGATCGAGGCAGAACGGTTGCGTGACGAATAGGCCAGCATGACCGGCGCTTCGTAGCCCGGCACCAGACGCTTGTAGCTGTTGGTGGACGGGTTGGTGAAGGCGTTCAGCG
>JAGQRO010000018.1:4630-5210 GCA_020425315.1 Hyphomonas sp. | reverse complement strand
ACATGAAGCACAAGCTGCAGATGGGGCCGAACGCCGTGCTGGAGGCCGTTGGCCGGTCTGTCACGCAGGCCCGCAACCTGGTCGATGATGTGGAATGGAGCGCCGAAGACGCGACGCGCACCGAGTTCGATTTCCTGTGCCAGTGCATCGATCTCGCCATCCGCTCCGGCGCGACGACGATCAACATTCCCGACACGGTCGGCTATTCGCACCCGGACGAATATGGCGCACTGTTCCGCCGCCTGATCGAGAACGTCGCCAATTCCGACAAGGTGATCTGGTCGGCGCACTGCCATAACGATCTCGGCCTCGCTGTCGCCAACTCGATCAGCGCCGTTGCCAATGGCGCGCGCCAGGTGGAATGCGCGATCAACGGCCTCGGCGAACGGGCCGGCAATGCCGCTCTGGAAGAGGTCGTGATGGCGATGCGCGTGCGCAGTGACACGCTGCCCTTCGAGACCGGCATCCGCAGCGAATATCTCGCCCGCGCCTCGGCCATGGTCAGCCGCGTGACCGGTTTCCCGGTGCAGTACAACAAGGCCATCGTCGGCAAGAATGCCTTCGCGCATGAAAGCGGCAT
>JAGQRO010000018.1:0-4604 GCA_020425315.1 Hyphomonas sp. | reverse complement strand
AAACCTACGAGATCATGAAGCCGGAAGATGTCGGCGTCGCCAAGACCTCCCTCGTCATGGGCAAGCTGTCCGGTCGCCACGCCTTCCGCGACAAGCTGGAATCGCTCGGCTATGTGCTGGAGCAGGACGCGCTGAACGATGCCTTCAAGCGGTTCAAGGCACTGGCCGACAAGAAGAAGCACGTCTTCGACGATGACATTGTCGCCCTTGTCGATGATCAGCTGGCGGAAGAAGGCGAGCGCGTCGTGTTCAAGCGCCTGCGCGTCGTCGCCGGCACCGAGGGCCCGCAGACGGCCGAAATCGATCTCGTCATCGGCGGCGAAGACAAGTTCGCCATCGCCCGCGGCAATGGCCCGGTCGATGCGGTGTTCAATGCCATCAAGTCGCTGATCCCGCATGCCGGCAGCCTGGACCTTTACCAGGTGCACGCGGTGACAGGCGGCACGGATGCGCAGGCGACTGTGTCGGTCCGTCTCAACGATGCCGACGGCTTCATGGCAACCGGCCGGGCGTCGGACCCGGATACGCTGGTGGCGAGCGCGAAGGCCTATCTCCACGCCGTGAACAAGCTGGAAATCCGCAAGGCCAAGAGCAAGGCGGCCTGATCCCTTCGTATACGGACAGGTGCCGGCGCCGCTGCGCCGGTGCCTTCCGCATGCCCTGACAATGGCTCCGGACAACTAACATGGACTTGTGGATCCCGGTCACGATTGCCGCGGCCTTTTTCCAGAATTTGCGCAACATGCTGCAGAAGTCCCTCAAGGGGCGGCTCAGCACATGGGGCGCGACGGCGACACGCTTTGTCTATGCTGCGCCGCTCGCCCTTATCCTGTTTGCCGCACTGACGGCCGACAGGGGCGGGGCGCCGGCGGCGCCCGGCCTGTTCTTCCTTGCCGGGGCGGCGGGCGGCATCGCCCAGATCCTCGCCACGGGGATTCTCATCTCCATGTTCGCGAAGACGAATTATGCCGTGGCGACGGCTTTCACCAAGACCGAGCCATTGCAGACGGCCCTGTTCGGCGCCGTCCTGCTGGGAGAGGGGATCAGCAAGGGGGCGCTGGCGGGCATTCTGGTCAGCATTTTCGGGGTCGTGCTCGTGTCGGTTCCGGCAGGGCAGGAAAATGGACGCCTGCGGATCGATGCGAATGTCTGGCGCGGCATCCTGTCGGGCGGCCTGTTCGGCCTTTCCGCGGTGGCCTACCGGGCCGCGTCGCTGTCCCTGCCGTCCGGGCATGTCCTGCTGCGCGCGGCGGCCACGCTGGCCTTCGTCACCTGTTTCCAGGCGATCCTCATCTCCGCCTGGCTCGCCTTGCGGGAGCCGGGCGAGATGCGGCGCGTCCTGGCGGCCTGGCGCGTGGCGGCCGGGGTGGGGGTCAGCGGTATGCTGGGCTCGCTCGCCTGGTTCACGGCCTTCACGCTGGAGAATGCCGCCCATGTCCGCTCATTGGGGCAGGTCGAGGTGATCTTCACGCTGATCGCCTCGATCCTGTTCTTCCGGGAACAGGTGACATGGCGGGAGGGCATCGGCGTTCTGCTGGTCGCGGCCGGCGTGGTCGTTCTCGTCCTTCTGCGGCATCCGGCGGCCGGCTGAAATTCGAACGGCGCGGGCAATACCGCATTCATTTGTGTTCCAGTTTGCGACTTTTCGCAGAAACCCGGGAACCAATCGGGCGCTGCTGCATAGCCTATGTATGAAGCCGACAAAGGAGTTTCGGGCATGTTCGCATCGACAGGGCCAACGCAGGATGCGCGCCGCAGAGAGCGGTTCACGACAGAGATCAGGGGATGGTTCATGCCGGAAGGCCGCACCGTGGGCCATCAGGTCCAGGTCTGTAACGTGTCGCAGGATGGTGCGAAGCTGAAATTCGACTTCCGGCCCGATCGCATTGGTCGGTTCCGGCTCGGCCTGATCCTCGATGACGGACAGGTGCCTCATTATGTTGAGTGTGAATGGCGCTGGCAGGCGCAGGATTCGGTTGGGGCGAAATTCCTGACGCCGTTGCCGCTTGGCGTCCTTCAGCGAGTCCTGGCGGATGCGGGGGCGTCAGGCAGTTTCCTCTGAGCCATTGGGGCATCCCGGACAGGTCTGCATCCTGCTGGAACGATGGCAAGACGGGGCCCGGGAGAGAAAAAACCCGGCAGGGCAGAAATTCCCGTGAACCTTCTGGCAGGCTCTTGCATATATACTGCTGACCAAATGGCTGGGGGCGATCGTGTCGGCAGAACTCAAGCAGCATTATGAGGTGCGGAGCGAAGACCGCGCTGCCGTCGAGCTGACGGCCTGGTATGTGCCGTCCGACCAGAGCCGTGCACAGCGCGTCATCGTCAAGAACCTGTCGCAAAGCGGTGCCAAGATCGAGTTCGCCAACTGCCCGGACCGGTCCCGCCGCTTCTACCTGGCGCTCAGCTTGCCGGGCGAAGGCGGCTCAAAGCGCGTCGAATGCGAATGGCGCTGGCAGATCAATTGTGCCGTAGGTGTCCAGTTCGTGCGGCCTCTGCCGTTCGACCTGATGGGGCAGGTTCTCGCCGGGCCTGCTCAGGGCGACTGAGGTTCCGGGCGTCAGGGTTTCCGCGCCGCCCGCCGCTCCGCTTCACGAATCCGTTCGACAACCGATTTCAGCCGATCCGGCACAGGTTCATTCACAACAGATCTGTAGGCATCGTTCAGCGCAGCGCTGACTGCCCGCGACGTGCCGTCTGCATGCAGTCCGGAGACCGGCCGGGAAGAGCTTTGCTTGTCCGGTTTCTTCGCCATCTATTCTGTTCTGCACACCTTTGCAGGTGTTTGTGACCTTTCGCGGATCCGCCGACCATAGGGTATCCCCAACTGCGTCGCCAGATTGGAAGCGCCGTCATTTCCTGCCGGCCTCCAGTGCGGATCGATGAGCTACCATCCTGACCGGCGCGGCACAACCATATGCACAAAGGCTCCGGCGGGTCCGGATGCGGAGGGAACGGAAAGGAAAAGCCTGCAGGGCCTCAGGCGCGCAGGCGCCGCGCTTCGGGGGCGTGGCGAAGCGGCGGGCGAGTCGTCGCGGTCTCGCGCTTGGCGAAGGCATCGACAAGTGCCGCGCGGCCACGCGAGACGCGGCTTTTCACGGTCCCCGGCGGCACGCCGCACACTTCAGCGGCTTCCTCATAGGTCAGTCCGAGGCCGAGGACGAGCGACACGGAGTCCCGCAATTCCACGGGCAGGGTGGCCAGCAGGTCCACCATCAGGTGCGCATCGACCTGGGCGCCCAGCGTGTCGGCGGCGGTCAGTTCGCGGTCGCTGATCGTGTCGGTCAGGTCGAGACGGCGCCAGCTGCGACGCACATCGCGCAGGAATTCGTTGCGCAGGATACTGAACAACCACGGCTTCACCGGGCGGGACGGGTCGTAGGTGTGAAGGTGTTCGAAAGCTTTCAGGAACGTGTCCTGTACCAGATCGTCGGCCTGCGTATCATTCCCGCACAGGCCCCGCGCATAGGCGCGCAACGCGGCGAGGTTAGCCTCCAGGAGGCGCGCGAACGCGTCTCCCGACAGGGGCTGATGATCTGCCTGCATTGCCGGCTCCGTCTGGCGGACGTGTTTCTCGCGCCGTCCCGCGGACTCACGTTTTCTGCTTGTATTTTCTCTTTTCAGGGGAAAACCCATAAAGGGGCGTTAACATTGCTGATGACTCCGTTGAGCACATTGTCGCGGCGGGGGACACGAAAATGCCGGTTCCGGCAAATTTCATCTTTTCCTTCAACCGTAACTCCATCCCCGTGTGTCAAAACGGCGCGTAACGATGTGGGACGATGCGTGTCCCGCAACGCTCCAGATCAAGCGCCAGGGCGGGCGAAAAGATCCCCCGGCACAGCATGGGTGATGAAAGACATGGCAAAGACGGTTCTCGTTATTGATGACGATCCGACACAGCGCCGCCTGTTGCAGGCGGCCGTGGAGAAGGCGGGCTTTGCCTGCCGCACGGCGCCGGACGGGGAAGCCGGCATTGCGCTGGCCGCCGATCCGAAGGACGGCATCGATGTGGTGCTCCTTGATCTGACGATGCCGGGCCTGTCGGGCATGGAAACGCTGGAGCGTTTGGCTGCGAAACGCCCTGACCTGCCGGTGATCATGCTGACCGCGACCAGCGGCATCGACACGATCGTTCAGTCCATGCGCGGCGGGGCCGTTGACTTCATCGTCAAGCCGGCCAATCCCGAACGTGTGGTTGTCTCCATCCGGAACGCCCTGAAGATGCAGTCGCTGTCCGGTGAAGTGAAGCGCCTGTCCCGCAAGGCAGAAGGCGGCATGAGCTTCGAGGACATGATCGCCTCGGCCGCGCCGATGCGTCAGGTCGTGCGCCTGGCTGAGCGCGGCGCCGTTTCCGACATTCCGGTTCTCATTCTCGGAGAAAGCGGTGTGGGTAAGGAAGTCGTCGCCCGCTGCATCCAGGGTGCCTCGGCCCGCGCCGGGAAGCCGTTCGTGACAGTCAACTGCGGCGCCATCCCGGAAAACCTGGTCGAGTCGATCCTGTTCGGTCACGAGAAAGGCGCCTTCACCGGCGCCGTGGCGAAATCGCTCGGCAAGTTTGTCGAGGCCGATGGCGGCACGCTCTTCCTCGACGAAGTCGGCGA
>JAGQRO010000259.1:20278-29265 GCA_020425315.1 Hyphomonas sp. | reverse complement strand
CGAGCGAGTTCTCGCTCTATCATGGATGCCGCAACCGGATCTGGACCTATGCCAAGAACATGCCCGGGCCTGTCTTCTGGCTGACCCTGCCCGGCCATGTCACGCTGTCCGCCTACCTGCTGGTGCGCAGCGCCATGACCGGCCGGTTCGGACCCACATGGCGCGGCATGCGCGACGGGCTGAAGGGAGCGGCCGAGATGCGCCGCAAGGGCCGCGCCGGTCGGCAGGCGCGCGCTGTGCCGGTCTGGTCGCTTGTCCGGGCGATGGCATGGAACCCGTTTCGCATGAGTCAACGGCGCGTGCATGTGCGCGAGCCTGACGCGCCCGCGCCGCTCAGCGGCTCCAATGCGTCAGAAGCCCTTTGAGATAGGCGCCATATTCGTTCCGGTATTCGGCCGCCAGCGCTTCGAGCTGGGAATCGCCGATGAAGCCCTTGCGCCAGGCGACTTCTTCAGGACAGGCGATCTTCATGCCCTGGCGCTTCTCCACCGTCTGCACGAACTGGGACGCCTGGATGAGGCCGTCAAACGTGCCGGCATCCAGCCACGCCGTGCCGCGCGCCAGCCGGTGGACGCGCAGGTCGCCGCGCTCCAGATAGGTCTCGTTCACAGATGTGATTTCGAGTTCGCCGCGCGCTGAGGGTTTCACCTCCTTCGCGATATCGACGACGTCTTCATCGTAGAAATAGAGGCCGGTCACAGCCCAGTTGCTTTTCGGTGCTGCCGGCTTCTCCTCGATCGACAGGGCCCGGCCATCGGCATCGATCTCGACAATGCCGAATTCGGACGGGTTGTTGACCTGGCAGGCGAAGACTTCCGCGCCCGTCTCCATCTTCCCGGCCTTTGTCAGCTCGCCGCCGAAGCCGGCGCCGTAAAAAATATTGTCGCCGAGGGCGAGGGCGCATTTGTGCCCGGTCAGGAAGTCCGCCCCGATCAGCAGCGCCTCGGCAAGGCCACGCGGCTCGGCCTGTTCGGCGTATTCGAAATTCATGCCCCAGGCGCTGCCAGAGCCGAGCAGCTGGCGGAAGACGGGCAGGGATTCCTCCGTCGAGATGACGAGAATCTCGCGGATGCCCGCCAGCATCAGCGTGGTGATCGGATGGAAGATCATCGGCTTGTCGTAAATCGGCAGCAGCTGTTTCGACACGCCGCGCGTGATCGGATAGAGCCGCGTGCCCTTGCCGCCCGCAAGGATGATACCCTTCATGAAGTCCACTCCCCGGTCTTCACCAATTGTTCGACACAGGCGCGCGCACTTTCCTGCCAGTGCGGCAACCGGATGCCATAGACCGCAGCAAGGTGCGCACAGTCGAGTCTTGAATTTGCCGGCCGCTGCACAGGTGTCGGATATTCCAAAGATGTAATCTTCCGGACACGCGCGGAGGGTCCGCCGGCCGCTGCGCTGCAGGCAAACACATGCTCTGCAAACTCTGCCCAGCTGGCCTCGCCGGAGGCTGTCATGTGGTAGAGCCCCGGCGCGGCACCGGACCCGCCGGAAAGGTACTGCCCGGCAATCGCCACGATGGCTGCGGCAATGTCAGCCGCGCTGGTCGGGTTGCCCCTCTGGTCGTGGACGACGGAGACTTCCTCCCGCTGGGCGGCAAGGCGCAGCATGGTGCGGACAAAGTTCCTGCCCACCGGACTGTAGACCCAGGCCGTGCGGAGAATGACATGATCCGGATTGGCCGCAGCAACCCGGCGCTCCCCGTCCAGCTTGGAGCGGCCATAGACGCCAAGGGGCGTAACCGGGTCCGCCTCGACATAAGGCGCCTGCTTCGTGCCATCAAAGACATAATCCGTGGAGAGATGGATGACCGGGATACCCCGCTGCGCGGCGGACGCCGCAAGCACGCCGGGCGCCTCGGCGTTCAGCGCCATACAGGCGGCTTCATCGCTTTCGGCCTGATCGACCGCCGTATGGGCCGCCGCATTCACGACCAGCGCGGGCGAGACTTCATCGAGTGTTTTTTCGATTGATGCCACATCGAGCAGGTCGAGGTCCGGCCGGCCGCGCGCAGCGATGCGCAAGCCGGGCGGCAGGGCAGCGGATGTGAGCGCCCGTGCCACCTGCCCGGCGCGCCCTGCCACAAGGATGGTCTTATCCGACATTGGCCGACAATCCGCGGTTCACGCCTTCTGCGGCGACAATAGGCCAAGCCGCTCGCCGGAATAGACCGACTTGCGCAGCGGCGTCCACCAGCCGGGATTGTCGAGATACCAGCGCACTGTCTTCGCAAGGCCCGTCTCGAATGTCTCCTGTGCGCGCCAGCCGAGCTCGGTTTCCAGCTTCGTGGCATCGATGGCATAGCGATGATCATGCCCCGGGCGGTCCGCGACGAATTTGATCAGTTCACGGCGCGGGCGTTCTGCCGGCGCGAGCCGGTCGAGTTCGTCGCAGATGGTTTCCACCACCTGCAAATTGGTGCGCTCATTTCGCCCGCCGACATTGTAGGTTTCTCCGGGCCGCCCCTCAGCCGCGATCAGCGCCTGAGCCCGGGCATGGTCTTCCACATACAGCCAGTCCCGCACATTCGATCCGTCGCCATAGACCGGCAATTCCTTGCCTTCCAGCGCATTGAGAATGATCAGCGGAATGAGCTTTTCCGGAAAATGGTAGGGGCCGTAATTGTTCGAACAGTTCGACACAACGACGGGCAGGCCATACGTCCGCACCCAGGCCTTGGCCAGATGATCCGACGCAGCCTTTGAGGCCGAATAGGGCGAGGACGGATCATACGGCGTTGTCTCATGGAACAGACCTTCGGGGCCGAGCGATCCATAGACCTCATCGGTCGAAACATGCAGGAAGCGGAACGCATCCTTCGCCGCGCCGGTCAGGCTCGTCCAATAAGCCCGTGCCGCCTCCAGAAGGCTGTAGGTGCCGATGACATTCGTCTCGATGAAATCCCGCGGACCGGAGATCGACCGGTCGACATGGCTTTCAGCGGCCAGATGGAACACTTGCTGCGGCGCCTCGGCGGCGAAGATGCGCGTCATCGCCTCCTGGTCGCAGATATCATGCACGATGAGCCGGCAGCGTCCGGTTTCCTCGGCAGGGGCGATATTGGCCCGGTTGGCGGCATAGGTCATCTTGTCGATGACAACCACCTCGTCCCCGCGGTCCTGCACCAGGTGGCGCACCAGCGCGGAGCCGATGAATCCGGCGCCCCCTGTGACGATGACCTTCATGGAAAACTCGCTGCAACCTGACCGCCGGGGTAGCATCCCGCACCGGGGCGTGCCAACCGCAGACTTTCAGCGCCGAACGTGAATGAAGCTTAATGCGAAACGGCGAGGCGCAGCGCCGGCGGGGGCGGCGACTTCTTCTGTTTCTGGGCGTCCTCATAGGCATCGACGATCTCGAGCACCGGGCCCATCGCGCGAACGCGGCCCTGCTCCATCCACAGCGCTGTCTCGCAATTGTCGAGGATCAGCTTCCGGCTATGCGAGGCGAGGATGAGGATACCGGCCTTTTCGACGAATTCGTTCATCCGCCGGGTCGCCTTTTCCTTGAACGACAGGTCGCCTGCGCTCAGCCACTCGTCCAGGATCAGGATCTCCGGCGTGAAGGCAGTGGCGATGGAGAAAACAAGGCGCATGCGCATACCGGCCGAATAAGTCTCGATCGGCATGTCGAGGAATTCACCGAGCTCCGAGAATTCGGCGATTTCCTGGCGCTTTTCCTCGATCTCGGCATGTTTGTAGCCCGCTGCCAGGCCGCGGAACGTGATGTTCTGATGGCCGGTCGCCTCTGGCTGGGTGCCGAGATTGATGTTGATCAGATTGGTGATGCGGCCCCGGATGGCCAGGCGCCCGGTTTCCGGTGCCATGATCCCGGCCAGAACCTGCAGCAGCGTCGTCTTGCCGGAGCCGTTCTCGCCGATGATGGCCATGCGATTGCCGCGACGCAGGCTGAACGAGACATCGTCGATCGCCCGCACACCGCGCAGGCGCCCCTCCTCGTCCCAGATCATCCGGCTGGCAGCCTGCTGGTCGAGTTCCTTGGCCACTCTTCCGCGCACCGGGAAAGTCACGCCGATCCGGTCTGCAACAATGGATGCAGCCGGCGGCGGCCGCTTGGCCGGCAGGGACCAGTAGTTTCCGGGGGCAGGACCGCGACTCATATTCGTTACAACCAGTATGGCAGGCGACGATGGGCGAGATAGGACGCCCCCATCATCAGGAGGATATTGACGCCGGTCAGAATGCCCATCACCTGCCAGCTCGACGGGTCGGGCATATGACCCAGCATCGGCGCGGAGAAGATTTCCATGGCATGGGTGAAGGGATTGAGATCCGCCAGGGTGCGGCGCAGGCTGCCGACCGGCTGTTCCGCGCGAACCCAGAGGATCGGCGTCATGAAGAACAGAACCCGCGTCAGGGACACCATCAGGTGTTCCACATCGCGAAAGCGCGCCGTGAGATAGCCAAGATAGGTCTGAATCAGCAGCGAGTTGAACAGCACGACAAAAAACGCCGGCACCGCAAGCCAGGAGACCGATGTGCGCAGGTGCCCGGTCGCCAGCAGGACGAAGATGCCCACCGCCATGTTGATGCCCAGCACGAACAGGGCCCGCGCGACGCTTTTCAGCACATAGATCGAGTGAGGCAGCGGCATGCTGCCCACCCAGGTCTTGTTCGACCGGAATACGGCACAACCATCTGTCACGGTCGCAATCAGGAATGCGAAGAAGGCATAGTTGACCGCGACATGGGCGGTGAAGTCGCTCACCCCCTTCACGGAAAACCCGCCGAAAAAGATCGAGATCGCCGCCACGAAGATCACATAGGACACGACGATCCAGGCGAGCCCCAGCTTGCTGCGGCGATAGCGCTGCTGAACCTCGTCCACGGCAAAGGCCCACCACAGGTTCACCTTGGACAGGCCCCGCACGAGATCCTTCAGGCCGACCAGATAGTCAGACCGGCCCCCGATCGAGATGTACTGTACTTCGGTCAAGGGCACTCCTCAGATTACCGGATGGATAAGTTCTAAGCGCCGACCCGACAACCGGTTTCTCTCACTTGGGCGGCAAATCCCCGGGGTTGCCCATTCGGGGAGTATCACCTGCGGAAGCTTATCACGACATCAATAAATTCTGCGCGAATTCCTCGGTCTATATCATCTGTATAGATGATCTGGCTGGGCATTCCGGACACATCCATGATGGTCCGGACTATGTCGTACCCCCAGTCCATGGTGACAAGGGACCCCGATGAATCAATCGGATTTCCGTGAAACTGCTTCTCAAGAAGATATTCAATTGACCCGTCTTCCTTGCGCTGTGCCCGCGGACGGGAGGCCTCCGTCTTGCGCACCAGCGGGACGGTGAACACATGCGCCCCGCCCGGCTTCAGCACGCGGGAGATTTCCCGGAAGGCGGCCTCCGGGTCCAGCACGTGCTCCATCACGTCCTGTGTAATGATCAGGTCGAATGACGCGTCATCATAGGTCAGCTCTTCGAGCGACTGGCAACTGGCGCCATATTTCGAATCGAAACTGCCGAGTGGCTTGTCGGGGAAGTAAAAGCTGCTGGAATATTTGCGGCACTCCCTGGCGAGCCGCGTCGACACACCCCGGCCACAGGGCGAGGATTCGTGGATCGTGAGCCCCTGATAGGCCGGGTAATACCGCTTCAGCACCTGCATCAGCGCCCGCTCGCGCGGCACTGAATGGCAGCGCGGACAAATCAGGTGGTCGCGGAACCAGCGCTGCTTTGCAACGAATTCCACGCCAGCTTCGCAGATGTCGCAATAACCGGCATGCCGGAACTCGAACGGCACTGTCATTTTTGCTCCAAATCCGGTCGCTGGAATGTACAGGGCATACATTCGACATTAAGGGGGCGTGTCGCGGGTGGTCCGATCATTTCGGGTATTGAGCAAGACCTTTCCGGCACATGAGTAGACTAAGTGCCCGTCCGGCACTGTATGCGGACCACGCGGAGCGAATTCAATGCGGCCAATCGGAATCGTTTCCATTCTCCGCGAACAAACCCCCGCCCCGGACCGATCCTTCAACTTCCTGATGGCTGCTGCCGGAAACAATACCGGCAATCTGCTGTTCACCCACGCCGTGTGGGAGCACCTTCCCGGCCCCAAGGAGCGCATCGGCTTCCAGTTCGATCCGGACAAGGTGAACGCCACTTGCCGCGCCGTCGTCTTCCCGGCCGCGAACTGGTTCGGCGCGCATGTCGACCTGGCCGACTTTGCCGACCGGGTGGAGCGCCTCGACGTGCCGGTCACCATGATCGGGCTTGGCGCGCAGGACCATGATTTCACCGGCAAGGTGGACGTACCGGAGGGCACGCTGCGCTTCGTGCGCGCCGTGGCGGAGCGTTCGCGATCGATTTCCGTGCGCGGCACCTATACGCGCGACATTCTCGCCCGGCATGGCTTCCGGGACGTGACCGTGACCGGCTGCCCGTCCCTGTACCAGCCGCTGCAGCCCGATGCGGAGCGGCGCCTGCTGGAGAACGCGAAATCGACGCTCGGCCCCACACTGCTGCATTCGACGCGTTTCTCTGCCCGCTACCGCGCTTTCGTCGATACGCCGTCGATCCATCTCGACCTCTACCGCTATGCCTATCGCACGCGATCCGACCTCCTGTTCCAATCCGAACTGGAGGAAATCAGCCTGTTGGTCGAGGCCGCGAAGAAGCCGGACATCGACGATGCACTGATCGCCACGCTGCTGGACCTCTATGGCGCCGCATCCTGGGAGGAGCTGCAGGCCTATCTGCACAATTCCGCACGCGTTTTCTTCGACATTCCCGCCTGGACGCAGGCAATGACCGGCTATGGCCGCGCCTATGGCACACGCCTGCACGCGACGATCATGGCGCTGAATTCAGGCGTTCCCGCCCTGCTGGTGCATCATGACAGCCGCACACGGGAAGTCTGCGAATTTGCCGACCTGCCATCCCTCAAGGCCAGCCGCGCGGCGCTTGATGAAGACGCCATCAGCAAGAGCATCACCCGCGCCGATTTCGGGAAATTCCTCAAGACCCGCGGCCGCAACCAGGAGACCTACCGGGCCTTCCTCGCCGACAACGGCCTGCTCTGAGGCGCGAGGCTGCCCTCAAACAGCGGCGGGGCGACCGCCTTCTCGCCCGCTCCTAAGATGAGACAGTGCAGTTGCGCGGTCCACGTTTGCCTTCGCCACGGAGCTCATCACCATCAATGGCACCGGTGAATTCGAGTGTCTTCAAGTTGGGTGTGCCCTCAATATACTCCCCCACAATCGCAAATGAGCCCGGCCCTGTCACTTCAAGCTTCCAGAACTCGTAGCGGGTCGTTTCCTTCTCGCCGCGCTGATAGGTGTAGACACTGTTGGCCCTGGTCAAAACGATTTCCCGCGAAAAGCCCTCGCTGGTCGACAATGGTGCGCAATCCATCTTCAGCAATATTTCCGTGCCCAGCTCCGGCATCGCCACTTCTGCGGGCACATCTGCCGCCTCGATCGGATCTGCTGCAGGGGAACCTGACGAACCAGTCCAGGCCTGAATCTGGTCGCAACCCGTCAAAAGAACTCCCGCCGCAAGAGCGGCAGCCGATGTCGAAATCCGAATGCTCAATGAACTCTCCTGAATCCGCACTTGCAGAATGGTTTTCCAACTTTCCCAACACCCGATCAGATACCGAATAGGATTTCCAACTGCAAGGGCGGCGACGCATCCGAACTAGGACGCCGAAAAAATCATCCTTCAGATACACCGTATGCCCACGAAACAAGCGCTGTCTGCCCGAACCGGAGATACACCAGCACCATTGCCTGACAGCAATCAGGCATTAGTCTCAGAACCTTGACAGTAATCCGCGCGATTAGAGTTTGTTCGCAGGTCAACAGCGTGTAATGCTTGAAGTGACTGGTTGCTTTGAGGGACAATCAGCACTTCCAGGCGCCCGCACTGCAGGAGACCAGAATGACAGAACCGAAAGCAGTGAACCCTTACCGGAACCTAGGCGCTGAAGCCTTCTGGAAACGAGCGATCTCGGAGAAATCCCCATTCGAATTGGAAAATCTCTACACAAAGAAATTCGATCTCGACGACCTGAAAATTGCGACGGCAGGTAGTTGCTTCGCTCAACATATCGGCCGGGTCCTGAGGGAAAACGGATTCCGCTATCTGGACTTTGAACGAGCGCCCAGAAGGTTGCCGCCCGAAGAGCGCGCGAAATATGGATATGGAATTTATTCCGCCCGCTACGGAAATATTTATACGGCGCGCCAGCTGTTGCAGATGTTCCGCAGGGCATACGGCCAGTTCACGCCGAAAGAACACGCTTGGACAAAAGGCGGCCGCGTCTTCGATCCGTTCCGTCCGAACATTGAGCCGGAAGGATTTGGCAGCGTCGAGGAAATGGAGGCGCACCGTGCTTCCCATCTCGATGCAGTCCGAAAAATGTTCCGGTGGGCAAATGTATTTGTATTTACGATGGGACTGACCGAATCATGGCTGTCCCGCGAGGATGGCGCCGTCTTCCCGGTCGTTCCCGGCGCAGCAGGGATCGGCACATTCGATCCCGGCCGTCATGAGTTCAGGAACATGGCGGCGTCAGAAGTGCTCGCAGACATGAAGGAGGCAATTGCCGCCATTCGGGAAGTTAACCCGAGCTGCCGGTTCCTTCTGACGATTTCACCTGTTCCTCTGGTGGCAACTGCAAGTGGCAATCATGTCCTGCCCGCCACCATGTATTCAAAGTCGGTCCTGCGCGCGGTGGCCGGAGAATTGAGCGATTCGGACGAAAATATTGACTATTTCCCGAGCTACGAGATCATCGCATCACACCCGATGCGCGGCATGTTCTTCCAGCCGAACATGCGGGAAGTGACAGAACATGGCGTAAACTATGTCATGACCCACTTTACCCGCGAACACAGGCCACAACAGAATACAACAGTTGCAGAAGAGGCCGCCGAAGAAAATTTCGACTGGACCCTGTGCGACGAAGAAAAACTGGAAGCATTTGCCGAATGACGAAATT
>JAGQRO010000259.1:0-20215 GCA_020425315.1 Hyphomonas sp. | reverse complement strand
CTTGCCGATCCGCATTCGCAATTGCGCTGCGGACAAGCTGATGAAGCCATTCGCGGCGGCAGACGGGGCCGGCAATATCATTTGGACCGACCCTACCGTCAACGAACGCTACAAGGATCCATTGAGCAATGCTCCGGATTTGACCGTTTGTGTCTCCATCGGCGGGATACTGAGCATTCTTGCAAAAGACAAGATGTGGCGCTCGCATGCCCCTTGGACCGTGGCGCAGAAATATGATTTGCAGCCGATTTCAGAGGCCCTCCTGCGAAAGATTTTCCTGGCACCTTCAGAAGCGGGGCTGGAATTTATCGACCTGCTTCTGGCCAACGGCTTCAATGTGATTGCGCTGGAACCGCCACCATTGAAGCGGACCCATCCCGGCATTCAGGAAGGAACCGCCCCAGAAGTGCTACTTGCCATGGATTCCGAATGGCGCGCAGTATTCGGGGCCGAAATGGAGCGCCGGAACGTCGAACTGGTCCTCCGCCCAGCCGATGCGATCGATTCCGATGGGTTCCTGAAAGATGCCTACTCTTTCAAGGGCGCTGATGACCCGCATCACGCCAGTATGGAATATGCCGCCCTTGTGATCCCCAGATGCCTTGAAATTGCAGGCGGGCAGACGCAGCGTAACCTGTCATTCTCGGCCTAGCCGAGAGTATCCCAAGTGCAGTAGGCTAAAATATTCGGGACGTTTGTACTCCGGGAAATTTGCTCCCCCGATACGGCAAATGGGCGCCTCAAACTGTCGCATGTTTTGTGCGAGTTGGTTTGAGGCTTCTTTAAATCGCTATCCCACCCTCTGGCCGAACTCGCGGATGCGGTCGATGGCCATGGGTTCGAGATCGCGCACGAGGCAGCGGCGGCTGCGATTCTGTTCGCTGACAGAGTTCATCCGCCGGCGCTTGAAGATGATCGTGTCCCGCACCACGACATGGCGCCAGCCGGCCCCAATGGTCTCGATGTTCCACTGCCAGTCCTGGTAGCCGAACCCGTTCTTCAGGTCCCGGTCGCCATAGGGCGTCTGTAGCGCAGCTTCCCGCGGCGCCATCGCCATCATGTCGTAATAGTTCGCGAAATAGAAATAGTGCGGCAGGAAGATCTCGTCATTCATGTCCGGCTTCACAAACACCATTTCGTGCGCCTCGAAGATCCAGTTCATCTCCGGATGCACGACAACCTTCTCGCCGGCCTTCTCTGCTTCGGTCAGCCGCTGTGCAGCCTTCACGAACCAGTTCTCGCTGACCATGTCGTCGGCATCGACAAAGGCGATCCATTTTCCGGCGCCGCACTCGACCATCGCGTTGCGCACCTTGAAGGGGTCGCCGAAGCTGAACTCCACGAGTTCCCATTGCTTCAGCTTGTCCTGTCGGAAGTAGGCATCGGCATCGGGCGTCGCATTGTCGAGCCCGATCAGGCGCTGGACGCGGAAGCCGGCCTTTTCCGCCTGCTCAATTGCCGCCTCGACGCTCAACAGGCAGGGGCCCGCAACCAGCGTTTCGTTGTGGGCCGTGATTGCGACGGTGAGATCGTACTCAGCCATTTGGCGTCTCCCGGTCGATCAGCGCCCGCACGGCACCTTCATAGGCGGTCTTCGCATGCCGCTTCTGCACGACCTGCCTCAGCTTCAGCGCGTCCGCCCTAACCTCGACCGGATTTTCGATCGCCCGGCGCAGGCCGGCGACATAGTCATCGACATCCTCGATGTCGTTCACAGGCCAGGACAGGCCCTCGACCAATACCTCGCCAGTGCCGCCGGCAATCGAGCCGACAAGCGGCACCGCCGCCGTCGCCACTTCGATCAGCATGTTCGGCACGCCATCCCACTCGGCCGTGTAGAGCCAGGCATCGCACTCGGCCAAAGGCAGGTCGGTGAACTTCTGGTACACGCCTTCGAGCTTCACATTGTCGGGCTTTTTCAGCTTCTCGAAGCCCTTGTCGAGCGTCTGCTTGCCCCAGAAATGGAAGTCGACATCCGGCATCGCCGCAGCGATAGCGTAGGCGACATCGACGCGCTTCTGCCGGTCGAACCGGCCAGCCCAGAAGACTTTCGGGCGCTGGTTCGCAGGCCGACGGGCCGGTGCAACCGGCTCCATGCTGACATCGATGGGTGTACTGAGCACCCGCAACCGGTCTCCGTGCATCGGCGGCACCAGGAAGCGCCCCTGCAGCTCATTCGCCAGGAAGTGGCTGTCGCAGATGACGCTGTCCAGAATGTCGGCGAACTTGTGATACATCCGCACCGGATAGCCCACCCAGTCGCCATAGATGTTCTTCTCATTGCAGAAGAAATACGAGTGCAGCTTCATCGATTTCGACAGCGCAACGCCGAAATGCTCCAGCGCATTCCAGAAGGTGCGGCTGTTGACGTTGAAGACATGGTCAAGCTTCAGGGAGCGCAGGAACTCGACCAGCAGCCGCTCCCTGTTGGCCCCGTCCAGGCCCTGGGCGGCCGCCGCGAAATCGATATGCCGCGCGCCGTCCGGGAACCATTCGGGGAACTGCACTTCGCTGTTTTCTGTCTGGACGATGATCACCTCGTCCGGTCCGAAAATTTCCGCCAGTGCCATGGCGAGGTGCCCGGCAATGCGCACTGCCCCGCTGACATGTACCCAGGGGATCAGCACCGCCACTTTCGCACGGCGCCAGCCGGCCTGTTCCTGCATCTGGTGCAGGGCGGCCATCTGCTGGGTCCAGCCGGCCGAACGGATCGGCGAGATGCCGGGGTCGAGCGCCGCCAGCCAGACATGTTTCACCAGCGGATCCAGCTTTTCCGCCTTGGCAATCATCTCGCCAAGCTCGCCCGTCATCAGCCGCTCGCGGATATCACGCTTGCGCCCGGAAATACGGTCACCAAGCTCGGACGGCGTGAACCCGAGCATGCCGGCGACTTGGTCATAGTGCGGGTTGCCTGGGCTGAGCGGCGTCGGCTGGCGCCCTTCGGCCCGGCCGGACTTCAGATAGTGCAGGAACGGATTGACCTTTGCGTCCTTCACGTCGGGATTTTGATTGACGTAGTACTTGGTGTCGAAATCCGCCCCGGGGTTGCGAAGCTCAAAGCCGCCATGGCGAAGGAAATGCAGCGCCGGATCCATGCTGGAGCGCGCAATGTCCTGATAGCGCCGGACATAATACTCGGCATCGAATTCTGTCACGAGCAGGTCATAGTCCGCCTGCTCCGCCCCCAGGTTTCTGGGTCCGGACGGCCGGGCCGACGGGGCAGGTTTGGGCGCAGGATGCTTTCCGTTCACCCCGGCAGGCTTTGTCACGGCCGCCCCGTTTGAGGCTCCCCGCGACTTGAGCAGGACACCGCCTTCGCCATGCTGTTCGATGTAGGCAACAAGCGGATTGCGTTGTCCCTGCTGCAGGAACGCCTCCAGGCCAGGAACCCTGTCCGGGTCGAAATCCTTTGACGGCTTTCGGTTGAGCAGCCAGCCGAAGCGCAGGAAATGCTCGGCCGGGTCCATGCCCAGCAGACGCACGTCCGGATACTCCTGACAATACCAGGCCGCGTCAAACAGCCCTGAACCCTTAAGGAGGTCAAGCTCGTGCCGGATCATGCTTTTCCCCGTATTCATTCCCGCAGGCATTACGGACTTTTAACCGTGTTCACAGAGCCGGGTCAAACATCGGATGCGGCAATCGCCCCTCAAAAATGCCGAAGGTCATGTAGTGTTCTGCAGCGTCTATTCCAGAGGCAGCCACATCAGGATTATTTGCCAGGTACCAGTCCGCATCGAACCCGCCCGACGCGACAAGAATCTGACGGCGCAGGTCTGTTTCCGCCTGTTTCCGCCGGGCCGGAACAAGCAGAGTCCGTAGACTGACCGTCTTCTCCGTTGACGACAGCGCATGCAGGATATTCAGCACAATTTCGCGCAGGCGCGCGCTCTCGTCATCTTTCTGTGCCGCAAGTCGTGTCAAAGCTGCAGATTCCCGGAACCTCGCCTCTTCAGTCGATTTCCGGCGGCGTGCTTCATTCTCCAGCTGCCGCCCAAGATCGTCGATGCGGGTCTGCAGGTTACGCACCTGCTGGGATTCCGCGGACAGGCTCTTCAGCGCCGTGGCCTGGTCCGCCTTCAGGATTCTCACCTGCTCTTCCAGCCTGCCTCTGGCCGCCGCGGAGGCTTCAATCGCGTCGCGGTTCCGGGCCGCTTCCGCCGTCGCTTCTTCAAGCGCTGATTGCAGGGCAGCTTCTGCGGCGAGTTGCTCGGCGCGCAGGCGCTCCAGCATCTGCGTCAGTTCGTGGCGGCCCGCCTCCTCCGACACCAGCGCCTCGCGAGTCTGCGAAAACCGGGCGAGCGCCTCCCGGAGAGACGTTTTCAGAACGTCTTCATTGGCCGAATTCTGATCCGTCAGGGAGCGGACTTTGTCTTCCGCCTGCCGGCGTGCCTTTGTTTCGGCCTCAAGGTCACCCTGTGCGGCACTGAGCCGGGCCAGAGCCTCCTTCAGCGACGTCGTCAGCACCTGCTCGGTCTCCGCCCAGCTCGTCGCTTGCTCCGCCAGCGCGCGTTCTACCTCGCCGCGTCGGGCCTCTTCGGCGGTGAAGGCCGATTTCTGCGCCTCGGCCTCTTCCGCCGATGTCTTCAGCTCAGCTTCGAGGCGCGCTTTTTCCGCCCGGACTGCCTCCAGCGCGGCATTGGCCTCTGCGAGCGCCACGCCATTCGCTTCCACCTTTGCCAGCGACTCTTTCAGTTCCGATTCCGTCTCGGCGCGGGCAGCCTGGAGCGCTTCGAGTTCCGCCTCCAGCGCAGCGTTTTGTTCCGCGAGGCCGGCCCCCTCCGCGTCCGCCTTTGCCAGCGAGGCTTTCAGGGCCGCTTCTGTTTCGGCACGTGCCGTCTGGAGCGCGTTCAGGTCCGCTTCGAGCGCAGCATTCTTTTCGGCAAGGCCAACGCCATTCGCCTCCGCCTTCGCCAGCGACGACTTCAACGCAGACTCTGTTTCAGCGCGCGCCGTCTGGAGCGCCTTCAGGTCCGCTTCGAGCCCGGCGTTCTTTTCGGCAAGGGCAACGCCATTCGCTTCTGCTTTCGCCAGCGAGGCCTTCAATTCACCTTCAGATTTTTCCAGCTCCGCGCGGCGCGCATCCGCTTTCGACAACGCCTCTTTCGTCGCAGCAATTTCAGTGTTGGCCTCATCGAAGGATGAGTACAGGACTTTCAGATCGGCTTGCAGCTTCTCGCGCTCAGAGCGGAGACTGTTGAGCGTGTTGCCGAACGTCTCATTCGCTTTGGAAAGTTCAGTATTCCGGCCTTCTGCGGCGGCGCGGGCCTGCCGCTCTGCTGCCGCTTCGGCAGTCGCCTTGTCCAGCGCCGCCTTGTGGGACGACCGCGCTGCGGCAAGTTCGGATTTCGCCGTCTCAAGCTCTTTCTGAACCGCCGCAAGACCCGTCCGCACCGTTGCCAGCTCTTCAGCCTGCGCCGTCATCTTTTCGCGCAGCGCTTCCGCCTCGCTTTCCAGATGAGCGACCGCGCTGGCCTTCACGTCGAATTCCTTGCGCAGCTTGTCGCTGTCCATCGTCAGCGCTTCATGCGCCTTGCGGGTGCGGCGATAGGCGTGCAGCGGGCGCACGAATGCCGGCGTAACCTCCTGCAGTTCGTCGCGGATACGGTTCAGGACACTCTCAGACTTCGAAGACTTCTTACCGGCCGTCCAGTTGCGCAGCACCTTGTAGGCATCGCGCACCCAGATCGACGCGTTACCGCTGTCCTTCAGCAGGGAATCCGGCGCCCGGTTGCGCCAAAGGCCCGGTTCCAGGAATTCCCCGATCTCTTCTTCGGCCGCAGGCGACAGGCGAGGAAACCCCATGTCGAAATCATGCTCGACCTTGGAAATCCAGGACTGCCAATCGGTCATCAGGGTTTCGTAGTGCACGAAACTGCGGGCGTGCGGGCGGGAATGATATTCCGCATCCAGAACATGCCGCAACCAGACGAGCTGGCCGATCGCCGGGTCGATCTGGCTGCGCTTCATCAGCGACTGCGCCACTTCAATCGGATTTCGGATCGGCTGCAGCACCGACGGCGTGTATCCCAGGGCTTCGACCGCTTCGATCCAGACCGGCATGAGACGGCAGATGCGCGGATCCTTGACAACGATCAGCGGCGCCTCGCCGGTCTCCTCGACGAGCACATCGACAGCGCGCGCCACATAGCTGCGCGCGACCGGGGAGTCGAACCATTCCTCGCGGATGAAATTCCAGTCGTCCCAATAGCTTCCAGCCGACTCCAACATTTCGTTGTTGAGGTCCATGACGCGCTTCGATTCCCAGAAGCCGCGGTCATTGTCGCCCTTGCTGGGGGCAAGCAGATTGGCCGGAAGGGTACATCCAAGGATCGACAGGACACGCGTGGCCGCTGAGGTGCCGCTCCTGTGCATGCCGGCGACGAGCACCGCACGGCGCACATTTGTGCCGCTGTTCAGGTCGGTCACGCTTCCCGCGCGCCCCTGATCTGCCAGACTGCCAGCCATCGAACCCTCATTGTCAATTCTTCGACAATTTTTGCTTTCTGCTTTGTCTTAGAGGAATAGTCTTATCAAATCCGTCCCGTGATTGGACAAATGGTTGATAAGCCTTACCTTCTCTTTCACCAATTCATCCCGAACACAACAATCTTGCCCGCAATCTGCTGTATTTGCAGGCGTCATCCGGCCGCAGGCAGGGGATGGATCAGCTATTGTCCGGCTGTCCCCCTTTTCCGGCGCCCGTGCGCTGTCGGATGTGACGGATTCCTGACATGACCTGCCGGGCCGGCAGGCGGGCAGAGCCGCTGCGAGCTGGCTCAAGGAACGCGCCCGGAATGCCATATTCCTTCGCGCCATGCCGGCGGAACCAGCTGCCGAGACCCCGGCGGCCGGCTTCGGAAGAGAGCGGAAACGCCGCCTGCAGATCGGGCCGCAGCGCATGAAACGCCGCCATCAGCCGCGTCACGACAGCGCCCTTGTTACAGTCCACGCCGGGGGCCGGGGTGTTCCACCAGGCGGTGTCCGGCGCTGCAAACCAGTCCTCTGGCTGAACTCCTGCCGGCGGCGCGCGGCGCATCGGCGGCAGGATCGGGCTGCCATCGCGGAAGTGGCCGAACGCATAGGGAACCCGGCTCCAGCCGTCATGTCCCTCCGCTTCCAGTGCCGCAAGATAATCTGAAACCAGTTCCCGCACCGCTTCGCCGGGCTCTGCCGGACGGCCGCCCAAATGTTTGGAGAACACTTCCGGATGGCCGGGCTGCACGCCGCTGAAATGGAAGAACACAAGCGGGGCACCGTTCACGAAGATGTCCTCGCCGGTGCGGGTCACATCCCGGTTGGCGATGTTCCAGTAGGCAACATTGTAGCCGGGATGACGCAGGATCGAGAGGTTTTCCACGAAACAGGGCGCCAGATCCACGAAGCGCTGGTCCACGAACAGGCCGCGCTCGGGCGCCGAATAGCAGTCGGCATGCAGCCGCCCGGCCCACCAGCGGATGAAAGCGAGGCTCTCAGGCGTCGCGGCGAAGGCGCCGAAGCCGAGATTGAACACGCCGCCCTTCAGGAACTCCGACTCATCCGGATAGCTCCCCTCAGGCAAAGGCTGACGGATATGCGGCGTCAGCACCATGGAAGCGCCGTTCTCAAGCGCCGCATGAACCTCCGCCAGCGGGGCGAACAGCCGGATGTCGGGGTCCAGGAAGATTGCCGCCTCGAAACCGCGCCGGGCCAGCAGGTCCAGCAGGCAATCGGCCTTGATCGCCGTGTTGAACTCCATGACCGTGTAGCGGAAGGCCATGTCCATCAGGTTGGGCAGGCCCATCTCCGTCACCGGCACGATATTGGGCACCGGCGCCGTGCCGGGCTCTGGTGCCTCGTCGGCGAGATAGATGAAAAATTCGCAATCCGGCTCGGCCGCCTCAACGCTTTTGCGGAGCGTCAGGGCGTAGGCGAGATAGTTGCGGGAGCAGATCGTGAAAATCGCTGTTTTCATGCGCGTCTGCTAGCACTCCGGCGCTGCCCCGGCAAATGCGTGTTGCCGCTGTGTGGGGATTGCCTCGCCCTCCGGGATGGCACTAGGAAGCGGGGGCGGAAAGGTGCGGCTGAGCACGAGGTTGAGGACGCAGAATGACGGATACGCCCCCGGCCAGAAATGTCCTTTGGCATGTCCGCAAGCGATCCTCCGACCTGTTCTGGACCGTGTGGCGGCGCCTGCCCTTGCCGGACAGCGCCCGCCGGCAGGGAATCGATTTCCTGTTCCGCCACCTGTCGCCGCTGGTGGCCTGGACCGCCAGCTATCGGATCTGGAAGGCCGAACAGGACCGCATCGCCGCCCAGATCGCCCGATTGGCCGAATTCCGGGAACTCGCCGGCACTGCGTCTGCCGGGCTGCGCGCGCGCTATGAAGACCCCTCCGCCCTGCCCCGGCCGGACCGGCTGCTGGCCCGCGCCATCGCCTTCTACCTGCCCCAGTTCCACGCCATCCCCGAAAATGATGAATGGTGGGGCACGGGCTTTACCGAGTGGACGAATGTACGCCGCGCCCGGCCGCAATTTCAGGGCCACCGCCAGCCGCGCCGCCCGGCTGAACTCGGCTATTATGACCTCATGGCCGGCTCCACGACGCGCCGGCGCCAGGCCGCCCTCGCGCACCAATACGGCATCGAAGCCTTCTGCTTCTATTTCTACTGGTTCGGCGGCCGGCGCCTGCTCGAAGGCCCGACAAAGGCCTATGCCGAAGACGAAGAGATCACCTTCCCCTTCTGCCTCTGCTGGGCGAACGAGAGCTGGAGCCGGCGCTGGGACGGGCGCGAGGACCAGAAACTGGTCGCGCAATACCACTCCCCTGAAGACGACATCGCCTTCATTTCCCACATCGCCGATTATCTGCGGTCTGACAAATATCTCCGCGTCGACGGCAAGCCGCTGGTCATGGTCTACCGGCCGGACCTGTTGCCGGACCCGAAGGCCACGACCCGGCGCTGGCGCGACTGGTGCCGCAGCCATGGCATCGGCGACATTCACCTCGCCTACACGCTCTCCTTCGTGAACGGCACACCGGACGAGTACGGCTTCGATACGGCCATCGAATTCGCGCCGAACAATATGAACCTCACCCAGCAGGAAGATCTGGTGCAGCCGACGGGCGACAATTTCGCCGCCCGCATCTACGACCTGCGCGAACTCGCCGCGCGGTCGGAAACCTATTCCCGCCCAGGGCACAAGCTGGCCCGCGGGGTCACGCCGCAATGGGACAACACGGCCCGCCGGATGAACCAGGCAGCGGTCATGCTGGACGGCGGGCCGGACGTGTACGAGCGCTGGCTGCGCAATGCGGCGCGCGACATGGCCCCCAACCAGAAAAACCCGTCCGAACGCCTTGTCGCCATCAATGCCTGGAATGAGTGGGCCGAAGGCGCCTATCTCGAACCCGATCAGGATCATGGTTATGCCTGGCTCGCCGCGACCCGACGGGCACTGGCCGCAGAGCCGGACAAGCTCGTCGAGCCAGCAGACCTGGTGCCTGCCGAGCCGATGCTGTCCGCACCGCCGGCCCGCAAGGTTCTCCTCGTGATCCACGACCTGCATCGCAATGGCGCGCAGATCCATACGCTGCACATGGCGGCCACCTATCGTGAACGCTTCGGCTGTGAGGTCACGACCATTGCCTGCGGCGACGGACCGCTCGGTCCGAATTTCGAATGTTATGGCCGACTGATCCACCTGCCCCGCAAGGCGGCGGGCGAGAGCGCGGTGCGCCGCACGATCGAACAACTCTATGCGGATGGGTATCGCACGGCGGTCATCAATTCCTCCGCCTCCGGATGGCTGACGCCCTACCTGTCGGATGCTGGGATCAACTGTGTCGGCCTCGTCCACGAACTTCCGGACATCATCCGGACCATGAACATCGAGCAGGATATCGAGGCTTTCGACGCCCATGCCCGCAAAGTCGTGTTTGCTTCAGACATGGTGCGCAATCGAACGGCGGACGAAATCCTCGGCCGGCCCTGGTCGAATGCGGTGATCCTGCCGCAGGGCCACTACAAGGCCGAAAGCCTGCTCAATCCGGACGAAAAGACCGCTGCCGCTGCTGCCCTGCGCACGCGCATGGGCTTGCCGGACGACGCCCAATTCATCATCGGCGTCGGCTATGGCGACTTCCGCAAGGGCGTCGACATATTCGTCCGCTGGGCGGTCGAAGCGGCGCGGCGCAATCCGCACTGGCATTTCGTCTGGGTCGGTAATCTCGGGGCAGAGGAACGCGTTGCCTGCCACGCCCTCCTCGCCAATGCGGGCGATATCGCCGGCAATGTCCACTTCGCCGGCTTCCAGGATGACACCGGCGCCTTTTACCGCGCCGCCAGCGCCTATGCGCTCACTTCCCGCGAGGACCCGTTCCCGACAACCGTGCTCGAAGCGCTCGCCTGCGGAGCGCCCGTCTTCTGCGTGGACGGAACGACCGGCTTTGCCGACATGGCCGACGGCGCCTGCCTGACCGCCCTGCCGGATGCGGAGGCGGCGACCTTCGCAGATGCGCTTGAAGGGCTGCTCGGCTCCGAGGCCCGACAGCGCCAGGCCTCCGAGGCCGGCATCGCGCTCGTCCAGGAGAAGTTCGGTTTCTGCAGCTTCGCCGGAGACTTGCTGCGCCTTGCCGGAGAGGAACTGCCGCGCATTTCCGTCGTCATCCCGAATTATAATTATGCCCGCTTCCTGCCGCACCGGATCGCCACCATCCTCGCCCAGGAACTGCCGGTCTGGGAGATCATCTTCCTCGACGACGCGTCCACGGATGACAGCCTGGAAGTTGCCGCACAGCTGCTGAAGGATTGCGGCATCCGCTACCGCATCGTGCCGAATGCGGAGAATTCCGGGTCCGTCTTCGCCCAATGGAAGAAGGGCGCAGACCTCGCGGAGGGGGACATTGTCTGGATCGCCGAAGCCGACGACTGGGCCTCCGCCCGCTTCACCCGCGTCGCAGCCGCCGCTTTCGCAGACCCGGAAACTGTCGTCAGCTACACCCAGTCCAATCAGGTCAGCCAGGACAGCGAAATCCTCTGCCCGCACTATCTCGACTATGTCGCCGACATTGACCGCGAACGCTGGCGCCGGCCTTTCGTGAATGCCGGGCAGGCCGAACTGAATGATGGCCTCGCGGTGAAGAACACGCTGCCGAACGTCTCCGGCGTCCTCTTCCGCCGCGAGGCGCTGGTGGCGACACTCGAACAGCACATGGACGAAATCCGCTCCTACCGTGTCGCCGGCGACTGGTGCGCCTATGCCCACCTCGCCGCGTGCGGCAAGTTCGCCTTCGACCCCCGCCCCCTCAACTACCACCGCCGCCACGCCGACAGCGTCACCATTTCCCGCTTCACGCAGGCCGAATGGGACGAAATCGCCCGCATGCAGGCCCGCGTGCAGGAACTCGCCGATGTGAGCGGAAGCATGGCGGAAAAGGCGGCCGCCTACCTGGACGAACTGAAGAAGCGGCTCTAGCAACTCGCCACTTCAGGTGCCCGGCTTCTCCATGGGCTCTTCATAGGCCGGATCGAGCCAGTCCGAGAGATCGAGACCGGTCAGTTGCGCGCTTTCTTCGATGTCGTTCCGGAACACACCTTCCAGCAGCGTCCGCGCGCCCGGTGGCAGGTTCTCAGCGGCCGGCACGCGGATCGACGGCGTACGTGGGGGATATATTCCGGCTGCACAGCTTCCGCCAGAACCGGCCTCACGCCGAGAAATTCCTCGATCCTTGCCAAAACCGCCGCAGGGGCTTTCCACATCTCATCGGTGCGAAGAAACAGGATCTGGCTGCGCGGGAAGAGGCCGAGCAATCTGAGCACCTGCGGTGCGTAGAAGCCCCGTTCCACATAGGAATATACCCGGTGCACCCCGCCCGGCGCGGTTTCGACCCGCCGACGGCCTTCTGTGGAAATCGCCTCCTCGAACGGCAGATCGTCCCATTGGCGCTTGTATTCCATCCGCCAGTGAGAGAACGCCCGGAACGCCGGGTGCCGCAACATCACGATCAGCCTGGCGTCCGGATTGTAGCGCTGCAGCCTTTCGAGGGATTGAGGCCAATAAAGGTAGATGGGGGTTGCTTCACCCCGGAGGACATTTTCGGTTGTCCAGTCGAACTGGTCGTGCAGGCGCGCATGGTCAGGGGACTGCCAGTCAACCGTCTGCTCGTCGTCGAAATGGTGGACCTCCTTGGTTCTCGACAGCTGCAGCTCCGGATGCCTGCGCAAATAGGTCGCAAGCGCGGTCGTGCCGCCCTTCTGTACACCGACGATGAAGAAATCCAGCCGGCGGTCGGGGTTGACTTCCTGTACCTGACTCATGTGGGGTTCCTGAGGTTTCCTTCAGGTAGAGGCGTTGGCGTGCAGAGATCAAATATTCTTTTCATCGTCGCTGACGACCTGAATTCCTGGATTGGGCCGCTGGGCCGTCATCCGGATGTGCAGACCCCCAATATCGACCGGCTCGCCGCGCGCGGCACGCTGTTCAGCCGCGCTTACTGCCCGGCCCCCTATTGCAATGCCAGCCGCCTTTCGGTCTTCACCGGATGCTATCCGGACAAGACGGGCGTCTATCGGGACGAGCCCTTTTGGGAGGCACCCTTGCGCCGCCCCACATTCCTCGAACATTTGCGGCAGCACGGCTACCATTGTTTCGGCGCCGGCAAAGTGTTTCACGGCACCTTCGATTACAAGACCGCCACCCGAACCAGCGCCCCCGAAGCGCTGTGGCGCGACACGGAAAACCGCCCGCAATACTGGGACGGGTTCGCACCAAACGTCTCTGAGCCGATGCCGCCGGACCGGCCGCTTCACCGCATGTTCGACTTCGGCAATTTCGAAAGCGTCGCCCCGCGCAACCACATTTTCGACTGGGGCCCCCTGCCGGACGACCGGGAGGCTGACCTGCCGGACGAAAAGGTCGTCGCATCAATTTCCGAGTTCCTGCGCCATCCTCCTGAACAACCCTTTTTCTGCGCTGCCGGTCTCTACAAGCCGCACTTGCCCTGGTACGTGCCGCAACGCTTTTTCGACCTCTACCCGATCGACAAGGTCAGCTTGCCGTTTGTGAAGGATGACGATCTCGATGACGTGCCCGCGATCCCTCGCGAATGGGTCGAGCGGGGAAACGACCACGCCACGGTTCTGCAGCACGGCCAGTGGCGCCATGCCGTGCAGGCCTATCTCGCGGCGATCTCCTATTGCGACAGCCTCATTGGCCGCCTCCTCGATGCGCTTGAAAACTCTCCTGCCGCTGAGGACACGATGGTCGTACTCTGGGGCGACAATGGATTCCATCTCGGTGAAAAGCTGCACTGGCGCAAATTCGTGCTCTGGGAAGAGGCGACCCGTGTGCCTCTCATCATGGCGCCGCCGTCAGGCGCGCCGTGCCTCGCGCGCCATGATGAGCCCGTCAGCCTGATCGATATCTTCCCGACCCTTTGTGACATGGCCGGGATAGATTCCCTGCCGGACATTGACGGGGCTTCCCTCGCTCCGCTCCTGACCGACACGGCCGCCACGCGCGCTGAACCGCCCCTCATGACCTGGCTGCCCGGCAACCGATCCGTCCGCGCAGGACACTGGCGCTACACCCGCTACAGCGATGGCAGCGAAGAACTCTACGACCAATCCGCAGACCCCTTTGAGTGGACCAACCTGGCAAGAGACCTGCGTTTTGCAGAAGTCCTGGATCGGCTGCGGCCCGTCTGCCCACCCTGACCGACAATCTCTTCACGCATACTGCCCGCCTGAGCCGGTCGTGCCGGCAGCGTCGCCCGGGAAGTGCGTGGCGCCCTTGCCGAATGTGTTGATCACGCCGTTGAGGGTGGCGCTGTAGCGCTTGCCGGTGGCGGTTCCGGTGACAGTCCAGGTGGCGTTCCAGAGGGCGCAGACCCCGCCGCTCGCCGCCGTGATGAATTGCGATCCGAAGGTGAGCGTGCCGGTCAGCGTCATGGTGCGGTTGCCGCCATCCATCACCGCACAACTGGCCACGGAAATATGGCCGAGCGTCGCGCTGCCGGCGATCTCATAATCGCCGAGCACCGTGAGGCTGGCCCCGCTCGCCAGTTCGATCTGGTAACGGGAGGTCGCAGCGAAAACGAGATTGTCGATGAACACCGCCGCGCCGGCATTGGCCAGCAGCAGCGAGCCCGTACTGGAACACTCGATCCGGAAATGCCGCAGCGCCACGATCGCCCCGGCGGAAACCTGCACGCTGGGATAGACCCCGCGCACGATGACATTGCCGGGCGCCGAGGGATTGCCGAGAATCTCCAGCCGTCCGCCGCCGGCCAGCGGCCGGTCGACTTCCAGCGCGATGCCGGACGACGTGTAGGTGCCATCGGCAAGCTGGATGGTCAGGTCATGGCCATTCGTATCGACCTGGTGGCATTTGGCGACCGCCGCCGCGATGGTGGCCAGCGGCGCCCCGGCGCTGAGGCCGTCATTGGCGTTGCTGCCGCTGGGGTCGACATAATAGGTCCGGTCGCCCTGCAGGGCTTCGCGCACGCCGCCGGAGGGGAAGCGCGCGATGCCCGTTGCCCGGTCGATCAGGACCGCCTCGTGCCAGGCCGAGCCATCCGGACTGACCTTCACACCCAGATCGTCGCCGCCGATCAGGCCGATCTCCGCCCGGCCGGACCAGCCGGACTGCATGAGCAACGATAGGACATTGCCGGAGGCTTCCTTGTTCAGCGTGTAGCGCAAATCGCCATCGCCGCCCTCGCCGGTGGCGCGGGCGGTCCACAGGGCCTTGTTCAGTTTGGCCGCGAACGGATTGGTGGCATCCGCCTCTGTGCCGAGGCCGAGGCGGCTGAGGCCCTGCAACACGCCCGGCGCCGCAGTCCACGCGGTGCCGCTCCACACGCAGAGCAGCGCCTCGTCCAGCACCCAGGCGAGCCACCCCTCGCCCGGTGCCAGGAATGTCCAGGCCCCGTCCTGCCAGGCCGCGATCTCATCCTCATGGCCGGCCCAGTCACCGGTGGCGCCAGCCGCCACGAGCCAGCACTGGCCCTCCTCCGGCGCGCCGGGCGGGGCGGCAAGGTCCCTGTCCTGCACCGCCAGCTGCACCAGCGCGTCGAGCTGGCGAAGAGCTTCATTGTGGGTGACGTGTTTCTGGGCCTGGTTCGGCAGAAGATAAGGCAGGGCAAGGCGCGGGGAAAAATCCATGTCGGGGCTCCGGGCAGTTGAACGCCCGCAAGCCTGTCATGCCGCCTCGCCTGCCGGATTCGCCGGGCCGGACCTGCAGCCGGCATTGGCCCGCCCCCGGGGACAGGCCATCCCGCCATCCTCCGTCAGAACGGCGAGACGAACTCCGCAAAGGCCTGCGCCGTCCTGTCCTTGTCGGACAGGACCGCCGCGTCCGCCGCAATGCCCCAGTCGATGCCCAGCGTCTCGTCGCACCACAGGACGGCGCCGTCAGCCTCTTTCGAATAGTAGTTGTCCACCTTGTAGGCGATCTCGGCGTCGGGCGTCAGCGTCACGAAACCGTGAAGGAATCCCCGGGGCACATACATCTGCGCCCAGTTCTCCGCGCTCAGTTCCGCACTCACCCATTTGCCATAGGTCGGGGAGGCCTTGCGCACATCCACTGCCACATCGAGGATCGCCCCGCGCATCACCCTTACCAGCTTCGCCTGTGCAAAGGGCGGCGCCTGGAAATGCAGGCCCCGCACCGTGCCCACTTCGGCGGAGAGGGAATGATTGTCCTGTACGAAATGCGCCTCGATCCCGGCCTCCCGGAAACGCTGCTCATTGTAGATTTCACTGAAGAATCCGCGGGCATCGCCAAACCGGGCCGGCGTCACCAGCTTCACGTCCGGAATGGCAAGCGGCTCTACTTTCAGCGACATGCACCGGCTCCTTTCGGCAATGGCTGGCGCCCTGCGTTTGCACGCCCGCCAGAACATGTCCACAGGGCCGCTGCCGGGGTCTGCAGCGTAAACGGAGATTAAGGACGCGCGGCAGCGATCCCGCCTTGACGTATCGGCACGTGCGTGGCTGAAGAGGGGGCGGTTGGGTATCATCAGGTGGGCACCTCTCGGGGTGCCGATGTCCAGAGGACGGCAGTTTGCGTATCGATTCGCCACTCCAGCAGGGCAAGGCAGCAATCCGCCGCATGATCCTGCCCAGTCCCGGCGCCCAACGAATCACTTTCCGCGAACGCAGCCCGCTCGTGGTCGCCGGCATGTTCCGCACGGGCAACGGCATTGGCCGGGCGGCCCGGGCTTGTTTCGAGGCCCTGCGCCGGGAAGGCCTGTCGCCATTGGCGGTCGACCTGTCGGGCCTGTTCCACCAGCAGGAAACCGACCCGATCCTGCCCCTGTCGCCGATGCCGCGCGCGGAAAACGGCACGCTGATCCTGTTCGCCAATGCGCCGGAAACGGAGCGCGCGCTGATGGGCCTCGGCCTGCGCCGCTGGCACAATTGGCGCATCATCGGTGCCTGGGCCTGGGAACTGCCGGTCGGCCCGGCCGGCTGGGCCCGCCAGGCGCGCATGCTGTCGGAGATCTGGTATCCCAGCCGCTATGTGCGCGACTCCCTGCACCCGGACATTTCCACCGCCCACCGCGTCATCCCGCACTATGTGCCGGTGCTCGACGGCAAGCAGCCCCGGCACATTGAAAAGACAGACGGCGTGCGCCTGCGCGCGCTCTCCATTGCCGACGGGCGCTCCTCGCTGCCCCGCAAGAACCTCCTGGCAGCCATCACCATGTTCCGCCGCGCCTTTCCCGGCGATGAGCGGGCCGAACTCTGCGTCAAATGCCGCAATCTCGGTCTGTACCCGGACTATCAGGACCAGGTAATGCGCGCCGCCG
Source organism: Hyphomonas sp. (assembly GCA_020425315.1). GTDB lineage: Bacteria > Pseudomonadota > Alphaproteobacteria > Caulobacterales > Hyphomonadaceae > Hyphomonas. The sequence goes on along the minus strand of JAGQRO010000259.1, from coordinate 3,420 downwards.
CGGCCGACCCGCGCGTGCACATCATCGACCGCACCATGCCGCAGGACGAGTATGAGCACCTGATCGCCAGCAGCGATGTCGTGATCTCGGCCCACCGTGCCGAAGGCTTCGGCCTGCACCTGGCCGAAGCCATGGCCTCCGGCAAGGCGGTGATCGCCACCGGCTGGTCCGGCAATCTCGAATTCATGAACGCCCGCAATTCCCTGCTCCTGCCCTACCAGCTGACGCCGGTGAAGGATTCCAGCGGCATCTATAGCGGCTTTGACAGCGCGCGCTGGGCCGAGGCGGAAATCGACGCCGGCGCGAAGGCCTTGCGGGAGTTGTATGACAGCCCGTCCAGCCTGCAATCGGTGGCCGAGGCGGGCCGGCGCTCCATCGGCGAGGCGCTGACCTCACGGCGCTACACCGACGCCCTGTTCAATCGCGAGCCGCTGCCTGCCTTCGATCTGGAAGTCGGACACACTGTGTAACCAGCCGTGACTTGCGGGCCCATGGGCCGGTGCCGTAGGTGCTCGCGTCAGATCCAGCCCTCCTGTCAGAGTAACCTCCCATGTCCCTGCCCTTCATCGACCTTCAGGCCCAGCGCAAGCGTATCGAAAGCGAGGTCAACGCCGCCATCCTGGGCGTGGTCGAAAGCGGCCGCTATGTCCTCGGCCCGGAAGTTGCGGAGCTGGAAAAGCAGCTCGCGGCCTGGTGCGGCGCGAAGCACTCGGTCAGCTGCGCCAATGGCACCGATGCCATCGCCCTGCCCCTGATGGCCTGGGAAGTCGGCCCCGGCGATGCCGTCTTCTGCCCCTCCTTCACCTTTGTCGCCACGGCGCAGGTCGTGCCGTGGACCGGCGCCTCGCCGGTCTTCGTCGACATCCTGCCGGACACCTACAACATGGACCCGGCCAGCCTCGAAGCCGCCATTGCCCGCGTCAAAGCCAACGGCAAGCTGACGCCGAAAGTTGTCATCGCCGTCGACCTGTTCGGCCAGCCCGCCGACTATCCAGCCATCAAGGCGATCTGCGAGCGCGAGGGCCTGAAGCTGATCGCCGACACGGCGCAGGGCTATGGCTGCACCCTCAATGGCAAGCACCCGACCGACTGGGCCGACATCGCCACGACCAGCTTCTTCCCGGCGAAACCCCTCGGCTGTTATGGCGACGGCGGCGCGGTGGTCACCAATGATTCCTGGCTCGCCGAGCGCGTCGAAAGCCTCCGCGTCTATGGCAAGGTGACGCCGACCGATGCGGCCGAGCGCAACTTCCATCACGACCCGAAATACCTGTCGCTCCGCGTCGGCATGAATTCCCGCCTCGATACGATCCAGGCCGCTGTGCTGCTGGAAAAGCTGAAAATCTTCGCCGACGAGATTTCCCTGCGCCAGAAAGTGGCGGACCGTTACTCCGCCGGCCTCAAGGATCATGTCCGCCGCGTGCCGCATGTGATCGCTGGCGGCCAGAGCGTCTGGGCGCAGTATGTGATCGAGCATGAGAACCGCGACGGCCTGCAGGCGCACCTCTCGGCGCAGGGCATTCCGTCCATGGTCTATTACCCCGTGCCGATCCACATGCAGGACTTCGCCGCCCCCTACGCCCCGCCCGCCGGCACGCTGCCGGTGACCGAGGAAGCCAGCCGCTACGTCCTCGCTCTGCCGATGCACCCCTATCTCAGCGAAGCCGACCAGGACCGCGTCATCGACGCAGTGTGTGCATTCAACGGGTAAGGCACGCTCGGCCGGAGCACATGATCATTGCAGGCCGATAAGCGATTCCCGGATATTCCGGACCTCCTGCGACGCGCACCCTTTGCTCGATATGAATTTTGAGAAATCGGACCGCGCCCGCATTACCGGAAGAACACCCAGGTTCAGATTCAGCAGCCGCTGGTAGGAGGGTGCGAATGCCGCATCGATTTCGTAGCTGTATTCATGCCGGTCAACGATTGCCCCGTTTCCATTACGCGTGGAATCCACAGCATTTATCGTCACTGCCGGGCCAAATTCGGAGCGGCAGTTGCCAGAATAGGTCCGGGCAAACTCCCTGAGGAACACATCCCGCAAGGCATAATCGATCGAGGACGCGGACGATGCCCCTTGTGCAAGCGCCACCAACTCACCCGGATAATTGTATTCCGCTCCCACGAGTTCGCTCATCAGTCGCGATTGCCCCGGGCGCTCATAGCTGTCGGCTTGTTTCAGAATTCTGCCGTCTGACGAAAGATAATGGGTCGTCACCGTCCGCCGATATTCATCGAACTGGTTGCATCCCATTTTCGTCACTACGCCGTAGCCGTGCTGGGCCTTCGAGATGCAGACCGGAAGGTATTTGTCGTATCCTCCGAGGATGATGTAGATGTCGGTGGCGGTCGCCGAACACCTGTATTTCAATTCGCAGGTCGAGCTCTTCGGGAAGTCGCGCGCCGTGTTGACGGGAAACGCGTTCAGGCCATCCGGAATGGTTGTGTATTCGGCGTTTATCAGGTCCGGCAACTGGAAGTATGTGTCTTCCCGGTCGGTCGCATATCTGGCGTCCACCAGCGCAGCCTGCTCGTCGAGGATCCGCTCGGCATCGTCCCTTGCAAAGCCGCAATAGTAGTCGTCGCCTTTCCGGCACCTTTTTCGGAACGTCTTCTTGACGCTGTTCAGGGTGATCTTCCGCGGCCCCCTGTCCCGGAGGTAGCGATCGATCGCGCCCTTTACCCTCATTGGGTCCGGCCAGTTTTCCATTTTGTCCACAAGGCTCTGCGCACGACTGCATCCGATCTTCTTGTCGGGATCCCGGCAACTGAGAAGCGCATACTTGTACGCCAGGGCCAGATAGATCTCGTCGCCTGACTTTGTGTGGTAATTGGCAAACTGGCCGCTCACGCGCACGCACGCCCCATAATCTGTCGCGCAGTCAGCAATACTGGCCCGCAATTGGTCGATGGTTTCCGGGTCTGAGATACGCTGCCGGGCATGCGAGACCGGCGAGGTAACCGCCATCAGGCTCAACATCACGACCAGCCGCCACACCGCTGCGATCCGGTCCCGTGATCCTGTCGTTTTCTTCACTGCGTTGTCCCCATTGCCTTGCTGCGTCGCCACAATTGATCGGCCACCAATAGAACCGGCAGACACGGTTGGATAGAACCATATTCAGCCCTGTCCGAACTCTTTCCGTTGCGAAACAGCCGGTTACCGGACTGTTTCCCTAGTTTGGCCGTGCTGATTTCCAGTGTGTTGTCCGGTGTATGTTCCGGGCCATTCCTGCCGCCGTGAAGGCACGGCGCACTTCCCGCGTTGCCTTTGACTGGGCGCCATGTTAGGCGCCATACAAACATATAAAGGAAGATTGATATGGCCAAGGACTTCTACGTCAAGGACATCTCGCTTGCGGATTTCGGACGCAAGGAAATCGCCATTGCCGAGACGGAAATGCCGGGCCTGATGGC
>JAGQRO010000017.1 GCA_020425315.1 Hyphomonas sp. | reverse complement strand
GTCTTGCCGACGCCCGGCTCACCGATCAGGACCGGATTGTTCTTGGTGCGGCGCGAGAGCACCTGGATCGTGCGGCGGATTTCCTCGTCGCGGCCGATGACCGGATCGAGCTTGCCGTCGCGGGCATCCTTGGTGAGGTCGCGGGCGTATTTCTTGAGCGCTTCGTAGCCTTCCTCGGCGTTCGCGCTGTCGGCGGTGCGGCCCTGACGCAGCTGCGCGATGGCGCCTTCGAGCGCCTTGGCCGTGACGCCGGCGGACTTCAGAACGTCCGCAGCCGGATCACCGGAGAGGCTGGCGAGCGCGAGCAGCAGGCGCTCGGTCGTAACATAGGAATCGCCGGCTTTCTTGGCCCCGGCCTCGGCCTCCTGGAACAGTTTCGCGCCGGCCTGTTCGAGGCGCAGGCCCGTATTCGAGCCGGTCACTTTCGGCAGCTTGCCCAGCGCCGCATCGACGCCCTGGACGACGAGTTCCGGGCGCCCGCCACTGGCGCGGATGAGGTTCACGGCCATCTGGTCGCGATCCTCCAGCATTTCCTTCAGGACATGGGCCGGCGTCAGCACCTGGTGGCCGGCGGCGAGCGCGGCGGTCTGGGCGCCCTGGATGATGGCGCGGGCGCGTTCGGTGTATTGCTCAATATTCATGTGTCATCCCCTCTTCAAAGGCAGATCGGTCAAGGGAGGTCTCGCCCCGCTCAGCGGCAGCGTTCTCCCGGCTTGAGCCTCATGTGGGAAGGAATTTGCGCTTCGCAAGCGGGCGCGTCATCAGGTCCTGCGCAGCGTATCGGCTCCGGGCCGAAGCGGGCTATTGCGGCACTTCCCGATAAGCCTGCCCCATCTCATACAGTTTGAGGCGGTCTTTGGCAGCTTCGTCGTCAAACCCCTGATCAATCAGCTCCTTTTGTTGCCGAGCCGCAAATTCAAAGAGGCCCTGCTCTGCCCAGGCAGCCGCCAAAGTGTCTCTGTATAAAAGATTGGCGGGATCACCGCGCAACGCTTTCTGTGCGAATTCGACCGCCAGTTTGCCATCGCGAAAAGTATCATCCGGCGCGGTCGCCAGCCGCCAGGCCAGTAGGTTACAGGCGTCGGCATATCCGTCACGGCATTGCGGCTCAATCAGTGCGCGGGCGATATCCAATCGTCCTTCCCGGCCCGCCAGCCCCGCAAGCTTATATGCCCAGTCGACGTATTGCGCCGCCTCCGATGCGGCATAGACATCCAGCGCCAGATCCGATGCGGTGTCGAAATCCTGCTCCACCCCATTTCCACGCGCATACTGCTGGGACAGAGAAATGCACGCGTTCAGCCGGCCAGCATTGCAGCCAGATCGGAACAAGCGATTGGCTTCGGCATAGTCCTGTATACCTGTGTCCGGTTGCAGGAGGAGTTCCCCGCGGAACTGGCAAGAGGTCAGGGAGCCCCGTTCGCAGGCGGTGCGATAATAGTGTTCCGCCTTGCCGATATCGCCGGGAACCAGTTCGCCATCCCTGTAGATCCGTGCAAGCTGGCTGCAGCTCGAATTGTGTCCGGCCGTACAATTGCTCTCATAGACTTCGAGGGCCTTGCCGGTGTCCCTGGCCGTTCCCGCCCCCTTGCTGTACAGGAAGGCCAACCTGTAGCAGGCCTTTTCCTCACCATTCGTGCAGGCGCTGTCGTAGAGGCCGAACGCCTTCTCCAGATCCTTCCCGATGCCTTTTCCGAACTCGTAGGCATGTCCAAGCGTATAGCAACCGAAGTCATTGCCGTACTGGCAGGACAGTTCGTAAAAGGGGGCTGCGCTGGCATAGTTCTTTTCGACGCCTTTTCCCAGTGTGTGCATCTGGCCCAGCTGGTAGCAAGCGACCCCCTCTTTCGCATCGCAGGCCTCGGTGAGATACCTGCTGGCCAGCTTGAACTGTTCCGGCACCCCTGCACCGTACAGGAAACTGACGCCGACATTCGTGCAGCCCTTTACATATCCAAGTTCGCAGGCCTTTCGAAAATAGCCGACAGCTTTTTCGTCATCCTCGTCTACTCCACGACCCTTGAGGTAGGCATTGCCGAGACGAAGGCAGGGTTCCTCAAACCCCAGTTCGCAGGCCTTATTGTACAATCTGAAGGATTCGGCCGCGTCTTCCGGCACGCCCTGTCCACGCGCATACATGCCCGCGAGCGAATTGCATCCATACGGCTCACCTTTCGAACACCCGAAGCGGTAAAGTTCGACAGCCCGGACCGGGTCCTTTTCGCCGATCCGGCCATCCCTGTAGAAATCACCGAGGTTCTTGCAACCTACCAGCTGGCCGCCATCGCAAGCTTTCCGTGAAAAGGCGATTGCCTGTTCCTGATCCCGCCCGACACCCTGGCCCCTCAGAAATTGCGTCCCGAGATTGGTGCAACCAATCACTTGCCCGCCATCGCATCCCTGACGGTTATAGACCGCCGACAAGGAGAAATCGCGCTCCACATATTTCCCGTCAGTATAGGCGCGTGCCAGCAGGACTGCAGCATCGGCATTTCCACTGTCGGCCAGGAATTTCAGGTCTTCCAGCGTGAACCGCTCCATCACGCTGTCCAGCAAGACCCATGTCCGGGCGCGCGGATCGGTGCCGTCGATGCCGGCAAGTTCCGCGGCAAGGTCGTCACGGCCCAGCGATTTCGAGCCTGTGCCCGCCGCGCCTGCCAGGCACCGGGCCGCACGCACCCGCGCCATGGCGGCATAGGCGCCATCCGGATAGGCCTCGAGATAGAGCGCGGCTTCGCAATCATTGCGGATCAGTGCCCAGGTCGTGGCATCGGCCGTATCAGGTGCAAAGTCGCAGGACGCAAAACATACATCGCGCGGAATGGTTCCCGGCGTGAAGAAGGGCATCCGCCCGCCTGACCGCGTGCCGGCCACACTCTGCAAGGCGCGCAGGAAGGCCAGGCTGGCATCCTGGCCAGGAACCGCAATCTCCTCGGCAAGGGCCGTCGAGAAGGCGCCATCGTCGGGCGTCGTTTCCCCCTCGGCCGTGGCATAGGCGATCAGCATTCCGGGCGGGCTGGGCATGCGCACCATGCCCTTGTTGGACAGGCTGCCCTGGCCCTTCTCCTCACTGAACGGCAGGGAGTTGCGGCAGGCATCCGTCACTACGAACAGGGCCTTGGCGCCGGTGATCGACAGGCCGTCGATCACATCGCCCAATTCGACGCCCTTCAATGGCAGGTGCTGTGCAATTGAAATTTCTTCGTGCGAGGGAATGAGATAGTTCTGGCGGCCCTTCCCGGGCAGTTCGGCCGAGCCGCCATGGCCGGAATAATAGAAAAATCCGATCGCGCCGGGGGCGTCGATCAGGCGCTGCTGGAAAGCCTGAAGGGACGCTTCGATACCGTCCTTGTCCTGATCGAGGACCGTCTCGACCTCGAAGCCCACTTCTTCGAGTGCATCGGCAATCCGTTCGGCATCGGCATGTGTGTTCGACAGCCGGCCGACGGAGGCAGGATAATCCTGATTGCCGATAACCAGAGCGAACCGGGGCTCAGCGTCGGCCACCTGCACGAGGCAGACCAAGGCGAGAATGACAACGAGCCACAGGCGCATTGCGGTGGTCCCCTCACTGATCGGCTCAGTTTAGCCTCACAGGTCGGGACGGCAACCTTGGCGCCGGATTAAATGCCGGCGACGGCTCAGTCCGTCGCTTCGGCGGAGGTCTCTTCCGAGTCAGCGGCCTTGCGGCGTCCGCGCGAGAGCGTTTTCATCACGCCTTCGGCGGCGTCGGAGGACTCAGCGGTCTCTTCCTTGTCGCGGCGATTGTAGGGCTTGCGGCGGCCGCCACGCCCGCGTTTCGGGGCCTCGTCTTCATTCGACGCTTCGGCCTCTTTCTCGTCGGCATCGATCACGCGCATGGCGTCATCATCGCTGTCGGACTTGTCAGCAGCCGGTGCATCGCGGCGCTCGACACTGGCTTCAGCGCCTTCGGCGGTGTCGGCCGTATCGTCGTCGCTGTCATTGCGGGACGTGTCGCGGTCGTCGCGGCGGCCCTGGTCGCGGTCATCGCGATTGCCGCGCTGTTGCTGCTGCTGGCGGTCGCGCGCTTCCTGCTGCTTGGCGACGATGCGCTGGTAATGTTCCGCGAACTGGAAATAGGCTTCCGACAGGATGCGGTCGCCGCTGGTTTGCGCGTCGCGGGCATATTGCTGGTACTTCTCGAGCACCTGCTGGGCCGAGCCGCGGATCTTCACATCCGGACCGACAGATTCGAAGTGCCGGTTGGGATTGTTGAAATTGTTCTGGTTGTTCCCGCCTGACCGGCGGTTGCGCCCACGTGAGCGTTTCATGAAATCAGTCCCATGTTCATGCGCCTGCTGTTTCTGGCAGGCAGTTCCCGTCGCGCTGGCCGTTTCAATTCAGCTGGCCCAAGCCCCGAATGTGCGCGAGTTTGTGACCGAAAAGCGACACCGTTGGTAGACGCTCTTATCGTTTCACATGATTCTTCTAACCCGTAACGCCTTGGGCGCCAAGCGGAAATGTGAGTTGTTTCAGCCCTGTTTCAAGCCCCAGACGGCCCGGTCATTGCCGCCAAGGTCCTGCGCGGTGCCGATGGCGGAAAATCCTGCCCCGGACATTAACCGGCAGACGGCGTCCTTCTGGTCATGGCCGATCTCGAAGACGAGCGCGGCGCCGGGTTTCATGCCGGCGGCGGCCAGCGAGACGATCTCGCGATAGGCATCGAGCCCGTCGGCCCCGCCATCGAGCGCGGCGAGCGGATCGTGCGCGCGCACTTCCGGGGCGAGCGTCGCAATCCCGGCGGAGGCGATATAGGGCGGGTTGGAAATGATGAGGTCAGCGGCCGGCCAGCCCTCCCACTCCGTCCACGAACCGTCGAAAATGCCGGCGCGCGGATCGAGACCGAGGCCGGCGAGGTTTTCGCGGGCGAGCGCAGCGGCCTCATGGCTCGCCTCCACCCCTTCCCCGCTCGCCAGCGGCCGGGCCGACAGGAGTGCCGCGAGCAGGCAGCCCGAGCCGGTGCCGAGATCGGCGACGCGCACCGGGCGGTCCTCCGGCAGCAGGGCGAGGGCAGCTTCGACGACGATCTCGCTGTCCGGGCGCGGGATCAGCGCGCGGTCGTCGCACAGGAGGTCGAGGCCGTAGAAGCAGACCGTGCCGACAATGTGCTGCAGCGGACGGCGCGTCTCGCGTTCGGCAATCATCGCCTCGAAGCGGGCGGCGATGCCGGGCGGCACCTCGTCGCGTTCGGCAGAGATCAGTCCGGCGGCGGTGAGGCCGGACGCGGCGAGCATCAGGAGCCGGGCTTCGAGGCGTGCCTCTTCGATGCCGGCACGGCCAAGGCGCTGCGCGGCCTCGCGCAGGCAACCGGCATAGTCCGTAGACGTCTTACTGATCATCCATCGCGGCCAGCTTGCGGGCCCGGTCTTCGGTGATCAGCGCCTCGATCACGTCCTGCAGCTTGTCGCCGGAAATGATGCGGTCCAGCGAATAGAGCGTCAGGCCGATGCGGTGATCGGTGACGCGGTTTTCGGGATAGTTGTAAGTGCGAACTTTCTGGCTGCGGTCGCCGGAGC
>JAGQRO010000258.1 GCA_020425315.1 Hyphomonas sp. | reverse complement strand
ACCAATGCCGGCAAGTCGACGCTGTTCAACCGGATGACCGGCGCCTCTGTGTTTGCCCGCGACATGCCTTTTGCCACGCTGGACCCGACGATCCGACGGCTTGACCTGCCGACCATGGGAGAAGCGGCGCTGATCGATACGGTCGGGTTCATCACGGACCTGCCGACCCATTTGATCGACAGTTTCCAGGCAACGCTGGAAGAGGCCATGCAGGCAGACCTGCTGGTGCATGTGCGGGACCGGTCGAGCCGGGCGGACCGGGACCAGGCTGACGACGTCATGCAGGTCCTGGAACGGCTGGAACAGGAAACCGGCCTGCCGCTGCCGCCGATCATCGAGGCATGGAACAAGGTCGATCTGCTGCCGGATGACAAATGGGATGCCCTTGCCGCGAGCCTCAAGGGCGACCCGGAATATCCTGCTGTCATGGTTTCGGCCCTGACCGGCGATGGCGTCGACACGCTTCTCATGCTGATCGAGGCTGCGCTGCTGCAAGGCGCCGCGACGCTGACGCTGCATCTCGAACCGAAGGACGGGCGTGCCCGAGCCTGGCTGCACCGAAACGGCGATGTCCTTTCGGAGGAGGCGCTGGAGGATGGGTCAACGATGCTCACCGTTCGCCTCCGTCCGGAACGAACAGGTCAGTTCCGGGCCGAGTTTCCGGAAATTTCTGAAACGCTCTAGCCCTGGCGCTCAGTCGCCTTCACGGCTTGCCAGAGGGCTTCCTGTGCGTCGAGGTCCAATGCGGTGAAGTCGGCGCCGCGTGCTTCTGCGAGCTGTTCCATCCCCCGGAAGCGGCGTTCGAACTTGTCATTGGCCCGGCGCAGGGCAACTTCCGGATCGACGTTCAGTCGGCGGGCGAGATTGGCCGCCACGAACAGGAGGTCCCCCATCTCGTCCAGGATGGCGTCCGCGTCGCCGGACGCCATGGCTTCCTTCAGTTCGGCCGTCTCTTCTTCCAGCTTGTCGAAGATCGGCTCCGGCTCGGTCCAGTCGAAGCCGGTCCGGGCGGCACGTTTCTGCAGTTTCTCGGCACGCATCAGCGCGGGCAGGGAGAGGGCGACACCGTCAAGGGCCCTCTCTGGTGCGCCAGTTTCAGCCTTCGCCGCCCGTTCTTCCGCCTTCATCACCTCCCAGGCGACGATCTGGTCGTCGGAGGAGCGGTTGTCCGACTTTTCGAAAACGTGCGGATGCCGGCGCAGCATCTTCTCGCTGATCGCGGAGGCGACATCGGCGGCGTCGAACGCACCTGCCTCGGTCGCCATCTGGCTGTGGAAGGCGACCTGGAACAGCAGGTCACCCAGTTCCTCGCGCAAATCCGCCATGCTGCCGCGCTCGATTGCGTCAGCGACCTCGTAGGCTTCCTCGATCGTGTAGGGCGCGATGGTGCGGAAGTCCTGCTCAAGGTCCCAGGGGCATCCGCCCTCGGGATTGCGCAGCTGGGCCATGATGCCGAGCAGGCGGGCGAATTCACTCGCAGCGCGCGTGTGATTGGGATCGGTCGGCTGGGTCATGGTTCCCGTCCTGTCGTGAGTCGGGCGGTTCTTGCACCGCCTGTCTGATCGGGTCCGCCATCGGCGAGATTGAGGGAATGGATTGACTTTCCATCCGGTGCAAGAGACCTGAAGGCATGCAATTTGTCCGACTCTGCTTTCGTCTGTGCTTTTTCGGGTGTGCCGCATGAAGGACAGGATGGTCCTCCTTGGCATCGATTGGGGCTCCTCGGCGTTCCGGGCCTGGGCATTCGATGATGAGGGTGAGGTGATCGGGCACACATCCGCCCGGGACGGGATGCTCACCCATGGCGGTGACGCGCTGCAGCGGCTTCATTTCCATATCTCCGAATGGCTGGGGGAGTGGCCTGAGGTTCCGGTCCTCGCCTGCGGGGCCGTCGGAAGCTCCGAGGGTGTCCTGCGGACTGACTACCTTCCTGTGCCGTTCCAGCTGGCAGCGCTGCCCGGGCACCTTGTTGCCGCACAGGGCATCCATATCGTGCCCGGCCTGAAACAGGCCTCGCCGCCGGATATCATGCGCGGAGAAGAGACGCAGCTGTTCGCGCTGGAAGAGGCCCATGGCTGGGTCTGCATGCCCGGCACGCACACCAAGCATGTCACATTGGAGCATGGACGGGTGGTCGGCTTTTCCACGGAGATGACCGGCGAGCTGCGCGAACTCCTCCTGGGTGCAGGCGGCCTCAAATCGCCGCCGGGGATCGAACAGGTCTTCGACGAGGCGGTGTACCGGGAATGGGTCGAGAAATCGCTCGACACTGACGACGCCGCATCGCCCTTTGCCGTTCGGGCGGCGCGGATGACGGGCGACCTTGATCCGCAATACCACACCGTGGCGCTGACCGGGCTGCTGATCGGGGCGGATGTAGCCGCGCACTATGATCCCGGCGACGAACTGGCGCTGGTCGCTGACGGGCCGTTGCTGGAGGCCTACCGCATCGCGCTCGAAACGCTGGGCGCGGAGTTTGAAGAATATTCGGCCGAGGAGGCGACACAGGACGGCCTGTTCTCGCTTGCCGAGGAAGCCGGGCTGGTCGGGTGAGGGGCGCGCCATGATGATGTCTCCGGAATGTGTTGCCCCGACCGGGTGCCTGCTTGGCGAAGGCCCGATGTGGAGCGAAACCGAAGGGTTCCTCTGGTGGGTGGATATCAAGCGGGCGAAGCTGCACCGCTACAATCCGAAGACCGGCAATACCCGCCGCTACGACCTGCCGATCCGGGCCAGCACGATCACGCTGCACGAGGGCCTGTTCCTGATGGCCGGGGACCGGGAGATCGGCGTATTCGATCCGGCTACAGAGCATTATGACCGGATCGCTGTCATCGAAGGCGAGCCGGAAGGTAACCGCACGAATGATGGCGGCGTCGCGCCGGATGGGTCGCTGTGGTTCGGCACGATGGACGATGCCGAGAAGGAGGCGAGTGGCTCCTACTACAGGTTCGGGCCGGACCGGACCCTGTCGCCGCTCCGGCTCCCCTCGGTGATGGTCACCAACACGATGCAGTTCTCGCCCGACGGCAAGACCTTCTACACCTGCAATTCCGCCGAACAGGAAATCCTGGCCTATGACTATGACCAGGCGAGCGGGGCCCTGTCGGGCCGGCGGGTCTTCGCGACGACCTATGAGTTTGGCGGGTTCCCGGATGGGTCGGCAATCGATTCGGAAGGCTGTTTGTGGACCTGCCTGTGGGACGCCTCGCGCGTCGTGCGCTTCGCGCCGGACGGGACGGTCGATCAGGTCATCATCCTCGCTGCGCCACGTCCGACCAGCGTTGCCTTTGGCGGACCGGACCTGCGCACCCTGTTCATCACTACCGCCCGCGCGGGCATGACTTTCCCGCAGCTCGACGCCCGGCCGCTGTCCGGCAGCCTGTTTGCGGTGCAGGTGGATGTGCCGGGCCTGCCGCCGCGCAAATTCGGCCAGCCGGCCTGATCCGGGCGCACCCTGAGTCTTGCATGAGCCTGGACGCGGCCTCACATGCCATGATGTTCAATATCCTGTAGATTACCCGTGGACGTCGCGGCCCAAAACCGCTAACCCCCCGCTTTTCGAGAGAGTATCGGTATGGCCGAGAAGGTTAAGAAGAAAAGAGTCGGGCCCATCACGTTCTTCCGCCAGGTTCGTGCGGAAGGTGCAAAGGTGACCTGGACTTCGCGTCAGGAGACGATTCAGGCGACGATTTTCGTCATCATCATGTCTGTCCTGTTCGCGCTCTTCCTCTTCGGTGCCGATCTGATCATCGGTTGGTTTGTCAAAACGATCACCGGCCTCTAGGGCCTCGGGATCGCAGGAATATTGGGAGTGCGCTGGCCCCATGGCTGAAGCGAAATGGTACATCGTCCATGCCTATTCGAACTTCGAGAAGAAGGTCGCGGCATCGATTCTGGAGCAGGCCGAACGCAAGGGCCTGTCTGAACTGATCGAGGACATCCAGGTGCCGACCGAGGAAGTTGTCGAAGTCGCGCGCGGCAAGAAGAAGACCGTCGAGCGCCGGCATTTCCCGGGCTACGTCCTGCTGAAGGCCGTGCTGACCGACGATGTCTACCACCTCGTCAAGGACACGCCGAAAGTGTCGGGATTCCTCGGCGCCGAAGGTGGCAAGAAGCCGCTGCCCGTGCGTCAGCGCGAGGTCGACCGGATTCTGGGCACCGCTGCAGACACGACTGCAGAACGCCCGCGTCCGAAAGTGTCCTTCGAGATCGGTGAACAGGTGCAGGTCAATGACGGTCCGTTCCAGGGCTTCGAGGGCGCTGTCGAGGAGATCGACGAGGCGAATGGCCGCCTGAAGGTCACCGTGTCCATTTTCGGCCGCGGAACGCCTGTGGACCTCGAATTCGACCAGGTCGCCAAGGTCTGATCCTTAACCGGGAGCCGTTCCGAATCTGCTGATCGGATCGGCTTGAAACATGGGTGTTTGGGTTGTATCTGCCACCCACGTGCCGCCTTAGCTCAGTAGGTTAGAGCGCTAGATTGTGGATCT
>JAGQRO010000257.1 GCA_020425315.1 Hyphomonas sp. | reverse complement strand
CTCACCCCGTCTGCATAGGTGGCCGAAAAGCCGTTATCGCGTTCGAAAACGTGACCTATGGTCTAGGACAGGAAAACGGGAGGCCGCCGAATGCACATCGGAGAACTCCCGTCAAGGGCGCGGTGTTAACGCTTCTTGTGCACCGCCGCAACCCCCTTGAGTCATAAAAAGTCAAGGGGCGGCCCTATTGGCCGTTCTGGAGTTCCCGGCAGGCGCGGTCGAGGCCGCCATCGCAGGCCTTCAGCAGGAGGCGCCGGGATTCGGCCTGATCCTGTGGAATGCCATTGCCGGATTTCAGGTCCAGCGCAAGATTGAAACAGGCTTCGTGCCCGCCGGCCTCACAGGCGATGCCATAGAGCCGGGCAGCTTCGGCCATGTCCTTCTCGACGCCCCATCCGGTCGCATAATAGATGGCGGCATTGTAGCAGGCGCTGTCCTGCCCACGCTTGCACATGACGGTGGCCTTCCGGGCCTGGGCCTGCTTGGTGCCGTCAGACGGGTCGGCCTGACGCAAATTGGCGAGGCGTGTCTCGACATAGCCGATGGAATGGCTATTCGGGAACCGGCGCAGGAATTCCTCCAGAACGGCCGGATCATCGGAGCTGAGCGCCTGGCCGAGCGCAACCTGCTCGTCCGTGGCAATCGGCGATGGCGGCGCGTCGCAGCCGGCAAAGCAGATGTCGCCGCGCAGCCCGTCCACCGAGAAGGGCAGCCGGTTGCCCGGCCGCTTGTTGGCCACTTCCCTCAGCGCCAGCGTGAAGGCCCGGTCCGCCGTCTGGCCGGGCGTGGCGATCTGCGTCGCCAGCGCGGTGGAGAAGGACCCGTCATCCGGCGCGGTCGCCCCATCGGCGGTGGCAAACGCAATGAACAGGCCCGAACGCGCATTCACCCGCACCATGCCCTTGTCGGATTCCCCACCTTTCGAGGAGGTCAGCGGCAAGGTGTTGCGGCAGGCATCCGACACGATGAACACGGCCTTGGCATCGGCCGCGGCGAGGCTGTCGATCAGGCCGCCCACCGACACACCGAGGATCGGCAGCTGCGAAGCGTTCGTCACCGGCGTCTTCGAGGGGATGAGGTAGTTCTGGCGCACGCCGCTCGCCTCAGCCGATCCGCCATGGCCGGAATAGTAGAAGAAGCCCACCGAATTCGCCCCGTCCTGGCTCAGCCGGTCGGAGAATTCCGCAATGGCGAGATTCATCTCTGACTGGGTGGCGTCCTTGAGGACCGTGATGTTTCCGGGCGCAAAGCCGGCCCGCTCCAGCCCGCCCCGGATCCGGTCGACATCTTCATGCGGCAGCGACAGGGGGCCGACAACTGCGGGATAGTCCTCATTCCCGATCAACAGGGCGTAGCGCTGTTCCTGCGCCGATACCGACAGGGCCAGCCAGATTGTCACCAGAACAAGGGCCAGGAACCGCATCAAATCGAACGTCCTCCACCGGGCCGGCATTGTGGAACTGCCGCCCGCCCCTGCCAAGCCCCCTCCGGCATTTGGCACCTCAAGCGCTTTTGTCGCGTTCGCGGCGGTCTCATTTCGGACTAAGCCGCAGCGAATGGCAAAGCTTGCCGCCTTCCTGAAGCGGGCCCGTTTCTATGCGGTCATGCTGCTCGTCGCCGCGCTCAGCGTGCGCGGCGCGGTGCCGTCCGGCTACATGCTGGACCAGGCCGAGGATGGCCGCGGTCTCGTCATCCGCATGTGCGGCGCCGGCGGCGGGACACATGATGTCTGGCTGGACCTGACGACCGGCAAGGTCGGCGAAGTGCCGGACACGCAGGACACCGGCGGCGATGACGACGATGACAGCGCCCCCTGCCCCTTCGCCCTGAACGCCGCCCTGGATGTCGCCGACCCTCCGCTGTTCCGTGCACCTGACCTGTTTGGTCCGCCGCTGATCGGCGCGAAGCCCTATGTGCGCGAGATCGCCAGCGATCCCGTCGCCGCCCCCCTGCCCGCCCGCGGGCCACCCGTCCGCGTCTGACCTGACCTTTCCAGATCACTCAGACACTGCCTGCTGCCGTGCAGGCGCCAAGGACATGTACAATGAAACTCCATCTTCTCTCCGGCGCGGGGCTGATCGCCCTTGGCGCCTTCGCCCTGCCTGCCACTGCCCAGGACTCCGAACCGGCCCTGCAGGACGTCATCATCGTCACCGGCAGCCGCCCGGTCACCGCCACCGAAAGCGCCATCGCGCCGGATGCCGGCCCGCTGACCGGGGGTGACGTCACCTATCTCACTGCCCGCACGCCCGGCGGCGCCCGCATCGCCAATGGCGAACTCTCCGGCCAGATGCAGTATCGCGGCCTGTTCGGCGAGCGCCTGAATTTGCGCGTCGACGGCCAGCGGCTTGCCTCCGGCGGGCCGAACCTGATGGACCCGGCCTTCCATTATGCCCCTGCCCCGCTGGTCGCGGCCGTGGTGATCGATCGCGGCGTCTCGCCGGTCTCCGAAGGCCCCGGCCTCGCCGGCGGCGCCGATGCGGTGTTCAAGAAGGTCGACTTCGCAGACTCCGCTGCGGCCGAATTCGGCTACGATCTCAGCTTCGGCGCGCGCAGCGTGAATGACAGCTTCTCCGGCGGCGGCGTCATCGGCGCCTCGACCGACAGCTGGCGCTTCAATGTGATCGGCTCATGGGAAGAAGGCGACGACACCGAGTACAAGGACGGCACCATCGCCGGCACCGCGTTCGAGCGCGGCGTGTTCGGCCTCTCGGCCGGCGCGAAAGTGGCGGGCGGCACGCTCAGCCTCGATGCAAGGCGCCAGAATACCGGGCCTTCCGGCAACCCGCCCTTCCCGATGGACATCCGCTATTTCGATACGGACTTCGCGCGCCTCGCCTACGACACCGAAATCGGCGGCGCCCGCGTGTCGGCAGAGGTGCACTACACCGATGTCGAGCATGCAATGAACAATTTCGACCAGCGCCCGGCCCCGCCGATGATGAACCTGCGCGAAGCCTTCGCCAGCGCCACCACACGCGGTGCGGGCCTGAAGGCAGGCTTCGATGCACTTGGCGGCGGTCTCCTCATCGGCCTCGACGGCGACAAGGTCGACCACAACATGTTCATCGTGAACCCGGCCAATGCCGGCTTCTTCGTCACGCCCTTCCCGCATGTGACCGAAGACCGTTTCGGCGCCTTTGCCGAATGGACCGGCGCCCTCGGCCCGTTCGATAGCGAACTCGGCCTGCGCCTCGACCGGAACAGCTATGATGCCGGCGATGCCGTGCTCGGCCCGGCCCTGCCGGCCATGCCCCAGATGCTGGCCATGCAGTTCAACACGGCCGACCGCTCCGGTGAGGAGATGCTGGCGGATGTCGTCGCCCGCTTCTGGACACCGTCCGAGAACGGATTGTCCTGGCGCGTCACGCTCGCCCGCAAGCAGCAGATGCCGGGCTATATCCAGCGCTATGGCTGGCTGCCCCTCAATGCCAGCGGCGGCCTCGCCGACGGCAACATCTATGTCGGCGACCTGACACTGGACCCGGAAACCGCCTGGATCGCCGAAGCCGGCTTCGACTTCGCAACCTCGGACATGTATGCCCGCCCGACGGTCTTCGTACGGCAGGTAGACGACTATATCCAGGGTGTGCCGTTCGATGACACGCCCGGCGTCCTCAACACGCCGCAGGAAATGGTCGCCAACATGAACGGCGATCCGACCCCGCTGCGCTGGGCCAATGTCGACGCGCGCCTCTACGGCTTCGACATGGATTTTGGCTATGACTTTACCGGACCGTTGCGGATCGATGGTGTGCTGAACTATGTCCGCGGCGAACGGCGCGACATTGACGACAATCTCTACCGGGTCGCCGCGCACAGCCTGACCGCGGACCTGACCTGGGAAGCGGCCGTCTGGTCGGCAACGTTCGAAGCCCGCGCGGTTGCCGAACAAAACGAGGTCTCCGCCACCAACAGCGAGGCACCTTCGCCCGGCTATGTCGTGCTCAGCCTCTATGGCGACTGGCAGGTGAAGGACGGCGTGCGCCTCTCCGCCGGGGTGGAGAATTTGCTCGACCAGGTCACACGCGACCACCTCGCCGGATACAACCGCAACGGCTTCGGCGACGTCGCCCTCGGCTCCCGCGTGCCGGGGGCCGGACGCGGCGCCTTCATCCGCCTGTCCGTCACGGGCTGATCGGTGAAGACTTCGGGGCCCGGCGCAGCCATGTGCCGGGCCCTGTTTTCAATCCACCAGATACACGGTCTTGTAGAAGGTGCCCTTGCGGCCCTTCTCCGTCTTGCCCTGAATGGCCAGCGCATTCTTCTTCTGGAATAGGTCCCAGGAATCCATCGAGCCGCTATAGTTGATGCGGCGCCAACCGGTATTCGAATTGCTGGTCAGCTTGTCGACAGGCTTGACGCCATCGAGGACCCCGTCACCCTCATTCCAGCCGCGCACCACATAGCGCGTCACGCTCCTGCCATGCCCCGGATGCCGGAAGGTCAGCTTGATGTGTTTGATATAGGCCGTGGAAGCCGACAGCTGGTTGCACTTGTCGATCCAGTTCTCGTCATGCCCCACCATATCGGCGTCGATCCGTATACGAATTTCATTCGGAAGGGTCATCGTCTCTACCGGTGAGACGATATACTTGTCCTGATCCTTCCGCTCCTTGACGGTAATGTCGCCATAGGTCGTCCCGCCGCCCGGTGACTGGAACGAGACTTTCAGGTTGTAGTCGCAGCGATTGTCGTCATGCAGATTGACGTAATATTTCATCGACGCCGAAACATCGATCACGGCCCCGGCCTCGGAACAGTTCGCCCCGCGCGGCCCGGAATTGCCGATCTTCACCGGCGACGGATCGTCCGCCTGCATCATGTCGAAGGCCATCTGACGGCAGGTTTCGTTGCCCCAGAACCAGGGCGTGTAGCGGTAGGCGCGTTTCGAACAGCCTTCGGCGTCCTTGTCGCTCCAGCTCGCCTTGCTGCCGGCGGCGCAATAGGGAAAGTTCGGTTCCTTTTGCCCCTTCCCCAGCCGCCAGTCATCGGCCTTGAGTCCCGCTGCGCCGTCTTCATAGTCGCCGCCATAATTATTGTGATGGTCGATCCGGAAATTGCCGATGCCGCTGAACCCGGCTGGCCCGGTATCCTTGATCAGGCCCGGAAAGGCCCAGATCTCAGGCATGATGACACCTGACGGCCCGAGGCCTGTGTAATACTGCACCTCGTCATTCGCGTACGTGATGCCGATCAGGTTCGGCGCCAGTTTCTCCATATAGCCCGGCCGGCCGAGCGGCGCCTTCGGCATGGAGAGCAACGCATCGATATCCTTGTCCGTGCGGCCCGGCTGGGCGAAGGCATAGAACTCGGCATAATTATAGTCCGGGTCCGGATCGATAGCCGTCATCGCGACGGAGTGCGAGCCCTTGCTGTGGCCGAACACGCGCACATCCGTCACCTCTGCCACACCCGGCACATCCGACTTCGTCCGGATGGCCTTCAGCAGGTAGCGCAGCGAATTGCGCCCGTCGCGCACGCCCTCGTCATATTTCAACGGGTCGAGATTGGGATCGGTCCGGAACATGCCGGGCTCGATCGCCGTATCGTCCTGGTACTGAAGCGAGATATGTGCGCGCCCGTTCGCCTCGTCGAACATGGCATTGAACTGTTTCCACGCGCCATGCTCGGCCGCCGTGCCGGGCACATAGATGTCGTAGCTGCCCCGGCATTCTTCGGCGATATTGTCCTCGATCCAGTCCGCGATGCAGGCGACGACATCGTCCTCGTCCGCGCTCGACAGTTTCAGGTCACAGATCGCATGATCCTTCTGGTCCTGGCTGAGATTGATGATCTTCGCCCCGGTCATCGTGCAGGCCTTGGCCTCCACCGGATCCGGCTCGATGACCGGCCCGGGGCCCGGCACAGGTCCGGGCACCGGCTCTGTCGCCGTGCAGGCTGTCGCGATCACTGCCAATACTGCGCCGGCGCCGGCAATCTGCATCCACCTCATGAGCCTGCGTCTCCCTGATCCGTGCGTTCCCCACCGGAAGACTGGCATGTATCCGGCGGATCGCCAAACAAGCGCCGGGCAAACAAAAAGCCCGGCGCCTTGCGGTGCCGGGCTTTCTGAATTCGGTTGCCTTGGAAGGATCAGGCCTTCTGGGTGACTTCCGCAGTGTCGATGACGACGCCGGCGCCCATGGTGGACGAGAGCGAGATCTTCTTCACGAACGTGCCCTTGGCGCCCGATGGGCGGGCCTTCACCAGCGCGTCGAGGAAGGCTTTCACGTTCTTCTCGATGTCTGCTTCAGCGAACGAGGCCTTGCCGACGCCGGCATGGATGATGCCGGCCTTCTCGACACGGAACTCGACCGAGCCGGACTTTGCGTCCTTGACGGCCTGCGCCACGTTCGGGGTCACGGTGCCGACTTTCGGGTTCGGCATCAGGCC
>JAGQRO010000256.1 GCA_020425315.1 Hyphomonas sp. | reverse complement strand
GAAATGGTCGAGACGACGCCGTCCACCTTGTCGAAATCGGACTCCACGCACCAGAAACAGCCGCCGGCGAACACCGCCGTCGACAGGCGTTTGGCGTCCGGGGTGGACACCTGGTCCTGAGCGCCAGCGCTCGAAAAGAATCCAAGCGCCATGGAGGCGAGGCCGGCAGCAAGGGCAATCGACTGGGCAGAACGTGGACGCATGATCACAACTCAATATTCGGTCCGGCCTCGAATGGCCGTTTCGCGGACAAGCCTCATATGGGAAAAACCAGCCCCGGGAAAAGACCGTAATCACAGCCTTAACATGTTTGTGTTGACCGCGTGTTGTCAGACCGCGGCGCAATTGTGGCAATGCCGTGTTTTCAGGCAGGCCCGGTAACCACACGCACCTTTACGCGGCTGGTCCGCCCGTCCGGATCGACCGCCGTGACGGTGTAGAACCCGGGCCTCTCAGGGGCCCAGACCGGGGCGCCTGCATCGTCCAGTTCGGAGGGTTCCCCATCGATATACCAGCTGAGACGCCCCTCCCCGCGCCCGGCCAGCACGAAGGCGCGCTGCGAGCGGCCATTGATCGCGCCGCCCCAAAGCTCGGCATTCTGTGGCGGGAACAGGATCTGCGGCGGCCCGGGCTCGGCCAGCGTCCTCAGGGCGCCTTTCGAACGGGCGCGCGGCGCGCTCGTCAGGCGCCAGGTGGCTTCGCCTTCGTCCTGCAGGTGATGGGCGGTGCGGTCGGCAATCTCGAACAGGATGGGCAGGGCCGCTTCCCGCCCGGTGATGCCGGGGCGCGGCGCCCCATCGGCCCGGCCGACCCAGACGACAATGGCGTGCTGGCCAGACACACCAGCCGCCCAGGAATCCCGGAAGCCATAGGACGTGCCGGTCTTGAAGGCGATCTGCGGGGCATGCGCCGTCAGCGATCCCGGCATGCGGCCCTCCGGCGTCGGTGCCTTGCGCAGGATGTCCAGGATGTCGGCGGAACTTTCGGCGGATACGAGGCGCTTGCCGTCGGCCTCGAAGCTTGCCTGTTCCTCCTCCGCGCGCCAGACCAGCGGCTTGGCGATGCCGCCATCGCCGAGGGCGGAATAGAGCACGGCCAGTTCCCGCGCCGTCAGGCCCGCCCCGCCGAGGGCGATGGCAAGGCCCGCCTCATGGTCCGCCCCGCCGCTGATGCGCGGGCGCGCCCCGGCCAGGGCGAGCTGGCTGGCGAAGCGCTCCGGTCCCACCCGGTCCAGCATCAGGACAGCCGGAATGTTGAGCGAGTGCTGCAGCGCGTCGGATACGCGCACATCGCCACGGAACATGCGGTCGAAATTTTCGGGCTGGTAGGAGGCAAACCGCGTCGGCAGGTCTGCCACGCGCGTATCCGGCGCAGCGGTGCCATCATCGAAGGCCATGGCATAGATGAAGGGCTTCAATGTGGAGCCCGGCGAGCGCGCCTGCGCCGTCAGGTCCAGCCAGCCGCCTTCGCGCTCCCGTGAGGCCGAACCGACTTCGGCCCGCACGGCCCGCGTCGGGATATGCACCACCAGAACGGCAACCTGAACGTCCGGCCCCTGGGCCTCCGCAGAGGTCAGCGCGATCCGCTCGGCCTCCGCCTGCAGGCCGGCATCCAGCGTGGCGCGCACATCCGCGCGCGGGCCTTCGGCGAGCACTTTCTCCGTGCCGTGCCAGGCGCGAGCCGGGAAATCGCGCCGGCGGCCCGGCACATCCAGCGTGGCGACGTCTTCGACATCGCCGTCCGTGAACACACCATAATTGCGCAGCTTCTCCGACACCCAGTTGCGCGCCCGGGCAGCGGCCTCAGGATGCCGGTCCGGCCGGCGCGCTTCGGGCGATTGCGGCAGGGCAATCAGCA